>DAIEHR010000260.1 GCA_027353465.1 Acetobacteraceae bacterium | reverse complement strand
GCGCACGCCGGCCAGGCAATCGCCGCCGAAGCTGTTGGTGGTCATGAGCGATTTCCCCGTTTTGTCGTCGTTGGACCAACGCTAGGACGAAAAATCCGGCATGGGTAGCCCCGCGCCCGAGCGGCAATCTGGCATCGGGCGTCTGAGAGGCGCATATGACCGCGGTGACGGCAAACGGAGACGGTATGAAGCGGCTTCTGAGGGCGGTTCTGGGCCTGCTTTTGGCCACGCTGGCGGCTGGTTCGGCGCATGCGCTAGAAAGCGCCCCGGTCAGCAGCAAGCGCGCGGTCGCGACGCTGGTCACCGAAACCAACGCGATGGAGCCCGGCAAGCCGTTCCGTGTCGGTTTGCGGCTGCGCATGGCGGATGGCTGGCACACCTACTGGAAGAATCCTGGCGACGCCGGCGTGCCGCCGGACCTGACGATCCAGGGCGCCACGCAGACGCCGATCGACTGGCCGACCCCGCGGCGAGTCGCCGAAGGCTCGGTGATGACCTACGCCTATTTGGGCGAGGTCCTGCTGCCGGTCACCGTCACCGCCCAGAACGGCACGATCAAGGCACACGCCCAGTGGCTGGTATGCAAGGATATCTGCGTCCCGGAGGAGGGCGACTTTTCGGTAACCCTGCCGGTCGGGACCCCAATCCTCTCGGCGCAGGCAGGTCTGTTCGCCGCCCACGACCGCTCCGTACCCCGCCCCTCGCCATGGTCGGCCCGGGTTTCGCCGGACGGAACCTTATTCGTGCAAGGGCCGGAACTGACGCCCGCCACCGTGACCGATGCCTGGTTTATTCCCGACCAGCCCGAGTGGATTCAGGACGACGCGGCACAACCGCTGTCGGTGCGGATGGGCGGCTTCACCCTGGCGCTGAAACCGGCCAAGGGGTTCGACCGAACCAAGGCGCTGACCGGCGTGCTGTCGGTGCGCGACCGCACCGGGATGGAAACGGATGTCGTCGTGGATGCGCCCCCCGGGCCGCCGCCGCCCGAGGCCGTGCCGCCGCTGACCCAGATTCTGGTGTTCGCTTTTCTGGGCGGGCTGATCCTGAACCTGATGCCCTGCGTATTTCCGATCCTGGCGATGAAGGCGGTGTCGCTGGCCGCGCATGCCGGGCGCGGACGCGGCCATGCCGTTGCATACACCGCCGGCGTGCTGGTGACATTCACGGCGTTAGCCACCGGGTTGCTGGCCGCCCGGGCGGCGGGTTCGGCGGCGGGCTGGGGGTTTCAATTCTCCTCGCCGGTCTTCGTGGCCGCGATGACCTGGCTGCTGTTCGCGGTGGGCCTGAATTTGTCCGGCGTGTTTCAAATCGGGGCGAGCCTGTCCGGGGCCGGCAGCGGACTGGCCGAACGCCATGGAACAGCCGGCAGTTTCTTCACCGGACTGCTGGCCGTGCTGGTTGCCACGCCCTGCACCGCACCGTTCATGGGCGTCGCCGTCGCGGCCGGGCTGGCGGCGCCCCCGGTCGTGACGGTGTTGGTGTTCGCGATGATGGGCCTGGGGATGTCCGCGCCTTACATCGCGTTTGCCTCCATGCCCGCGTTAGTGCGGCTGATTCCACGCCCCGGCCGCTGGATGGAAATCCTGAAGCAGGCGCTGGCGTTTCCGATGTACGGCGCGGCCGCATGGCTGGTTTGGGTGGTCAGTCAGGAAGCCGGGTCGGCTGGAGTGCTGGCCACGGCGGCCGGTCTGGTTCTGGTGGGGTTCGCCGGCTGGGTGTTTGGGGCAACGCAGGCAGCCTCGGTTCAGCCGCGCCGGTTCGGGCAGGCCCTGGCCCTGGTCGCGGTTCTGGCGGCGGGCGCGGTGCTCAGCGGGATCGCGTCGGAGCCCCCGGGGGCCACGGCCTCGGGGGAGGCATATTCGCCCGAACGCCTTGCGGCGCTGCGGGCGGCAGGCAAACCGGTATTTGTGAACATGACGGCGGCCTGGTGCGTCACCTGCCTGGTCAACGAACGGGTCGCGATTTCCACCGATGCGGTGCACGCGGCATTTTCCTCGGGCGGTGTAGCCTATCTGAAAGGCGACTGGACGCGGCAGGACCCGGCGATCACCGCGTTTTTGCGCCAGAACGGCCGGGATGGAGTGCCCCTGTATATATTCTTCCCCGGGCATAACGGCCGGCCAGAAGTGCTGCCGCAAATCCTGACCGAAGGCGAAGTCCTGCGAGTATTGCACGAGTCCTGATCAAGCTGTCTCGCGGTTCCGAATTCCGCGGGCAACAGCCCGGAAATTAACCGATTATTCATCACTCTCTGCCAAGAACCTCGCGGTTCCCATTCGATCCGCGAGGTTAAGCCAATGCCTGTTTCTCTCTCGTCCCACGATGTCGCTCGGTTGATGGCCGAACCATCGCCCGATTTTCGGGCCGAACTCGCGGGAAAAATCGCCAATGACCTGTCCGGGCAGCCATTGACCGCCACCGAGGTCAGGCTGGCACAGGATGTGGTGCGGCTTCTGGCCCGCGATGTGGAGGAAAAAGTGCGTGCAAGCCTGGCGCGCGGCTTGCGGCATTCTCCGCATTTGCCGCACGACGTGGCCCGCAGACTTGCCGCGGATGTGGAATACATCGCCCTGCCGGTCCTCGCGGACTCGCTGGTGCTGACGGACGAAGACCTGATCGAAATCGTGCGGCACGGCTCGTCGTTGAAGCAAGAAGCCGTCGCGAGCCGGCCCAACCTGACGGTAACCGTGACGGACGCGCTGATCGACCACGCGGCCGAACCGGCGATCGTCGTGCTGATGGGCAACGCCAGCGCCGCGATCGCCGAAGATGGATTCAACCGGGCGGTGACCAGGTTTGCGGGGAGTCCGAACGTGAAGCGGGCGATGGTGGAGCGGGAAACCCTGCCCGCCACCGTAGCGGAACGGCTGGCGACGATGGTGTCGAAGGCGTTGCAGGCACATCTGGTGAAGACCCACGACCTGGCACCGGAAACCGCGGCGGATATCGCTCTTTCGTCGCGCGAACACGCGATCCTCCAGCTCAGTTTGGGCGCATCGGACGACGACTTGCGACAAATGGTGACGCAAATGCAGCGCAATGGCCGGCTGACGCCATCGCTGATCCTGCGCGCGCTGTGTACCGGCGATATCGCTTTTTTCGAGGCGGCGATGGCGGCCAAAGGCGACGTTCCGCTAGCGAACGCACAGATCCTGATTCACGAACCCAGCCGCAAGGGGCTGAAAGCGCTGTTTCAAAAGGCTGCGATGCCGCCAGCCCTTTACCGAGCGGTCGAGGCCGCAGTGGACGTGGTGGACGACACCTCCTTCAACGGCGAGGCGCGCGACCTTGAACGGTTCCGGTCCCGGGTGATTAGCCGGGTACTGACGTTGGTCGAGGATGTCGGAGAAGGGGATGCGGATTACCTGCTGGCCAAGCTGGGCGACGTTCTGCTGCACGCGCCCGCCAGCCAAACGCCGGCGGTTAGGTAGTTTTTTAGCTACAGCTTTTATTATTGACGCAAATTATGCGGAGGCTTAGAAATGCGCGTCAGGTTCGATCCGGCCAAGGATGCCAAAAACATCGCGGAACGCGAGCTTCCGTTCAGCTTGGTCGAGGATCTGGATTGGCATACGGCGATCGCCCGCGAAGACCGCCGCAAAGACTACGGAGAGCGCCGGATACTGGTGCTGGCTTATTTGGGGTCGCGGCTTCACGCGGCGATGGTCACATACCAGAATCGCGCGGTGCATGTGATCAGCTTTCGCAAGGCCCATTGGAAAGAGGTTGGTTGGTATGAGCAACAAAAAGGACGACAAGACTTCCCGGCCGGATGAAATCAACCCGGAATGGACCAGTGAATCCATCCGCGACGCTCGGCCGGCCGCCGAGGTGTTTGCCGAGGTGTTCGGCCCCGAAGCCGGCGAGATAATCAAGCGCGGCCGCGGCCGGCCGGCGAAAGCCGACAAGAAGGTCAACCAAACTCTGCGGCTGGACGTCGATCTCCTGGAAGCATACCGCCGCAGCGGATCCGGCTGGCAGGCGCGCATCAATCAAATCCTGCGCGAGCATATGCCGACGCTGGAAAACTAAATGGGTTGGCACCCCGGGGCTTCCGGGGGCCGACCCTTGGGACCTTCCGCCGTACTCGTTACACCAGCAATGTAGCCACAGCATCCATATCAAGCCGCCTATCGCCCAGCAGCGCGGCGGTCGCTGGGGCTTCCCAGGCAGCCTCCTCCGGTGCCAGCGGATCGGCGGCGGTCAGACGGTGGGCCAGCACGAAACGCGACAGCAGCGCGCGCCTTGCGTCCGCGCCGGTACGGGACCCTTCCCACGCCAGTAGAATTGCGCTGGACACATCGTACAGCGCCGTTGCCGCCTGACGCGCCAACGTCTCCTGCCCGTTGCCAGCAACCCGTTCAGCAAGGGTAATCGCCCGGTCCAGCACGCCATCCAGAGCCGAGCGAAACGGCGCCGGCAGTGTGGTCGCCTCGGCGAGCCGAGCTTTCAGCATCGATTGCAGCGCCAGATGCGCGCCGGACTTGCCCACAGCCCGGGTGATCACGTCCAGCGCGTTGATGTTGCTGGTGCCCTCCCACAGCAGCCCGACCTGCGCGTCGCGGATCAACCTTGGATTGACCCAGTCCTCGATGTAGCCATTGCCGCCCCTGGCCTCCATCGCGGCGGTGGCGACCGTTGCGTTATCGCGGCAGGCGCGCAGTTTCAGCAGGCCGGTCAGGATGCGCAGTTCAGACCTTGCACCACGGCCCAGCGCGTCGGCGGTACACAGTGCCATCGACAACGCCTGTTCGGCGGGGACGAGCATTTTCATGAGTTGCCGGCGCATCAGGGGGAAATCCGCCACGGTTTGGCCGAAGGCCGAACGTCCGCGCGACGCCGCCAATGCCTCGTTCATGCAGCGCCGCATCATCGCCGCGGCGCGGACGCCATGCGACAGGCGGGACAGGTTAACCTGCTCCATCATCTGCTTCAGGCCCTGATCCTGCTGGCCCACCAGATAGGCCTCGGCGCCCTCTAGCCGGATTTCTCCGCTGGCCATGGATTTGGTGCCCAGCTTGTCCTTCAACCGGACGATCCGATAGGCGTTACGCTTGCCATCCTTGGTGCGCCGCGGCAGCGCGAACAGCGCCAGGCCCTTGGTGCCCAACGGCGCGCCCTCGGGCCGAGCGAGCATGAGGGCGACGTCGGCGTCGGTGTGGGAACAGAACCATTTCTCGCCGAACAGGCGCCACACGCCGTCTTCGTTGCGGGCGATGGTCTCGATCGCGCCCACATCCGATCCGCCGGCCTTTTCGGTCATGAACTGAGTGCCCTTCCACATAGTGGAGGGATCGGCCGACAGCATCTTGGGCAGCAGGTAGTCTTGCAGCGAGTTACTGCCGAACTTGCGGATCAGGTGGATTGAGGTGTCGGTGACGCTGATCGGACACATCAGGCCGAACTCGCCCTGCACGAACAGGTACTGGAAGGCGTACTTAGCAACCGGCGGCAGCGGGCGGTCCATCCCCATGACGCCGCCGCGGTGACTCATGGCGTGGAACTGGAAGTCGCCGAAGGCGATCTGTTCCATCTCGCGATAGGCGGGATGGTATTCGATCCAATCCAGGTCCCGGCCGAAGCGGTCCCGGGCATGCAGCACCGGGGGATGGCGGTCGGCGACCCGGGCCAATTCGTCCAGCCGCCCGCCCGCAAGCTGACCCAGACGTTGGTAATGCGGTGTCAGTTGGTCGAGAACGTCCGCGGGCAGGTAAATCGCCAGAAGATCGCGCAACCCATGGTCAGTGCCATGGAAATCCATGCCGGCGCAGTCGGGTGCGATCCAGTCGGAACCGGTGCGGGGTTGGTCGAGTGGCATGGGGTCTCCTTCTGGAATTGCTTTATCGGGGTGTCATTACCGAAGGCCAGGATCGATGCAAGCGCCGGAAACGATGCCGCCGTTACCCCTTCTTCACGTTCCAAAACAGGGCATAGCCGCTCAACACACCGGACACATTGCGGCGGAACACCGTCGGCTGCAGGATCTGCCCTAGCGGGATGAACGGGACATCGATGAATGCCTGCTCTTGCATCCGCGCGGCGATGGCCTTGCGTTCCTGGGCATCGGGGGCAAACAACCATTCATTGCGCAGGGATTCGAGCTTTTCGCTGGTCGGCCAACCGCGCCCCGCCGCCATCCCGTTGCCCCGCAGATAGGTATGTTGGGCGGGATCGTACTCATCCAGGCCCGACCAGTAGGTGTGAAACATACTCCACCCGCCCTGCGCCACCGGGTCAGTTTTTGACAGGCGTTGCAACGTGCTTCCCCAGTCCAGGTATTGCGGATCGACATTCATGCCGATGCGCTGCAACAGATCGGCGCCGACATCACCAAGCGCCTTAAGTAACGCCAGGTCGGAGGGGACAAGCACGACGGTACGCTCGCCGTTGTAGCCAGCCGCTTCTATGGATTTCTTCACGGCGGTCAGGTCACGCGGACTGTTCAGCACTTGCATGCCAGCGTTACTCGCCATCGGCGAGGCGGGGCAGAACACACCGACGCCGGCGCGCCAGTTGGCGGGATCGGCTGCCGCCGCGGACATGTAGTCTTCCTGGCTGATCGCACTCAGCAGGGCGCGTCGGATCGCGGGATTATTGAACGGCGGCCGCAGGTGGTTCAGCCGCATATTGCCCAGAAACCCCATCGGGTCAGGTTCGGGAATCGTCAGGTCGGGGTTTCGCCGCAACAGCGGCAATAGATCGAAGGACGGGACCTCCCACCAGTCCATCTCGCCGGACTGAATGGCGGCGGCCGCGGTGCCGGCATCGGGGATCACATGCCATTCCACACGGTCCACATAGGCGACCTTGGGGCCGGCGGTGAAACTGCTGGCGCCCAAAGGGTTCGGCACATAGAAGGGGTTGCGCTCATAGACCACAAGCGAGCCGGCGTTGCGTTCATCGGCCTTGAAGCGGAACGGGCCGCTGCCGACCATCTCGGTGATCTGCTTGAAGGGATCGGTCAGTGCCAGCCGTTCGGGCATCATCGCGCAAATGCTGGAGCCGGGCTTGCCCAGCGCCGCCGGCAGCAGCGGAAACGGACGTTTCAGCCGAAACCGGATGGTCGTGTCGTCCGGGGCAGACAATTCGTCGGTCACCCCGATCAGCGTCTGCCCGAAACTGTCGCGGGCCGCCCAACGGCGGACGCTGGCGACGCAATCGCGGGCCAGGACCGGTTGGCCATCGTGCCAGCGCAGACCTTCGCGCAACGTCAGGTTCCAGGTCAGGCCGTCGTCGCTGACGGTGTGGCCGGCAACCATCTGCGGCGACACCCGGGTTTCCCGGTCGGTGCCATAAAGAGTGTCAAAAACCATCATGGCATGGTTACGGGTGACGTAGGCCGCGGTGTAGATCGGGTCCAGGATCGCCAGATCGGATTGCGGCATGAAACGTAGCACCGATGCCTCTGTGCTCCGGCCAATGCTGCGGGCGGCAAGCGCGCTCGCGGCGGCCAGGAATGTGCGGCGACGCACCCTACAGGACGCCCAGGCCGGTCAGAAATGCGGTCAGGTTTGAACCAAGGCGTTCGACAAGGTAGCCACCCTCTTGCACCAGCAGGGTCGGCAAACCCAAAGCGGCGACCTGACGGCCAACGACGGCGAAGCCCTTTGCATCGACGGACAGATTGGCCGCCGGGTCGCCATCCTGCGCATCGAAGCCCAGGGAAACGACCAACGCGGCGGGACGCTTGGCGGCGATGGCTTCCAGTGCCTGGCCGGTGGCAGCGGTGAAGCCGTCGTTACCCGTGCCGGGCGGCAACGGCAGGTTCAGGTTCCAGCCGACGCCCCTGCCCTGTCCGGTTTCGTCCGCATATCCGGCGAACCACGGATACAGCCCGGCCGGGTCGCCATGGACCGAGGCGTAGAATACGTCGTCGCGCTGGTAGAAAATCTGTTGTGTGCCGTTGCCGTGATGGACGTCGAAATCCAGGATCGCCACCGGGAAGGTGCCGGCATCCAGCATGCGCTGTGCGGCGATCGCGGCGTTGTTCAGATAGCAGAACCCACCCGCCATATCGGTATGGGCGTGATGGCCGGGCGGGCGGCACAGCGCATAGGCAACCGGCTGGCCAGCCAAGACCGCATCGGCCGCATCGATCGCGGCATGGGCAGAGCCGACGGCGGCAGCAAACGTCGCCTCAACGATCGGCGAGGTGACGCTGCTGAGGTACCATCCCGCCTGCCCCGCCACGGCGTCCGGGCAGCGGCCGCCGTGGCGGACGGCATAAGCCGGCGCGCGCAGGATCGGGGCGGCGTTCGGCAATGCCTGCCACCGGGAGAAGGCGGTTTCCAGGAAGCGCAGATAGCCTGCGTCATGGATGCGCGCGATCGGCGCCAAACCGTGGTCTTTCGCGGGTTGGGAGGGGATGCCGGCCGCACCGAGCGTGGCCAGCAGCGTGTCGGCCCTGGCTGGAACCTCCCAGTATGGGCGGGTGTCGGTGGGGAGGGTGAACCTGTTAGGATCGTGCTCGGCGTGGTCGGTGGTTATCACGATCATGCTTCGATACCTTCATTTGTACGGTTCAGGCGTTTGTCCAGTTCGGGCATTACCGTATGATTGTGCAGTGCGACAGCCGAAATCGGCGGGGTCAGGACTTACCATGCCCGCTATTCCGACTACGTAAGCGACACTGAAAAAAGGGGAGCTGAAATGTCGGTATCGAGGCGCACAATGTTCGTCGCCATGGCCATTATTGGGTTCGGTGGTGCGGCATTCGCCCAGACGCCGCTGCCCATGAGCAGGGTTCGCGGGACGATCGACGCGGTGGATGGGACGTCAATGCATGTAACGACCCGGAGTGGCGAGCATCTGACGATGAAGCTGGCGGCGGATGCGGGCTACACGCTGATCGAACCGATCTCCATCGAGGCAATCAAGCCGGGCTCTTTTATTGGCACTGCCGCGGTCACCCAACCGGACGGGACGCTAAAGGCACTGGAAATCCAGGTGTTTCCAGAGTCGATGCGCGGTGTCGGCGAAGGCCACCGGCCGTGGGACCTGGGCACGGGCAGCACGATGACGAACGGCACGGTCGGGGATCTGAAGGTCACCAACGGGCGATTGCTGACGCTGACCTACAAGGGCGGCGAGCAGAAAGTGTTCGTACCGGAAAAGGTGCCGGTCATTACTTATGAGCCGGCGACGCGCGACGCGCTGAAGAAGGGCGCGCACATCATCGCTTTCGTCGCCAGGGGCGAGGACGGGACGCTGACGGCCACCCGTGTTGGCGTCGGCAAGGACGGACTTGTACCGCCAATGTAATGGGCTTCGGTCGCGGTCCCAAAGGTTCAGGGCCACGCCCGCGGCAGGTCGAAGACTCGCCGTGGCGGCGTCGTCGCAGGTGGCATGCGGACCGCTTGTTTGGTCGCCCGTTTGGCCGCGGGTAGTCCCGCTCGCGTGTTGCCGCCGCGTCCGGCCAGTTGTACGGCGCCATAACGAGCCGGTGGGTTGCCCGTGGCTTAAATCCGCTACCGGATCGCGAATCAAAAACACCGGCCTGCATTTATGTTTTGTTAACCTATAACCGGTAAGAGGACATTGAAGCGGCTGAAAAGGATGATCGCGGTGAGCTTTCTCGGTAATTTGAAACTTGGCACAAAGATGGCCCTGTTGCTCGGACTATCCGCAATGGCAATGGTGGCCATCGGCGCCATCGGCGCGGATACGCTGCATCAGCGCATGCGCAATGACCGGCTCGAAAAACTGCAGGCCGTGGTAAGCGCCGGCACGACTCTCGCGGCAAGCCTGGAGGCCCAGGTGACAGCACATGAAATGACCCGGCAAGAGGCGCTGGACCAGTTCCACCGCGATGTCCGCGCCCTGCGTTACGATGGCGGGACCGGCTATTTGGGGGCACTGGACGCCCATACCGGCGCGACCTTGATGCATGGCGTGAATGCCAAGCTGGAGAACACGCCTCAGTCGCTTGATGCCGCTTCCGGCAAGCCGATCGGCAGCCTGATTGTCGAGGCCTTGGGTGCCGCCGACAACGGCGTCGCAACTTATATGTTTCCCAAGCCGGGACAGACAACGCCGCAGCCCAAAATCGTCGCCGCCACTCGATTCCAACCATGGGAAATGGTGTTCTTCGCCGGTGCCTATACCGACGATCTGGATGCTGAGTTTTATAGTTCGGTGGTGCGGATGACTGAGTTCGGGGGTGCGGTCCTGCTGCTGACCACCCTTGCGGCATGGCTGATCAACCGGGACATCACCGGCTCATTAGGCAGCCTGAAGGCGGCAATGGACCGGTTGGCAAAAGGCGACCTCACGACCGCGATTCCAGGAACGGATCGGCGCGACGAAATCGGCCAGATGGCTGCCACGGTTCTGGTGTTCAAGAGCAACATGACGGAAACCGAGCGGCTGCGGGCGGAACAGGATACGGCAAAACAGCAGGCGTCGATGGCGCAGAAAGGAATCCTGTCCCGCTTGGCGGATGGCTTCGAAACCAAGATCGTTCATCTGGTAGGACAGCTATCCACCGGTTCGGCGGCATTGGAAACTACCGCGCGGTCACTGACGGCATCGGCCGGCGAAGGATATCGCCAAGCGGCGACCGTTTCCTCGGCGGCGGAAGAAGCCAGCGGCGGTTTGCAGACCGTGGCATCGGCAAGCGAGGAATTGAGCGCGTCGATCGGCGAGATCAGCCGCCAGGTGGCTCAATCGTCGAAAATCACTGCCCGCGCGGTGGCTGACGCCAAGCGCACCGACGCCATTGTTCGGGCACTGGCGGAAGGCGCGGAGAAGATCGGCGCTGTGGTCGGGTTGATCACTAACATCGCCAGTCAGACCAACCTTCTTGCGCTGAACGCCACGATCGAAGCGGCCCGTGCCGGCGACGCCGGGAAGGGATTCGCCGTGGTTGCTTCGGAGGTGAAAAGCCTGGCCAATCAGACCGGCAAAGCCACCGAGGAGATCGGCGCCCAGATCAATCAGATTCAGTCCGACACCAAAGAGGCCGTTGAGGCCATCCGCGGCATCGCAACCACGATTGATGAGGTCAGCATGATCGCTTCGGCCATTGCCGCGGCGGTTGAGCAACAAGGCTCAGCCACGTCGGAAATCGCCCGAACGGTGCAACAGACCGCCCATGCGGCGCAGGACGTCACGACCGGGATCGGCGGGGTCAGCCAGACCACGAGCGAAACCGGGTCCGCCGCCAGCCTGCTGCTGAGTTCAGCATCGGAACTGTCAAAGCAGGCGGAACAGCTATCGGCCGAGGCAACGACCTTCGTCGCAGGGGTAAGGGCGGCTTAAGTCAGGAACTCGTCAGATCGTATAGTTGAAGGATTGATAGGCCAGATCGTTGAGGGTCTGGTCCATCGATTTCGACGGTACGTCGTTGTCCACGATCCGCATCACCTTCGCCGGGACACCGGCAACGGTGGCGTGGGCCGGAACCGCCTTCAGTACCACAGAACCGGCGGCGACACGCGCGTGTTCGCCGACCTCGATATTCCCCAGGATCGCGGCTCCGGCGCCGATCACCACACCGCGCCGGATCTTCGGATGGCGATCACCCGATTCCTTGCCGCTGCCGCCAAGGGTGACATGGTGCAGCATCGACACGTCATCGCCGACCTCCGCCGTTTCCCCCACGACCAATCCGGTGGCGTGATCCAGGAAGATACCGTGCCCGAATTTCGCGGCAGGATGGATATCGGTCTGGAACACCTCCGATGAGCGGCTTTGCAGATACAGCGCGAAATCCCGCTCTCCGTGGTTCCACAGCCAGTGGTTCAGCCGGTGGGTTTGGATCGCGTGAAATCCCTTGAAATACAGGAACGGCTCCATCAACCGCGTGCAGGCCGGATCGCGATCCAGTACGGCGGAGATGTCGGCCTTCGCCGCCTCTACCAGGCAACCGTCATCCTCGGCCGCCTTGGCGAAAGCCTGCACGATCAGCGGCAACGAGATCGTGTCGTTCTTCAGTCGCGCGGCGACCCGGTGGAACACCGCCGCCTCGAAACTTGGTTGATTCAGAATTGAATCGAAAAACAGCGACGCGAGCTTTGGTTCGCGCTGATAGGCTTCCTCGGCTTCATGGCGCAGGCGCGCCCACAATGCGTCGGTGACGGCGGAAGCCTGGTCAGGATGCACGAGCATCAGGTGGCACGGGCTGGGGCGCATATCGAGGTTTCCCGCGGGTTCGGTCTGTCCAGGATGGGACGGTTGGGCATACATGTTCGGATGAGGGGGGGCTTCGTCAACTCCCCCAGTTACTTTTTTCATGAAAGTTTTGTTCTACGAGGTTCGTTCGCCCACGGTATCGGCGGCATAGGCCCTGCGGTTTCCCATTGGCTTCGGACGCCCCACGGTTGAATCCGCTTTAGTCTGCCGTTCGGACTGGGCGTTGATGACCGCCCCGAACAAGGCAACGAAGGCTGACAGGTACAGCCATGTCAGCATTACAATGACACCCCCAAGGGAACCGTAGGTCCGGTCATAACTGTTAAAGTGGGACACATAGACCGTGAAGCCGATCGACCCCAGCAGCCAGAGCAATGTGGCCACCACCGCACCGGGAGATACCCAGCGCCATTGCGGGGCCTGCCGGTTGGGCGCGTAGCGGTAAAGCATTGCCAGACCTGTCATCACCACGACGATCAGCAATGGCCATTCCAGCACCAGAACCAGCCATTGGGTCGAACTGGCCAAGCCGACGAACTGTAGCACCGCAGGCAATATCGCGACCAAGGCGATGACCACGGTCCCGCCAAGCAGCGTCAGGATGGTCAACAGGATGGCCACCGCATTCAGCTTGAAAAATCCCCGCGTCTCTCGCTGATCATAGGCGATGTCGAGGGCGGTTATCAGGCCACTCATACCGCGGGAGGCACTCCAGAGTGCGAACACCAATGCCGCCGCGGCGCTGATAGTCAATGATCCTTGCGAGGCGGTGATCAGATTATGCAGTTCTTCCGCGATCATCTTTGTCGTCTCGGGCGGCAGCATGCGCGACAGCGCTTCCACCTGTTGTTCAACCTGGATCGGGTTCAGCAGCAGTCCGTAGAGCGAAACCAACGCCGCCAGGCCAGGGAACAAAGCCAGCAGGATGGCGTATGTGACCCCGCCGGACACCAGGAAGATATTGTTTTTGTTCACCTCGTTCCAGGACCGGACCAGGATGTCCTTCCAGCCTGGGAAGGGAATTTGGTGCGGCGACGTGGCCGTCCGACCGCGACTCAGGTGCGGCGGCAGCGGTTCACCGTCTGGACCTTCAACCAGCAGGTGAAGGTCGCGCTTCAATTCGGTCAGTTTGGTCGGCTCGCTCATCGTGACGCGTCTTTCCGTGCAGAGGACAGCAGCGGATTCAACGTAGCGCCGGTTCATGCGGTTGCAGCAGTTCAGGGCCGTCATTGCTGACATTGCCGACCCGCTTATCGACTGGCCAAATCTTCAAAATTCCCTCCGGCGCGGGACGCAGCAGACTGGCCGGATCGGCCTCGGCTTCGCCCAGCCAGCCCGGCCAGTCGGATCGATCCAGGATCACCGGCATACGTTCGTGCAGCACCGACATTTGGGCATTCGCGGAGGTCGTAAGAATCGCGAAGCCGCGGACGATCTCGCTGTCCGGCCCGCGCCACCCCTCCCAGATGCCCGCGAACGCCAGCGGATCGCCGTCGGCCCGGGCGATTGCATATGGCGTTTTGCCATGCGGGCCGGCGTGCCATTCATAAAACGCGGCCGCGGGAACAATACACCGGCGCTTGGCGAAGGCGTTGCGGAACATCCCCGACGACGCGACGGTCTCGGACCGCGCATTCACCGGGCGTCGGGCCTGTTTCAGGGTTTTGGTGTACGCGGGGATGAAGCCCCAGGTCAGGACATCCAGATGACGCTCCCCGGTTTCCGGATGACGGCGGATGACGGGTGCATCCATCGTGGGCGCCATGTTCCATGTCGGCTTCAGGTTAGGCACGGGGTTCTTCGTGCCGAACAGGCGCGCGATCAGGTCGGGTGGCAGGAAACTGGCATAGCGTCCACACATTCCGCGGAGAGTGCGCGCAACGCCGCGATCCGCAAAGCCCCGGTTATGCTTCGATGCCGAAACTCCGGGTGCGGCCGGCACCCGTATCGCTGCCGTTAGGCGAGCAGGCCAAGCGCGAGGTCGGGCCGGTCGGAGATCAGCCCGTCCACGCCCCATCCCATCAGGCGACGCATGTCATCCGGCTGGTTCACGGTCCAGGGCAGAACCAGAAGACCAAGTGCATGGGCCTCCGCGACCTCGTCACGCGTCAGGCTTGCGTAATCGGGCGCCCAGACCGGCCCGCCCTCTGCGGCGACAGCAGCGGGCACCGACGGCAGTGGTGCCACCCCGTCCCACCACAGGGCGGCATTCAGCACCGTCTCCGGCCGGGTGAGCCATGCCAGCCGGATGTCGGGGCGGATGCGACGGATGTGGTGTTGCACCCGCCAATCGAATGCCTCGACAAGGACACGCCCGACGGCTTTGGCTTCGTCGATCACGGTCAGCGTGGCCTCGCTCAGGACTGTCGGCGGGGCGGTCCATGCGGGGTGCGCCGGGTCGGTCTTGATCTCGATGGTGAAGCGCGCGTTCGGCAGGGCGTCCAGCACGGCCGCCAAACTGGGAATCCTGGCGCCGTCGTAGGGCCGCTGATCGGGGAACAGCCCGGCGGCGCGGGAGGCCGGGCGCAAACGCCCGACATCGTAGGTTTGCAGTTCCGCGAAGGTCAGCGACCACACCGCCGGTCCGGGTTCCGCCAACCACAGGCCGGCCGGATCGCGCACGATATCGGGGTTCAGCAGCGGATCGTGAACAACCACCGGAACCCCATCGCCGGTCATACCGACATCCAGTTCGAACGCGGTGACCCCCAGCGCGAAGGCCGCGAGAAAGCCCTCCAGCGTGTTTTCCGGGAACAGGCCGCGGGCGCCGCGATGCCCTTGAATGTCGAATGTGCGGGTCATTGGCTACGAGGATAACCCCGCCGCCGCAGCCTGCCCATCGCGGAAAGGAGAAGGGGGAAACCGAACTCCGCGGGCCTTCCCGCCCTCCTCGCCCTTCGCTTCCAAAGATGAAGGAAGCAGAAGCACACACGATCCAGGTCGCCCTTATGCCCCGGTATTAACCCGCGCCCCCGCATGAAAATGCGCATAAACGCGATTGGCGGTTTCCCGGCTGATTCCCGGCGCGGCCTCCAGGTCCGCCAGACCGGCCATCTTCACCCCCCTCGCCGAGCCGAAATGATTCAGCAGCGCGCGCTTCCGAGCGGGGCCGATGCCTTCGATTTCGTCCAGTTCGCTTTGGGTGATGGCCTTGGACCGCCCCGCCCGGTGCGTGGTGATGGCGAAGCGATGCGCCTCATCCCGCAGCCGTTGCAGGAAGTACAGCACCGGGTCCTGCGGCGGCAGTTGAAACGGCTCCACGCCCTCGGTATGCAGCCATTCACGCCCGGCGTTGCGGTCCGGTCCCTTGGCGATCGCGACCAGCGCCACGTCATGTACCCCCAGATCGTTCAGGATGTCCCGCACCGCCGACAACTGGCCGGCCCCGCCATCGATCAACAGCAGATCAGGCCAATCAGAGGCCGCGTCGTTCTCAGCCCGCTCCTTCAAAGCGCGGCCGAAGCGGCGTTGCAGCATCTCCCGCATCATGGCGAAATCGTCGCCGGGCGCCATCGGCCCGCGGATACCGTATTTGCGATAGGCGCCCTTCATGAAGCCCTCGGCCCCGGCCACGATCATCACGCCATACGGATTTGTGCCCATGATGTGGGAGTTGTCGTACACCTCGATGCGCTGCGGCACCGATGGCAGCTTGAACAGCTCCGCGACCCCCTGCAGCAGTTTCCCCTGGCCGGCGGTTTCCGCCAGTTTGCGCTCCAAAGCCTCGCGGGCGTTGGTTTCGGCATGCTGCACAACCGCCAGTTTCTCGCCGCGCTGCGGGCGGGCGATGTCCACCTTGCGCCCGGCCTTCAGCGACAGCGCCTCGGCGATCAGATCCCGTTCCGCCATTTCCTGATTGACCAGCAGCAGCGGGGGCGGCGGCTTGTCGTCGTAGAACTGCCCTATGAAGGCTGCCAGGACCTCGGGGCCTTCCTCGGCCTTGGTATGCGTTGGGTAAAACGCCCGGTTGCCATTGTTGCGGCCGCCACGGACGAAGAAGACCTGGACGCAGGTCTGGCCGGCGATCTGCCAGGCTACGATCACATCCGCATCGGTCAGGCTGGCCGGGTTGATGACGCTGCTGCCTTGCACGAAGGTCAGGCCGCGCAGGCGGTCGCGTACGGCGGCGGCGCGCTCAAACTCCAGCGCCTCGGCCGCCTGTTCCATTTCCGCGGCGAGTTCCTTCTGAACCGAATTCGCCTTGCCGGACAGGAACGCCTTCGCCTGGGCCACCAGCTTGCCATACGCCTCCTCATCGACGCGCCCGACGCACGGGGCGGAGCAACGCTTGATTTGCAGCAACAGGCACGGCCGGGTGCGGCTGGCGAACACCGAATCGGTGCAGGATCGCAGCAGAAAAACCCGCTGCATGGCGGTGACCGTCTGATTCACCGCCCAGGCGGAGGCGAACGGCCCCCAGTAGCTGGCTTTACGCACATGCGCGCCGCGGTGCTTGGAGATCTGCGGGAACGGGTGATCCTCGGTCAGCATCAGCCATGGATAGGATTTGTCATCCCGCAGCACGATGTTGAATCGTGGCTTCAGGCGCTTGATGAGGTTGGCTTCCAGCAGAAGCGCCTCGGCTTCCGTGTGGGTGGTGATCGTCTCCATCGACACGGTTTCGGACACCATGCGGCGAAGCCGTTCCGGCAGGCGCCCGATCTGGGTGTAGGAGGTCACCCGCCGCTTCAGGTTGCGCGCCTTGCCGACGTACAGCGCATCGCCGTTGGCATCCAGCATCCGGTAAACGCCGGGGCTGAACGGGATGTTTACCAGCGCGGCCTCAATGACCGCGACGCCCTTGCTGATGGTAGTCACTTGCCTGTATCCCGCGTCCCGCCGGCCGGCCGGCGTTCCGTCTTATCGCACGCCCACCTTATCGCACATCTGTCGGCACAACGCTGATGCTGTTGAACGGGGAGCCGTTAATCAGCTTGGTGCTGACCACGGTATAGATCAGCACATGCTTTTCCGCGTCCAGCGAGCGATGAATCCGAAACGTCTTAAAGAACAGCGACGCCTGCGAAAACCCGATGACCTCGGTCTTCGGCAGCGACGCCGGCATCGTCACCGGCCCCACCGCCCGGCACGCGATCGAAAACCTGCTCGGATCCTCCGCGAATCCCAGTCCGCCCTTGATCCCGCCGGTTTCGGCACGGGACATGTAGCAGGAGACGTTGCCGACCCGCGGGTCGTCGTAGCGTTCCACAACGATTTTGTCGTCTGGCCCTAGCCAGCGGAAGTTGGTGTTGATGGAATCGATGCGCGTTTGCGCGAACGCCGGCGCGGCAACCAGACCCAGCACCAGGGCAAGAAGGACTTTACGCATCAGACTGTATGCTCCCGCAGACGTTGCGCCAATTGTACCAGGATAGCGGCGGTTGCGCCCCAGATGAAATGATCGGGGTGCGGCCAAACCCAGTATTCCCGCCAGACGCCCTTCACATGTTGGCGCTGCCGGCGGGGCGCGTCGGGGTCCAGCAGCACGCGCATCGGCAGTTCGAAAATCGATTCCACCTCATGCACCGACAAGGCATAGGTCAGCGCGGGCGGGATCACCGACAGGATCGGGGTGATGCGATAGCCGGTACCCGTGATGTGGTCGGTCAGGCGCCCCAGAACCTCCACCGCTTCCGGCCGCAAGCCGATCTCCTCATGCGCCTCGCGCAGCGCGGCGGCTTCCGGCCCGCTATCCTCGGGGTCGATCCGGCCGCCCGGAAAGCTGACCTGGCCTGCATGGGCACTCAGATGGGACGTGCGCTTGGTCAGCAATATGCCGGGCTCGTGGCCGAGAACAACCGGCACCAGCACGGCGGCGGGAGTCGGTGGCTTGCTTAGGGCGGATATGATCTCATCGCCGAAAACCGGATCGGCGTTGGGCGGCCTGGAGGCGATCTCAGCCAACCGTAACCGCAGCGCGGCGGCCGTCACACCTCGTTGGGCGGCAACTCGCCCAGCGGATAGAATTGCCCGAGACTCCAGACGCCCAACATTCGCTTGCCACCGACCCACTCGGGAACCGCCAGGGCCACCAGTTCGTAATAGGTGGCGCGGTTGATACGGGCCTCGATCGGCAGGTGGCCGGCACCCGGGCGCACGAGAATGTATGGGGTGGGTTCGCAGGTCAGAACGTCATGCGCGACGCGAATGGGGTGGTCGGGGCCGGCCGTTACAACCTCATCTATATTAGTGCGGAAGGACAGCGTCTGAAGCCGGCCGTCACCGGTCCAATCAAGTTCGATGGCGACAAACGGAACGTCCTCAACCTCGATCCGTCCGCGTTCGGCTGGGGTCTGCAGCCACCAGCTTCCGTCCTCCTCCCGGCGCAACACGCTGGAAAACAGACAGACCAGTTCCTTGCGATTGATCGCGGTGCCGCGATACAGCCAGGTGCCGTCGCGTTTGATCACAAAAGGAAGATCACCGCATTCCGTGGGAACGCGTCTGGGTCGCGCCTGCGTTACGCGTGCGGCACAGCCAGCAAGCACGGCATCCGCCGGTGGCGCTGCCTGCATGGTTAAATCGGTGGGCGCGCCACCCCGGGTCACCTGCAGCCCTCGTTCACTTATCATTCTCCATCGGCCCATTATCCATTGGCCCTTAGCCATTGGTCTCTAGCCATCGGAAGCAAAACTTCCTTACAGACGCGGGATATAGGTAGCATCCCCCCGTCCATGAAAGAGCCTATATGATGCCATGGACGCAAACGCGGAGGGTGATATCCGTATGTCGGGCGGTATGGCTGGTACGACACAGGTGACTTCAGGCAGAATGGCGCCGATTGAGGACGATCCGGCCAAGGTTCTGACTGCCATCGACACGATTGGATCGCGGATCGCTCAGGCTCGCGCCGCGATCGGACGGGTTATCTTCGGACAGGACGAGGTGATCGACCAAACGCTGATCACATTGTTGTCGGGCGGTCATGTCCTGCTGGTCGGCGTGCCGGGGCTTGGCAAAAGCCGCCTGGTGGAAACGCTGGGCGTGGTCATGGGGCTGGCCACGAAACGCATCCAGTTCACGCCGGACTTGATGCCAGGCGATATCATAGGCAGCGAGGTACTGGATGAGGCTGATGGCAAGCGGGCGTTCCGCTTCGTCCCCGGCCCCGTATTCTGCCAGTTGCTGATGGCCGACGAGATCAACCGCGCCAGTCCGCGCACACAATCGGCGCTGTTGCAGGCGATGCAGGAGCAGCGGGTCGCGGTCGGCGGGGTGGAACATGCGCTCCCCCGCCCATTCCACGTCCTGGCGACGCAAAACCCGCTGGAGCAGGAGGGAACGTATCCCCTGCCGGAAGCGCAGCTCGACCGCTTTCTGATGGAGGTCAACGTCACCTATCCGGATCGCGACGCCGAACGGGCCATGCTGCTGGCAACCACCGGGGCATACGACGAAAAGCCGGCGCAGGCGCTGTCGGCGGACGACCTGATGACCGCGCAGGCGCTGGTGCGGCGGCTGCCGCTGGGGGACACCGTGGTGGAAGCGATCCTGTCCCTGGTACGCGGTTGCCGTCCGGAAAGTCCCGGCGATGAGATCGTCCGGCGGCAGGTCGCCTGGGGTCCAGGTCCGCGGGCGGCGCAGGCCCTGACGCTGGCAACGCGCGCCCGGGCCCTGATGGACGGCCGCCTCTCGCCCAGCATCGATGACGTCGCTGCCCTCGCGCGTCCGGTGCTGCGACACAGAATGGCACTGAATTTTTCGGCACGGGCGGATGGGGCGGTCCTGGCGAACGTGATCGACCGGCTGGTAGGCAAGATTGGTTAGAACGACGCCGAACGGGCAGCGGCTGGGGCCTGCCTGTCATCGCTGGACCAGGGGGGTTGATCATCCATGACCAAGGCTCCCGCCAGTAGCTTGGCCGCCGAAGCCCTCGGCGCCCGGCTTCCCCCGCTTCTGGTGGCGGCGGACCGCGTCGCGTCCACCGTCGCGCAAGGGGTCCACGGAAGGCGGCGTGTCGGTCAGGGCGACAGTTTCTGGCAGTTCCGCCGCTTCGTCTCGGGCGATCCGTTATCCCGGATCGACTGGCGGCAATCGGCAAAATCGGGCCGCGAAGCGCCGGATGGCTGGTTCATTCGCGAAACCGAATGGGAGGCGGCGCTGACTGTTTGCTTGTGGCGCGATGCCTCCGCCTCAATGTGCTGGCGATCTCGCCAGGTTCCGGTGGAAAAGCGGGATCGAGCGAACCTGCTGTTGCTTTCGCTTGCCTCGCTGCTGCTTCGTGGCGGTGAGAGAGTGATCATGATGCAGCAGGACGCACGGCCGGTCACGAACCGGTCCGGACTGGAAAGGTTAGCGGTGGCCTTGGACGCCGGGTTCGGCACCGTGGGGCTGCCGCGCGACGCCCGGGTGCCGGGACACGGGACGGTGGTGCTGTTCAGCGATTTCCTGGCACCAGTTGACGATATCAAGGCCCTGATCGCGGGGTTCGCCGCCGTGCCGGTGACGGGATACCTGCTGCAAATCCTGGACCCGGCCGAGACCGACCTGCCCTATCAGGGCCGCGTCCGCTTCCATGGGCTGGAAAGCGAGAGGGACGCCATGATTCCACGGGTGGAATCCGTTCGTCCGGCCTATGCTGAACGCTTGAAGGCCCACCAGGACAGCATCGCCGCGATCTGCTCGGCGGCCGGATTCGGATTTGGCGTTCACCGAACCGATCATCCGCCCGAAATGGCGTTATTAACCCTTTATCAGGCGCTGACGGCGCGATGATCTTCGTCGCACCCTGGGTGCTCGCCGGCCTGGCGGCCTTGCCGCTGTTGTGGTGGCTGCTGCGGGTCACGCCCCCTGCCCCAAAGTCTGAGCATTTTCCCGCAGTTCGCTTCCTGGTGGGCCTCAACGCAACAGAGGAAACCCCGGCGCGCACCCCCTGGTGGCTGATGGCGCTGCGTCTGCTCGCCGCCACCCTGGTGATCACGGCACTTGCCCGGCCGGTGCTTGACGCTGGAATCGCGCTGCCGGGCAAGGGCCCGGTGCTGCTGGTGCTGGATAACGGCTGGGCGGCGGCGGACGATTGGGCTCGGCGGAAAGACGCCGCTGGGGCACTGCTGGATCGCGTCGAGCGAGCCAATCGCAAGGCTGCGCTGTTATTGACGGCACAGGAGGGCAGCGGCGCCCCGATAACCGTATCGGCCACGATGCCTGTCGCCGATGTCCGGGCGCGACTGGCGGCGTTGCAGCCACAGCCATGGCCCTCTGACAGGGAAGCGGCGGCCGATGCGATGGCGGACTGGCGCGACCGGCTGGACGCCTCGGTGATCTATGTCCCGGATGGCTTGACCGACGGGGACGGCTTCGACCGCTTTGCCAACGCAATGCGCGCCATGGGTCCGGTGACCGAGCTGTGCTGTGACATCGCATCCGCGCCATTATTGATGCCCCCTGTCAGCGAGGCGGACCGGCTGATCGTTCGGGTCGCGCGCATACCGCGTGCGGTGGAGACGAAGGCCAGCGTTTTGGCCCAAAGCGGCGATGGGCGAACTCTGGCGCGGGCTGATATCGCCATCCCCGCGGGTGCCGCGGAAGCCTCCGGGCCGATCCTCCTGCCCCCGGAATTGCGTAACCGGCTGACACGGCTGGTATTGGAAGGCCCGCCCGGCGCGGGGTCGATTGTGTTGCTGGATGAACGGTGGCGGCGGCGCCCGGTGGGGCTGCTGTCGGGCGATCTGTCCACCGCCGATACCCCGTTCACCGGATCGATCTACTTCCTGAAGCGGGCGCTGGAGCCGTTTACCGAACTGCGAGAGGGCAATGCGACAACGCTACTCAAGCGTGACATCTCCGTTCTGATATTGGCCGACCGCCCGCTGACCTCCGGCCCCGAGCGGGACGCGCTGGACGCATGGGTGCGCAAGGGCGGGCTGCTGATCCGGTTCGCCGGCCCGCGAACCGCCGAAGCCGCGACCAACGATACCGATACGCTATTGCCAGCGAAGCTGCTGGCTGGCGACCGCCAACTCGGCGGAGCGATGTCATGGAGCCAACCAGCCAGGCTGGCCCCGTTCGCCGCCACGTCTCCGTTTGCTGGCCTCGCGGTGCCGGATGAGGTCAAGGTCACCCGGCAGGTCCTGGCGGAACCGACCGCCGATCTGGCGTCGCGGACCTGGGCGACGCTGAAAGACGGCACCCCGCTGGTCACTGAAATACCTGATGGCGCCGGCCGCGTGGTGTTGTTCCATGTCACTGCCAATGCGGACTGGTCCAACCTGCCGATGTCGGGTCTGTTCGTGGACATGCTCCGGCGGCTGGTCGATCTGTCGGTCGGGGTTGCAAGCACGCCGGGCTCCAGCACCTTGGCCCCGGTCGAGACGCTGGATGGATTCGGTACGTTGGGACCGCCACAATCAGCCGCGATTGGACTGCAGGCGGACAAATTTGCCTCTACACCGGTTTCGCCCCGGCATCCGCCGGGCTTGTACGGGCCCGAGAGTGGACGGCAGGTGTTGAATCTCGCCGCACGGATCGCCGCGCCTGACGCGGCCCCGCCGGTTGCCGGCGCGACATTGGAAACACTTCAGGGTTCTGTTCGGGCGCGGGCATTGGGGCCGCCGCTGCTGGCATTTGCCGTCGCGCTGCTGTGTGTGGACATGGTTCTGTCGCTGGGCCTGCGCGGATTGTTGCTGGCGCGGGTGGCGGCGACGGTTGCGCTGCTGACGATCCCGAGCGCTCGGGCGCTGGAGGCAAGTTCCAGCCCGGCAACCGACACAAGGCTGGGCTATATCCTGTCTGGCGACAGCACCCTGGACGGTATAGCCAAGGCTGGGTTGGAGGGGTTGTCGGAATACGTCAATCACCGCACCGCCGCCAAGCTGTTCGAACCGGACGCGGTTCAGCCGGGCGAGACCGACCTAAGCCTGTACCCATTGCTCTACTGGCCAATCGCCGCCGATGCGCCCGATCTGACCGCGGCACAGATCACGGCGCTGAACGACTACATGAGCCGCGGAGGCATCATCCTGATCGACACACGCGATTCCGGATCGGGCGCGGGGTTCGCCCCGGGCACCGAGGACGCATTGCAGCGGCTTGGGCACGCGCTGAACATTCCGCCGCTGGCGCCGCTGACCAGCGAACACGTTTTGTCGCGGGCGTTTTACCTGTTGTCGGATTTCCCCGGCCGCTTTACCGGCGACACCGTATGGGTCCAGCGCGACCAGGACAGATCCAACGACAGCGTCAGCCCTGTGATCATCGGCGGCAATGACTGGGCGGCGGCATGGGCGATCGGGCCTGAAGGTGACAACCCCTATGCGGTGCTGCCCGGGGGACAGCGTCAGCGCATCCTGGCCTATCGCTTTGGGGTAAACCTGGTGATGTACGCACTGACCGGCAACTATAAGGGCGACCAGGTCCATGTGCCCGCGATCCTGCAGCGGCTTGGACAGTAGATGCGCCCCGAACAGGTAATCGCCGCGCTTCGCTTCGACCCTTTGCTGCCGGTATGGCTGCTGGTGCTGTTGGGTGTGGTGTCGCTGGCGGTTGTTGGCCTGGGGGTGTTGCGGGGTGCCAAGGGCGTCTATTGGCGGCTGGGCGCCTTCGCAGTGCTGCTGATATGGCTGACGGGGCCGCGATTGGTGCAAGAATCGCGCACCGGGCTGCGCGACATCGGGCTTTTAGTGGTGGACCAGACGGCGTCTATGCAGGTTGGCGATCGCGCCCGCCTCGCGGAATCCGCTCGTCAGGCGATCCAGGCGCAGGCGGCCAAGATGCCGGACCTGGAACTCCGCACCGTCACGGTGCCAGAAGGCGGTAATGCCGGCACACAATTGTTCAGCGCAATCGATCGCGTGCTGGCCGATATCCCACGGTCGCGGTTCGCCGGCACGATCGCGATCACCGACGGCCAGGTACATGACACCCCAAAGGCTCCCCCGGGCGGGGCACCACTCAATCTGCTGCTGACCGGAAACGGGGAGCAAACCGACCGGCGGCTGCGAGTCATCGAGGCGCCGGGCTACGGTATTGTCGGCAAGTCGGTGACCCTTCGCCTTGCCATCGACGATCTGGGCGTGAACGGGCAGCACGGACCCGCCACGCTGACAGTCCGCCGCGATGGGCAGGCTTTCCTGACAGAAAGCGTGCCAGTCGGGGTGGAACAGCGGATCGAGATACCGATCACCCGCGCGGGTCCCACCGTGATCGAGATGTCCGCCAGTCCGCTGGCCGGGGAGGTTTCGCAACTGAACAACCGGGCGGTCCTGGAAATCAACGGCGTGCGGGACCGGCTGCGCGTTCTGCTGATCTCGGGCGAGCCGCATCAGGGGGAGCGCACATGGCGGCGGCTGCTTAAGGCGGATCCGTCGGTTGACTTGGTTCACTTCACCATTCTGCGGCCACCGGAAAAGGATGACCGCACGCCGTTGAACGAGCTTGCGCTGATCGCCTTTCCGGTCCGGGAGTTGTTCGTCGATAAGATCAATGAGTTCGACCTTATTATCCTGGACCGGTTCCAAAATCGCGGCCTGCTTCCCCTCCCGTATCTGGCCAATATCGCCAATCGGGTGCGGGATGGCGGTGCGCTGCTGATGAGCGTCGGGCCGGAATTCGTCGGAGCGACCGGCCTGGCTTCGACGCCCCTGGGTTCGGTGTTGCCGGGCGGGCCGGCACAAGCCAATGCCGTGGTTGATGGCCAATTCCGTCCACGGGTAACGGATTTGGGGCAGCGGCATCCGGTAACCGAGGACTTACACGGTGCGAACAGCGGCACGACGGCGCCGGATTGGGGTCCCTGGTATCGCCGGATCGAGCCGGGGCCACTCAACGGCCAGGTTTTGCTGCAAACGGCGGGTGGCGATCCGCTGCTCGCCCTCGATCGAGTCGGTCAGGGACGAACGGCGCTCTTGTTGTCAGACCAGATATGGCTGTGGTCGCGCGGCCACCAGGGTGGCGGCCCCCAGGCGGAGTTGCTGCGCCGCATCGCCCACTGGCTGATGCAAGAGCCGGAACTCGAGGAGAATGCCCTGACGGTTCGGGTCGCCGATGGCCGGTTGCGAATCGAGAAGCGGTCCACCGACCCGGGTGCCCCCGGCGATGTGGTGGTCACCGATCCGGATGGCCGGAAAGAGACCGTCGGCCTGCATGAGGATGCGCCCGGTCGATCATCGGCAGTGCGGGAGGCGACGGTTCCGGGGGTTTGGCAGGTGACGCAGGGGACACGGTCGGCCTTTGCCGTGGCCGGGGCGGCGAACCCGCCTGAACTGGCGGATCTGCGGGCCACCGCGCTGGTTGCCGGACCGCTGGCGCGGGCCTCGGGTGGCGGAGTGCATTGGCTGGGGGGAAACGGCACGCCGGAATTGCGCCGAACCGAGGAAGACCGGGCCGCATCCGGTAGTTCATGGGTGGGGTTGCAGCGGCGCCACGATCATGTGGTGACTGGTGTCGCGGCACTTGATTTGTTGCCAGGCTGGCTCTCGCTGCCGGTCATGCTGGGATTGTTGCTGTTGGCATGGCGGCGAGAGGGGCAGTAACGATTTTGATCCACTAGCCTGGATGGCCCCTGTATCAGCAGGCGTCGTGCTGGCCGCGCGGTCGCGAACCGACAAATTCGGACCATAGCCAAGTCCGGCCGCGGCTGATACCAGCGGCCTTGGCAAAAGAAAGAACAATCGTCGATGTTGCGCTGGTTTCGCAGATTGCTGCCGGGTGAGAACACATTCTTCACGCTGTTCGGCCGCCATGCCGATGAGATCGTCCGGGGCGCGGAGGAACTGCGGAACATGTTGAATGGCGGCGATGCGGTGCGGCACCATTATCCCACGGTTCTGGCCGCCGAGGATGCCGCCGATGTGGTCACGCGGGAGGTGGTTCAGGCGGTGCGGCGCACCTTCGTCACGCCCTTCGATCGCGGCAGCATCCAGACGTTGATCAGCCGGATGGACGACTCGATCGATCAGATGAAGAAGACCGCCAAGGCAATCATTCTGTTCGAAATGACCGAATTCGACGATGACTACCGCCGCATGGGCGACGCGATCGTGCGCTGCGCCTATCTGCTGCGAGAGGCGGTGCCGCTGCTGGAAGCCATGAGCCCGAACGCCCAGCGCATCAACGAGCTATGCGAGCGCATCCGTCGGGTGGAAAGCGACGCCGACGACATCCATGAAACCGGGATGATCGACCTCTACCGCCATTGCCCGCCGGGCGGCGTGCTGCGCTTTCTGGCCGCGCGAGAGGTGCTGGATCAACTCGAACGGACAGTGGACCGGTTCGACGACGCGGCGAACGAAATCGAGGGCATTGTGGTCGAACATGTCTGACCGCGCGCCATGAACGCCACGTTGAGCCTGCCCCTGCTGTGCGGCCTTATCGGCGTGGCCTTGCTGTTCGATTTTCTGAATGGTCTGCACGATGCGGCGAACTCGATAGCGACCATCGTCTCAACCCGCGTGCTGCGACCGCGCTTTGCGGTGCTGTGGGCCGCGTTCTTCAACTTCATCGCGTTCCTGTTTTTCGGCCTGCATGTCGCGCGCACGATCGGGACCGGCATCGTGGAAACCGAGATCATCGATTCGGCGGTGATCTTTGGCGCGCTTGGGGGCGCCATCGCCTGGAACGTCATCACCTGGGTGGGCGGGATTCCGTCCTCCAGCTCCCACGCGCTGGTCGGCGGCATCGTTGGCGCGGGGACGGCCAAGGCGGGATTTAGCGTTATCGTCTGGTCGGGATTAGGCAAGACCCTCGCTGCGATCGTGTTGTCTCCATTGCTCGGGCTGGTGCTGGCACTGGTGTTCGTGTTGCTGGTCTCGTGGATATTCGCGCGGGCGACGCCGTTTAAGGTGGATACGACATTCAGGTGGCTCCAATTCGTATCGGCATCGGCTTACTCACTTGGACACGGCGGCAACGACGCACAGAAGACGATGGGCATCATCGCTGTACTGCTTTACTCGCAAGGTCTGCTGACTGGCGACTTTGCGATTCCGTTGTGGGTCGTGCTGTCCTGCCAGGCGGCAATGGGACTTGGGACTCTGCTGGGCGGTTGGCGGATCGTTCACACAATGGGATCGAAGATCACCCGCCTGACGCCGATGCAGGGGTTTTGCGCCGAGGCCGGGGGCGCGATCACCCTGTTCACGGCGACGGCCATGGGTGTGCCGGTGTCCACGACGCACACAATCACCGGCGCGATCGTCGGGGTGGGTGCGGCGCGACGAACCTCCGCGGTGCGCTGGGGGGTTGCCGGGAATATCATCGTCGCCTGGGTGCTGACATTGCCCGCCGCGGCCCTAATCGCGGCGCTCATTTATGGAACTACGCGACTGCTCCGATAGGATAAAGTAATGGATTTCCAGGCGATGGCGGCAGCTACTCGGGCCGCAACCGTCCGGACGCTTGCCGAAGCCCGAGCCGCAGCGCCGCCGTAAACGCCAAGATGCGGGGGGTGTTACGCATGTCCCCATGCACTCCCAACCACAAGTCCCGCACCCGCGGGGGTTCGACCACCGGTACTCGCACCAGCCCTGGGTCACCGTCGCCCAAATAACGCGCCAGGCAAGCGATCCCCATTCCGTCGCGCGCCGCGGCCCGATGAATCAAGCGGCTATTGCTGGCCAGGGCGACGGCCGCGTTGGGTGCAAGTTCGCGCATCCAACGCATCTCCGGAGTACCCAGCAGGTCCGGTTCGGTTAGAATCAGCGCGTGACCTTGGCCACCCGCTGTCCAATCCGGCAGGCCGAATCGCTCCAGGTAAGCGGGCGCCGCATACAGGTCATAGGCAACTTCGGCCACCTTGCGGGCATACAGGTCTGCCTGCGTGAATGCCGCCATCCGCAGCGCGACATCCGCCTCCCGCCTGTTCAGGTTCAACGACCGGGGAGCGGCAACGATCTCGACCTGCACATCCGGGTGGGTCGCCCTGAAGGCCGCGATGATCGGGGACAAAATCTCCGCGGCAAGGGTTTCCAGCGTTGTCAGCCGTACCGTGCCCTCCAGCCGCAGGTCTTTGCCGGCGATCAGGCGGTCAACCGCCTGAGTTTCCGCCTCGATCCGCTCGACATTGGCCAGCACCGCCTCGCCAGCTTCCGTCAGGACGTAACCCGAGGGGGTCTTCCGCAACAGCATGGCGCCAGCACGTTGTTCCAGGGCCTCCAGCCGTCGCCCCATCGTCGGCTGCTGGACGCCCAAAGCGCGGGCGGCGCCCGACAGCGTGCGGTGGCGCGCGATCATCAGAAATGTCCGCAGATCATCCCAGTCCAGCATGGAAGGCGCCTCGACCCATACGGTTGTGCATAGGGCTTCTACACCTTTCGCCAAGTGCATACCGACCTGCGCAATCCCATTTTGCGACCATCGACCTTTTCAAGGACCTCACCAATGATCGATAACCGTTCAGCTCCCTATGCCGCCACCTTGCTGCGCCTGACCTTGGGTGTCGCATTCCTGGCCCATGCCGGGTTGAAAATCTTCGTCTTCACCCCCGCCGGCACCGCGCACTTCTTTGAAAGCGTTGGGGTTCCAGGTTTTGCCGCCTATCTGGACATCCTGGCGGAGGTTGTCGGTGGACTGGCGCTGATCGCCGGGGTTTACACCCGAATCGTCGCGCTGGTGCTGACCCCAATCCTGATCGGGGCGATCATCACCGTACACGGGCATAACGGCTTCTTTTTCAATAACGCCAATGGTGGCTGGGAATACCCCGCGTTCTGGATCGCCGCGCTGATCGTTCAGGCGCTTCTGGGCGATGGTGCTTATGCGGCTGGTTCGCTGCGCGGCAGCGGCGCGCCCGGCAACGTCGTTGCAGCCAGGTAGAAGACGCCCGATTATCATTGCTCCCCACCCCGGAGGCTGACCCATGTTCCCCGCCCTGTTCCTGAGCCACGGCTCACCGATGATGGCCCTGACCGACTCGCCGGCGCGCGATTTCTTGCGTGGGCTGGGGCGGGAACTTGGAAAACCCAGCGCGATCCTGGTGGCGTCGGCACATTGGGAGACGCGGATTCCGGCGTTGAACAAAGTCGAACGCAACACCACGATCCACGATTTCTACGGCTTCCCACCGGAATTATTCGCAATGCGCTACGACGCGCCGGGCGCGCCAGCCCTGGCCGACAAGGCCGCGGGGTTGCTGCGGGACGCCGGACTGGAAACCGGCATCGACCCTGAACGTGGATTGGATCACGGGGCTTGGGTGCCGCTGACTTTGATGTATCCCGCGGCGGACATCCCGGTGTTGCAGGTAGGCATCCAGTCACAACTGGGTCCCGACCATCATCTGCGGCTTGGCCAGGCGCTGGCGCCCTTGCGCGAGGACAACGTACTGGTCGTCGGATCCGGGTCTTTCACTCATAACCTGCGACTTTTGCGGCGCGATGCCGTGGATGGCCCCCAACCCCCCGACGTCGTGGCGTTCGCCGACTGGTTCGACGTGGCAATCACCGAGGGCCGGACCCAGGACCTGCTGGAGTATCGCTCCCGAGCGCCTTACGCGGAACGCCAGCATCCGACGGATGAGCACTTGCTGCCGCTGTATGTCGCGATGGGTGCCGGCGGCGCGGCACATCGGCTTCATGCATCCGCCATGTATTCGGCGTTGCGGATGGACGCCTATTCGTTTGCATAGGCACCGGGTCCAACGGGCCTGAAGGCTGACATCCGCCAGCACATGCTCCAAAATCCCCTTGGCGCCGGACAGGCCGGCGCCAAGGGGGAAACGAGACATGAAAGTTGGCTTCATCGGCGTGGGCAACATGGGTGGCCCGATGTGCCGGAACATCATCCGTAACACGAACCATGAGGTCATCGTCTTCGACCTCAGTCCCGACGCGGTGAAAACCTGCACCGATCTTGGCGCATCCGCCAGCCCCTCGGTCGCCGACCTGGCCGGACGCTGCGATGTGGTCATCACCTCCCTGCCGCTGCCGCGCGTTGTCGAGGATGTGACCCTTGGCACTGGCGGGATCGCGGAAAATGCCAAACCCGGCACGACGTACATCGACCTGTCCACCAACTCTCCGGCCACCGCCAAGAAGGTCGCCGCAGGGATGGCGGCAAAGGGCATCCACATGCTGGAGGCGCCAGTTTCCGGCGGAACGTCGCGCGCCACCGATGGCACGATCGTCATCATGGTGGGCGGCGACGCGGCGGTGTTCGAGCAGAACCTGCCATTGTTGAAGTCGTTCAGCGGCGAGGTCATCCACCTTGGCGACATCGGGTTCGGTTCCACCGCCAAGCTGATCAACAACATGCTGGCGTTCTGCAATGCCGCCGCCGCGGCCGAGGCGCTGATGATCGGCAAACGCTCCGGCATCGACCTGAAAAAATTGGACGCGGTGATCCGCAACGCATCTGGCATGTCCAGCGCGTATGGGAACATGGAGAACAAGACCCTGGCGGGGGACTTCAAGCCCACCTTTGCGCTGGATCTGGCCCACAAGGACCTGCGCCTGGCGCTGGAAATGGCTGATGAGCTCGGCGTTCCGGGCATGATCGGTCCGCAAGTTATGAACCTGATGCGGATGGCGCGGGGAATGGGGCTTGGGTCGTCTGATTCAGCTTCGGTGGTCCGCGTTTATGAGACTGCGTTGGGCGAGGATATCAGAGCCTGAACTGGCGTGCCGCCCGACGGTGCGCGCGGGCGGTACGTCAACACACAATAGTGTGAATGCCCAGATCGCGACGGCTAGGCTAAACGATCTAAACCTCAGATGAGGTGCGCGTATTGCAAATTGTCCACGTTCGGCGGTACACACGCTTGAGAGAAGCTTCAGTGTTCCCCGGCAATAAAAGGCGACTGAATGACCGAGAAGAGTGCCATTCTGGTGGTCGAGGATGATAGCCTGGTTTCGGAGGTCATTGCCGCCGCACTGGATGACCTGTATTCGGTCACCATCGTTGAGTCCGCCGCCGAGGCAATGACATCGCTCGGGCAGGGCAATTTCCGTTTGATGTTGCTGGACTGCACTCTGCCGGACGGCGTTGATCCGGAACTCATCCCCGAGGCAGACCGCCTTGCCGCCGCTGTTATACTGATGTCCGGCGACCCCGGGCGGGTGGCAAAATTAACCGATCAGCCTAGGCCGTTTGTGTTGAAGCCGTTCACGTTGACCGGTTTAAGGGATACGGTACGCTCTGTTCTAGCCGCCTAAACCCAGTAGCATCGCTCCAATCAATTCTTTTTGATATCGTCTTCCATATTCGAATCGGCGGACGCCCGGGCCATGTAACGACTTGGCCATATTTGGTCCGGTATCGCACCGATAGCAGCGGCGATAATAATCTCCAGTGAGGGCCAGGGTCGTTTCAGCGCCTTTCCAGCCGCCGTCGGGTGGTAGCCATTAGCTACCGACAGGCCGGCAAGCGAAAGTCCGCGCTTTTTAAGCGCCGCCTGTACATCTGCCGGATGCCAATCCGCGAAGCTCTCGCCCTCTTGCCTAATCGTATCGGAATCGTCCATTGTGACGCCCTAATTCTCCTTAGAGAATTGATCAAAATCTACTTCTGTAACAGCCATACCGGCGAAAAGCGGCGATATCCAGTGTGAAAAGTGTCGAAACCCGGTCACGGATCGAGAAGCATGCCAACGGCTAGAAATCTGACTGCCAGCACCCGGTCTTGCCGACAGCTGAGGGAGCCGAACGCTGGGCGTTCGTTTCGCGCCCGCGGACAATTCTGTCGCATTGGCCCAGTGCCGACCGTCTCGCCCGCACCACGGGTGGTACTGATCAGCGACAATGCCGCCTATCAGCCCGATGTTGTCGGCAAGCCCGAGGCCGACAGTGTCGTCGCCATCGGCCGGATCTTCCGGGTCGGCGGACCAATTTAGGCCCGACCGGCGCAGTTTGCTTTCAGAAGCCACGCCCGCGTGATAGTGACGCGGCCAGTACCATACGCGTGAACAAGGACAGTGATGAGAAGCAGGCTCCTGTTTACCTGTGCGGTGGCCTTGATGGTGGCCGCTATGGCCCTCATCGCGTTTCGTTGCGCCGACTACTTCGAGGACAATCTCTATAATACCGGAATGATCCTGCGCAGCGCTTTGGCCGGTTCCGGACCGTTACTGCAAACCTCACTGGTGACAGAATATTTTGTCCAGTATCCGATCGAGCGGGCGGAGGATTGGCATCGCAGCCTTTCGCTGCTGATTGCCTCCCGCGCCGTGCGCCTGACGGGGACACCTGTCGCGATCACGCTTCTGCATCTGGGATACCTTACCGTATGTGGGACCCTGCTGTTCCGCATCGCCCGCGCCGCTGCGCTTGAGTCCCCGGCTCTGCGCGACTGGGCCAAATGGATCGCGCTGGCATCCATCGCGGCGCTGGCATTCAGCCCGGCCGGGTTGCTGATCCTATCCCGCACCGCGATGGACGACCCGCTGGCCGGCAGCCTGGCGCTTGGCGGCTTGCTGCTGATGCTGCGCGACGAATTTCCGACCCGACGGGCGGCGGCCTGCGCCGGTATTTGCTTCGGCGCGACGTTCTGGGCGAAGGACTTCTATCTGCTGTGGACCGGATTGGGATCGTTGATCCTGCTCGTGGGCCTGTTCCTGGGGCCGTTGCGCGTGACGGTCGGCAGGCTTCTGACAACGCTGATCCCCGGTATTGTCGCCGCCCCCATCGCAGCGGGTAAACTGCTGTGGAACCATGCCGATCTGGGGACCTTCCTGCCAACGCTGGCGCTGACCGAAAACCGCATCTACATCTACGGTTTCTACACCGGATTGAATCCGCATTTTCCGTTCCACCTGACCGGCAACCAGGATCTGGGAAGTGCCATTACGCTGGCGGGCGGTTTGCTACCCGCGATCAAGGCGGCGATCCTGGTGCAGATCCCCGCGATGCAGACGCTGATAGAGGCATTTATTCCGGTGGCGCCGCTGCTGATCGCGGCCCTGTTCGTCAGCCGCCGCTATTTGGCGCATCGGCCGTTCCATGCCCGTGCCGGCCTGGCGACCGCGGTTATATTCATCACCTACATTGCATTCTTCATGACGGGATCGAGCACGGTCGATCAGCCGCGCTATTGGATCGTTCCGGTGGGAATGGCATGCGGGCTGGGACTGATCCGGGGCCTTGACCTATTGTTTGACCGAACCTGGCAAATGCCGATCTGGCGGCTTGGGGTAGTGGGGGTTCTGTATGCCGTCGGCATCTATCAGGTTCCGTCCGCCTACGCTGGCCTGCGCAAGCCGCCATTGATTGCACCGGCAATGGTTGACTGGATTCACCAGCAACTGTCCGCCGGTAGCGCGGCGGACACGGTCGCGCTGGATGGCAGGATGGCGTTTTATTACTATTCCTTGACCGGTGACCGGGTGGTCACCGTCTGGCCGGCCGCCCTGGGCAAGCTGACGACCGATCAGGCAAGGCGATGGCTGGCAGATTACCATGTTGGCTGGGCCCTGCTCGCGGACAGCGATGTCGCAACCCGGAACGCCCTGGAAAAAATCGGCTTCGCGGCAGAGAAACAGGACGGTGGCTGGATCGCGATGCGGCCAGTCCGCGTCGAATAGAATCCAGCCGGCCGGATGCCGGGATTGGGGTCAACCTATGGGTTTATTCGACCGCCAAACACCCTGGCAGCCTGGGCGTTGAATTCCAGCCGCTCGCCTTCGATCGTACGGCGATAGGTGGCAAAGTCGCCGACCCGTCGATCGTATTCGCCCATAACAGTTCGAATCGCCCGGACGATTTCCGGTATCCGCAAGCGCGAGTCCTTGAATTTATAGCGCGCCAGCAACGGCACATCGAAGGGATTGCCGGCAGCACCGCGCTGGCCGGTTATCACGCAGCACCCCAGGATAGCGGCCTCCCGCGGCATGCGGTCCTTGCCGGGATGACTGCCGAAATCGACATACAGCTTCGACGTCAGAAACAGTTCGCGCACTTGCGCGGGCGTGAATCCGACGATTTCCTGCCAGGGTAAGTCCGGGGACCAGCGGCGCAGCCAGCCGGTGAACCAGCGTCCGCGGGCCGGGTACAAAATGCGATCGATGCGGGGAAGCTCCGACCCGGCGGCAGCCGCCAGATGTTCGGACGCGGTATAATCGAATAACGCGAGCCCCGGAATGTTCCGTGACAGTAAATACGACAGGGCGTAGTATGACTGGCACAGATGCTGGCACCGGGCGGACCGGATCGCGTCGAACCCGCCGAAATCGCGTACCGCGTTCAGGCCATTGTCGATACTTAGCCACCACATATAGGGCGACAAGTGGCTGACCGAACGCAGGATCCGCGGCCACATCTCCGGGAAGACCAGGGCGTTTGCCGCGTCGTCCCGAATCTCGAACGTATAGGGCAACTCATAATGCGCATAGGCGTCCGGCATCGGATTGGCGATGGGGGCAAACCGCAGGACGCCGGACGTGACCACCGGCTCCGCGTCCGGGGCGGCATAGACCATCCGCGCGTCGTGCCCCAGATCGCGCAGCGCGCGGCCGAGCTGGTGCAGTGCCTCTGGACCGCCGGTGCGAACATTGGCGGGGCACAGCAGATAGATCGTACGGTAGGTTGGCGCCGGCATCGCGGTGGCTATCCTTTTTCGCGGCAATACAGGACAGGCCGGAACGCTGGCAATCCATTTCGGATCGGGCTAACAGGCCGCACCGGCCGCCATCCTGGCGGCCTTGCCGACGGAAAATGCGCCGATGCCCGATTTGACCAGCTTTGACCTGATTGTTGTCGGCAGCGGCTTCTACGGCGCCACGATCGCGGAACGCTGCGCCGCCGGACTGGGTTTGCGGGTGCTGGTGCTGGAACGTCGCCCACATCTAGGCGGCAACGCCTGGTCGGAAGCCGACCCCGACACGGGGATCGAGGTTCATACCTACGGTTCCCACCTGTTCCATACCAACAGCGAAGATGTCTGGAATTACGTCAACCGTTTCTCCGGCTTTTCGAACTACCGCCATCGGGTGATCACGCGGCACCAAGACCGGTTCTTTACCATGCCGCTGAACCTCGGCACGCTGTCCACGCTGTTCGGCCGGTTCCTGACTCCCTCCGACGCCAGGGCGATTATCGCCGCGGAAGTCGCTGAATCCGGCATTACCCATCCGGCCAACCTGGAGGAAAAGGCGATCTCTCTGGTCGGACGCTCTATGTATGAGGCATTTATCAAGGGCTATACCGAAAAGCAGTGGCAGACTGACCCGCGCGCGCTGCCGGCCGATATCATTACGCGCTTGCCGGTGCGTTTCACCTTCGACGATTTCTATTTCAACGACCGGTTCGAGGGGCTGCCGCTGACCGGATACGGCGAAATCTTCAAGCGTATGTTCGCCACCGCGGGGATCACGACGCGGACGAACGTGGACTATTTCGACCTGAAGCCCCAAATCCCGGCCGGAATGCCGGTTATCTACACCGGACCGGTCGATCGTTACTTCGACTTCAGTCAAGGCGAGCTTGGTTGGCGAACCCTGGACTTCGAGCGCGAGATCGTTCCGACCGGCGACTACCAGGGTGCCAGCGTGGTGAATTATCCAGACTCCGACGTCGCTTTCACCCGAATCCACGAGTTCCGGCATCTGCACCCGGAACGGGACTACCGGGCGGACAAGACCGTTATCTTCAAGGAATTTTCGCGTTTCGCCGAGCGCGGGGACGAACCGTATTACCCGATCAATACGCCAACCGACAAGGCCCGCTACGATGCCTATCGGGCCATGGCGGATGCGGAGCCCGGAGTCATTTTCGGCGGCCGCCTGGGCACCTATCGCTATCTGGATATGCATCAGGCGATCGGTGCGGCGTTGCGGGTGTTCGACAGTCAGTTGGTGCCCCATTTCCGCGGCGGACAGGCTTTGAAAGCCGGTTAGCCGGCTGGCCGATGCAACGGGCGCGCGTTCCTGCTATGCGAGTGACATAAGCACGATGGAGGAACCAGCCTTGCCCGATACGATAACACCGCAGACCCCCCGGAAAACGCCAGCCGATTTGCGCAGCGCGCGCTGGTTCGGGCCGGCGGACCTGCGGTCGTTCGGCCACCGCTCCAGGGCGATGCAGATGGGCTACGCACCAGAAGAATGGACGGGCAAACCGGTCATCGCCATCGTCAACACCTGGTCCGACCTGCAGCCGTGTCACGCCCATTTCAAGCAGCGGGTGGACGACGTGAAGCGCGGCATCCTGATGGCGGGTGGGTTCCCGGTGGAGCTCCCTGCCCTGTCGGTGTCCGAGAGTTTCGTCAAGCCGACCACCATGATGTACCGCAACATGCTGGCGATGGAGACGGAGGAATTGCTGCGGTCCCACCCGGTCGATGGCGCCGTGTTGATGGGCGGCTGCGACAAGACCACGCCGGGCCTGCTGCTGGGGGCGACCAGCATGAACATTCCAGCGATCTTCCTGCCCGCCGGGCCGATGCTGCGCGGCAATTTCCAGGGCAAGTTCCTGGGTTCTGGTTCCGATAGCTGGAAATACTGGGACGAACTGCGCGCCGGCAAAATCACCGACCAGGAGTGGCTGGGTGTCGAACAGGGCATCGCCCGCAGCTATGGCACCTGCATGACCATGGGCACCGCCAGCACCATGACCGCGATCGCCGAGGCGGTCGGCATGGTGCTGCCGGGTGGATCGTCGATGCCCGCCGCCGATGCCGGGCATATCCGGCTCGCCTCCGAAAGCGGCCGCCGGATCGTGGAAATGGTGTGGGAAGACCTGACCCCGTCGCGGATCCAGACTCGTTCGGCGTTCGAGAATGCGATCGCCGTCGCCATGGCGATGGGATGTTCCACCAACGCCATCATCCACCTGATCGCGATGGCTCGGCGGGCCGGCCAGGACATCGGACTGGACGATTTTGAAAAAGCGAGCCGAAAGGTGCCTGTCATCGCCAATGTGCGGCCCTCCGGCGACAAATATCTGATGGAGGATTTCTATTATGCGGGCGGGCTGCCTGGCCTGATGAGCCGGATCAAGCCGCATCTGCATCTCGACGCCTTGACGGTCACAGGCCAGACGCTCGGCGAAAATATTGCCCGCGCCGAAGTCTACAACGACGACGTTATCCGCACCGTCGACAATCCGATCTACGCCGAAGGCGCGCTCGCCGTACTCAAGGGCAATCTCGCGCCCGATGGCTGCGTCATCAAACCTTCGGCCTGCGAGCCGCGCTTCCTCAAGCATACCGGCACCGCGCTGGTGTTCGACGACTATCCCTCGATGAAGAAGGCGGTCGACGATCCCGATCTCGATGTCACGGCGGATCACGTGCTGATCCTGCGCAATGCCGGCCCGCAGGGAGGTCCGGGCATGCCGGAATGGGG
>DAIEHR010000256.1 GCA_027353465.1 Acetobacteraceae bacterium | reverse complement strand
AGAGGGCCTGCGCGCCCGCGGCCATCGCAGTGTCGTGGCACTGCCCAACCCGGCGATGCTGGGGGAAATGGTGCACGCCATTGCTCGTCCGGGTGATTTCGTCGTTTGCCTGGGTGCCGGATCGATCACCCAGTGGGCGGGCGCGTTGCCCGCCGAACTGCTGGCGCTGCAAGCCAGCGGCGGAAAACGGGTGGCGGGATCATGATGACCGCCGCGCGCAGTCCTGGTTTCGTCGATACTCTGCCGCCGCTGCGCGGGCGCTTGCAGGCCAATGCGCCGCTTGCGCCGTTTACGTGGTTCAGGGCGGGCGGGGCGGCGGAGGCTTTGGCGCGCCCGGCGGACGCGGACGATTTGTCTGCGTTTCTGGCCGCTCTGCCGCATGAAATTCCGGTACACGCGATTGGCGCCTGCTCCAACCTGATCGTGCGCGACGGCGGTTTGCCGGGTGTTACGATCCGGCTGGCGCGCGGCTTTTCCGCGATCGTGCCGGAGGCCGGGGGTATCGTCGCCGGGGCGGCGGCGCTGGATGTTACTGTTGCGGAATATGCCGCCGAAGCGGGGCTCACGGGGCTGGAATTCCTGTCGGGCATTCCGGGGTCGATCGGCGGTGCGGTGGCGATGAATGCCGGCGCGTACGGCGGCGACATGGCGAGTGTTCTGGACTGGGCGGAGATCGTTACCCGGTCAGGCGAGCAGCGCCGTTTGCTGGGGCCGCAGCTTGCGTTTGCGTATCGTCACGCGGCTTTGCCGGCCGACGCGGTGGTCACGCGGGTGCGGCTGCGCGGCGTGCCGGGGGCGCCGACGCTGATCGCCACGCGCATGGCCGAGATCAAGTCGGCGCGCGAGGCTTCGCAACCGGTGCGCGCGCGTACCGGGGGCTCCACTTTCCGCAATCCGGACGGGATGAAGGCTTGGGAACTGATTGACGCGGCGGGCTGCCGGGGACTGACTCGCGGCGGTGCGATGGTGTCGGAAAAGCACTGCAATTTTCTGATCAACACCGGGTCCGCCTCGGCCGCCGATATCGAGGGATTAGGCGAGGAAGTTCGCCGCCGGGTGATGGCCACTACGGGCGTGACGCTGCACTGGGTAATCCGGCGGATCGGCTTGCCGGCGGCGGGTTCGTTTGCTGCTGTAACGAGCGGGGGCGATCCGTCATGACTCGCGTCGTTGTTTTGTATGGTGGCATTTCCGCCGAACGCGAGGTCAGCCTGTCCAGCGGCGTTCAGGTGGCCGCGGCCCTCCGTTCGGCTGGCTATCAGGTGGATGCCGTTGATGTCGGGCACGATCTTGCCGCGGTGGTTGCCGCGCTGACGCCGAAACCCGACGTTGTTTTCAACGCCTTGCACGGGCGTTTCGGCGAGGATGGATCGATCCAGGGCATGCTTGATTGGCTGGGCGTTCCCTATACTCATTCCGGGATGCGGGCCTCGGCTGTCGCGATGGACAAGCAGTTGGCGAAGGCGCTGTTCGCGGCAGCGGGTTTGCCGGTGGCTCCGGGGCGGATGGTGTCGCTCGCGGAACTGGAGGCGGCCGATCCGTTGCCGTTGCCGTATGTCGTCAAACCGGTGAACGAAGGGTCTTCCGTTGGCGTTTCGGTAGTGCGGGGCGGCGACAACCGGCGTGTCGAGATCGCGCGATCCTGGACATTCGGGCCGGAGGCGATGGTTGAAGAATACATTCCCGGGCGGGAACTGACCGTGGGGGTGATGGAAGAACGTGCTTTGGCGGTGACGGAAATCCAGGCCGTGGCTGGTGCGTTCTACGACTATGAGTCCAAATACGGCGATGGCGGCTCCAAGCACATTCTTCCGGCCAACGTGCATCCCGATATTGCCGCGCAAGCGATGACGATGGCGGTTGCCGCGCACCGCGCGATCGGTTGCAGCGGTGCGACGCGCTGCGATTTTCGTTACGACGATACGAAGGGCGAACCGGGGCGACTGGTATTACTTGAGATCAATACGCAGCCAGGCATGACGCCGACCTCGCTGCTGCCGGAACAGGCGGCGTTTCGCGGGATCGATTTCGCGCAATTATGTGCGTGGATGGTGGAGAATGCGTCATGCCGGGCATGAAACGATCTCCGCGAAATTCTGTTAGTGACAGGCCGTCGGCGTGGCGGTTGCTGTTGCGCCGTCAGCGCCGTTTGCTGCGGCCGGCGGCTTGGATCGCGGCCGGATCGACCGTCGTTCTTTTCGGTACGGTGATGTTCCACTCCGCCGCGCCCCACAGCACCGGCACGTTGTCCACGATGCGCGAGAAACTGGGCGCGATGACGGCGGTATCGGGTTTGCGGGTGACCGACATCGTGATCGAGGGGCGGGCGAATACGCCGGAGCCTTTGCTTTGGTCGGCGATCGGCGTGAAGAAGGGCGATCCGATCCTGGGGTTCTCGCTGGAGGAAACCCGAGCAAATATCGAGAGAATTCCGTGGGTCGAAAAGGCAACGGTCGAGCGGCGGTTGCCGGGCACGGTGGTGATTAACCTGCAGGAGCGGCGTCCGTACGCGATTTGGCAGAACCAGGGTGCGTTCGTGCTGGTGGATCGTGCCGGGCAGGTTGTTGCCAACCAGAATGTAGCACAGTTCCGCCATCTGCCGTGGATTGTCGGGCAGGGCGCGCCGTCTGCCGCTGCTGTTCTGTTGGATGCGCTACGGGACCGCCCGGCGCTGGCCGAGAAGGTTTCGGCGAGCGTGCGGGTTGGCGAGCGGCGGTGGAATTTGCGGCTGAAGAACGGCACCGACGTGATGTTGCCGGAGGGGCACGAAATCGCGGCCCTGGATCGGTTGATTCAGCTTCAGCAGGACCACGCGGTGTTGGATCGTCCGTTGCAGGCGATCGATTTGCGGCTGCCGGACCGGATGGTATTTCGGCCTAGACCGGACTCTAAGGATGGCGGGGTCGTTCCCCCGGTGCCACCCGGAACCACCCCGCCGGCGGTTCCCGTCCTCGCCAAGAAACCCACATAGGAGCACGATCGGATGGCAGACAATCCTCGTCGCGTGCTTCCCCCGGCCGAAACCGGACCGCCGGAGCACGAGCCCGCGCGTCACCATCGGTCTGGGCCGTTTGGTGTTGTCGATATCGGAACGACCAAGGTGGCGTGCCTGATCGGGCGGGTCGAAAGCGACGGCACATTACGTGTGCTGGGCTTTGGCTGGCAGAAGGGAAGGGGCCTGAATTGCGGCGACATCGTCGATCTTGACGCCGCCGAGAAGGCGATCCGTGCCTGTGTCGGTCAGGCGGAGGACATGGCGGATGTTCGTTTGCGCTCCGTCACGGTCAACCTGACCTGCGGCCAGCCGGAGTCGCGGCTGTTCAACGTGCAGTGGCCGGTCGGCGGGCGGGCGGTTTCAGAGAACGATATTCGTTACGTGCTGAATGAAGGCCGGGGTCTGGCGGCGGTGGATGGGCGCGAACCGATCCATGTGCTGCCGTTGAATTTCGCGGTTGATGCGACCGACCATGTGATCGACCCGCGCGGCCTGTTCTGTTCCACACTGAACGCCCGCCTGCATGTGATCGATGCGGCCGCGACGGCATTGCGGACATTGGAAGCCTGCATCGGTCGTTGCGACCTGGAAATAGAAGATCTGGTTTCCGCTCCCTATGCTTCCGGATTATCCAGTCTGGCGCCGGAGGAACGCGAGTTGGGCGCGACCGTGATCGACATGGGTGGCGGCACGACCAGCATGGCGGTCTATGCCGACAAACAGATGATGCACACGGCGCAAATTCCGATGGGTGGGCTGCACGTCACCAAGGATCTGGCGATCGGGCTGTCCACGACCTTGATCCACGCGGAACGGCTGAAGACATTGTATGGCAATGTCGAATCCAGTCCGGATGACGAGCGCGAATTGCTGCCGGTGCCGCTGATGGGCGAGGAGGACCACCAACTGGCGCGTGTCCCGCGCAGCATGGTGGTCAACATCATCCGGCCGCGAATCGAGGAAACGCTGGAGAACATCAAGGACCGTCTCGATTCTTCGGGTATGGGCCGGGCGGCGGGCAATCGCGTGGTGCTGACCGGCGGGGCCTGCCAGTTGCCCGGTGTTCGCGAAATGGCTGCCCGCATGCTTAGCCGCCAGGTCCGTCTTGGGCGTCCGTCCGCCCTGCGCGGCTTGCCAGAACTGGCGAGCGGACCTGCATTTTCTACCGCGGCCGGGCTGCTGTCCTGGGCGGCGGGCGAAGGACGAGGCTTCCAGGACATCGACCTGGAAGGTGAACCACGAGCCGGTCTGTTCCGCCGGTTCGTCAATTTCTTGAAAGAACGTGTCTAGGCCTTGCCGCGAATCGAGAGATTTGCCGTATCCAGTAACCAGAAGCCGTTCCCGTTAAATCGGGGGAGAAAACAAAATGACATTGAACCTCACGATCCCGCAGATGAACCATACTGACTTCTCGCCCCGGATCACCGTCATCGGCGTTGGCGGCGGTGGCACGAACGCGGTCGATAACATGATCGCCGCCAACCTCCAGGGCGTCGAGTTCGTCGTCGCCAACACCGACGCGCAGCAATTGATGCACAGCCGCGCCGACCGCCGCATCCAGCTTGGCCCGCACATTACTCAGGGCCTGGGGGCAGGCGCGAAACCCGAAATCGGCAAGGCTGCCGCCGAGGAAGCCGCCGACGAGCTGTATCGTCACCTGGACGGCGCCCACATGGTGTTCATCACCGCGGGCATGGGCGGCGGCACCGGCACCGGAGCAGCCCCCGTCATCGCCCGCATGGCCAGGGAGCGGAACATCCTGACCGTCGGCGTCGTTACTAAGCCGTTCGGTTTCGAGGGTGTTCGCCGAGCGCGGTCCGCCGATCAGGGCATTGAGGAACTACAGCAGTACGTCGATACGCTGATCGTGATTCCGAACCAAAATCTGTTCCGTATGGCGAACGAGCGCACGACGTGGCGCGACGCCTTCAAGATGGCTGATCAGGTCCTTTACATGGGCGTGCGCGGCGTCACCGATCTGATGATGGTGCATGGCCTTGTGAACCTGGATTTCGCCGATATCCGCACGGTCATGGCCGAGATGGGCAAGGCGATGATGGGCACCGGTGAAGCCGAGGGCGAGAACCGCGCCATCCGCGCCGCCGAGGCCGCGATCAACAACCCGCTGCTGGAGGACACAAGCATGTCCGGTGCGCGCGGCTTGCTGATCAACATCACGGGCGGCGAAGACCTGACCTTGTTTGAAGTCGATCAGGCCGCCAACCGCATCCGCGAGGAAGTTGACGAGGAAGCCAATGTAATCTTCGGCTCTGCCGTCGATCAGACCCTGGAAGGGCGGATCCGGGTTTCGGTCGTTGCAACGGGTATCGACTCCCAGAACCGCGCCGAGCAATCGCGTCCGAAGCTAGTTGCGGTTGGCGGTGGTGGCGGTGCCGCGCCGGCGCCGCAGCCGATCGTGCGCAATGCGCCCGCCGCCGCAGCCCCTGGGTTCATGCCGAACGCGGCCCAGGCCGTGGCGTCGAACCCGCTGCGGCAGGCGTCGCCGCAAACCATGCCAGAGGCGGCGGTTGCCCAGGCGGTCGCGATGGATGCAAACCAACAGCCGGTGCCCCAGCTTCGCACCGTCGCGCAGCCTCAGTTCCAGCCTCACCAACAAGGGCAGCAGCGTCAGGCTCCCACTCAGCCGGCCCAGCCAACCCCGGCACAGCTGCTGGCCACCAAAGCCAGCTTGTTCGCCGAATCCCAGCGTCCGGCCGCGATGCCGGTGCAGGCCCCGGTGCAGCCTGCGCCCGACCATGGCCGTCCCAGCCTGTTCAATGCTGTTACCGGGGCGTTCCGGCGCCGCACGACGCCGCAGGCCCCGGTGCAGCAGCATCCTCAGGCCCAGCAGTACAGCCGTAAGCCGGAACCTTCGGCCGACGACTATCAGCCCCAGCCTCAGTCTCAGCCCCAGCCGCAATTGCAGGCTCAGGCGCCGGTTCAGCCGGTGGTTAGCCATCATGCCCCGACCGGCGACCAGGGCGGATTCGAGATTCCGGCATTTCTGCGCCGGCAGCACTCCAAGTAGCGTATCTGGACGAACTTAAAGGGGCGCAAGCGGTTCGGTTGACCCGCTTGCGCCCTTTTTGCTGTCGTAATTTCGCCGCCCCGGCTAGTTCCCGAACCGCCTCGCGCTTAGGCTGGCCGGAACCATGGCCGAACAAACCAGCCCGCTTCCCTCTGTCGATTCACTGCTGCGCGCCCCCGAATCGCGGGTTCTGCTGGCGCAATTCGGCAGAACCGCACTAACCGCGACAGTGCGCGCATTGCTGGCAGCCCGCCGGGACGCCCGCGCGTTCGGCGTTGGCGTGCCCGACCTGCTGGCCGAGGCTGCCGACCATCTGGCAATCCGCTTCGCCCGCTCCCAGCGTCCTGTGTTCAACATGACTGGTACTGTCCTGCACACTAATCTGGGCCGCGCGCCCATGCCGCGCGAAGCCGCGCACGCCGCAGCCGAGGCCATGCTTGGTGCGACCAATCTGGAATACGATCTGGCTACTGGACAACGGGGCGAACGCGACGACCATGTCAGCGGTCTGCTGTGCGAACTGACCGGCGCCGAGGCCGCCACCGTAGTGAACAATAACGCGGCCGCGGTCATGCTGGTGCTGAACACGCTTGCACTCGGCAAGGAGGTACCCGTTTCGCGCGGCGAACTGATCGAGATCGGGGGCGCATTCAGGGTGCCGGACATCATGGCGCGCTCGGGCGTTATCCTAAAAGAGGTTGGAACCACCAATCGAACCCATCCGAGCGACTACCAAGGCGCGATCGGAGCGGCGACCGGGGCATTGATGCGGGTGCATCAGGCCAATTATGCGATCGTCGGCTTTACCGCGATGGTCCAGACCGAGGCCTTGAGCAAGATCGCCCATGAGGCGGGGCTGCCGCTGGTCGAGGATCTCGGCAGCGGAAGCCTTGTTGACCTGGAGCGCTGGGGGCTACCGCATGAACCAACCCCCCGTGAGTCGCTGGCGGCCGGTGCGGACGTCGTTACCTTTTCTGGCGATAAACTGCTGGGTGGTCCGCAGGCTGGCCTGATCGTAGGTCACAAAAGCGTGATTACGGCGATTAACCGGAATCCGTTGAAGCGCGCCATGCGCGTTGACAAGGGGCGCCTCGCCGCGTTGGAGGTCGTGCTCGGGCTGTATCGGGATCCCGACCGTCTCGCTGACCGCATGCCAGCGCTGCGTCTGCTGACCCGCTCCCGGTCAGATATCGAATCTACAGCCGAACGAATATGCCCGGTTTTCATGGGCCGCTGGCCTGAACGGGATGTCGATATTCGACCATGCGGCAGCCAGATCGGGTCCGGGGCGCTGCCGGTTGACCAGTTACCGTCCGTCGCCGTGACGATCGGTGGTAGTGCTTTGGAAAACATCAGAAATTTTCTTCATGCGTTGCCCAAGCCGGTGATCGGGCGGATCGCCGGGGGCCGGCTGATCCTGGATTGCAGGTGCCTGGAACGGGCGGATGAGGCGGCTTTTATTGCCCAGATCGCCCAAGCCGCCGATACTGTCTGACGGAGGAGAATCGGCCCCGGTGGGCCGGCCGGACTTCAAACCCGGTTAGGGCCGCGGAGCGGTCCCGGGCAGGTTCGACTCCTGCTCTCTTCCGCCGTCCCATCGACCACCACCGCGGAAATGATGTGGCTGCGGCGCCACAGTGTGGCTGGCTCGATGCCTTCACCCCTCGCTAATGGGCGAACGGACCCCTATAGTTGTTCCAGCGAAAAGGCGGTCCGGCTGGTTACTTTTCGGAAATGCGTCGCGCCGGTCTTGGTGAATTAGGAGAAGTCTTATGAAGTTCCGCAGTGCACTCGTGGCGGCCACGATACTGGCGCTGCCGCTGGCGGCGAACGCTCAGCCCATTACTGGCATGTATGTCGGTGGGGCCGCGGGTGGCAATTTCCTGATGGAGCATGCCAACAATGGCACGAACAGCGGAGACCTCGATTCGCGCTTTGGGCCAGCGGCGGCACTGAGCTTCGGTTATGGCCTGGGCAACGGCCTGCGCGCTGAAATCGAGGGTAACTATCTGGAAAATGGCTTCAACAATCTGTCGGGTGGCCCAAAGGCCGGTGGCAACGAGCAGAAGTATGGCGCGATGTTCAACGTGCTGTATGACTTCGTGAACGTTCCTTACGTGCAGCCCTATATTGGTGCCGGCGTCGGCTATCAGTGGGCGAAGGAAACCAACATGCACATCGGCGGCAACACCGCCGCGACCGACACCGTTGGAAAGGTTGCCTATCAGGGTATCATCGGTGCGGCGATGCCGATCGCCGGTGCTCCTGGCTTGGCTGTGACGGCCGATTATCGCTTCCTGGCGATGCCGGGCGACCGCAACTACGGCGGCATGGCTGGCTCCGCCCCGACCAAGTTGAGCAACGACTACAACCACACGGTCATGGTTGGTCTGCGCTATGCGTTTGGCGCCGCACCGGCGCCCGCGCCGATGGCAGCCCCCGCGCCGATGGCCGCGGCACCGTCACCGGTTTCCCGTTCCTATATCGTGTTCTTCGATTGGGATAAGGCGGACCTGACGGATCGTGCGCGCCAGATCGTGTCGGAAGCGGCGTCCAACTCCACGAAGGTGCAGTACACGAAGCTTGAGGTTAACGGCTACACCGACTCCTCGGGCACGGCGGCTTACAACCAGGGGCTTTCGGTTCGCCGCGCGCAAGCGGTGGCCGCGGAACTGGTGAAGGACGGCGTTCCCAAGAGCGCGATCACCATCCAGGGCTTCGGCGAAACCCACCCACTGGTGCCGACGGGCGCTGGCGTGCGGGAACCGCAGAACCGCCGCGTCGAAATCATCATCAAGTAGAGTTCGGCTAACGGCTACTAAGATCGGGGCGCCTTCGGGCGCTCCTTTCCTCTGTTGCCGGTTTGCTACTTAGAGCAATCTCCAATGAATGTATGGCATACTGGGGCTTGTTTTGCGGAGTTGTTGTAGTTAACGATCGTCAAATCGGGCCAGGCACCGCAATGCTGACTGGTTTTTGAGTGTTTCACGGGTAGAACGGGGGTCAAAATGAATTTTCGTACGATACTGGCGGCAACCAGTTTGCTGGCGCTTCCTCTGGCGGCGCAGGCACAACCGGCACAGGGGCTGTACATCGGCCTCGGCGCTGGCGCCAACTTCATGCAAAATGAACAGATCAGGTCATCGGGCAATACCAGCTTTAGCGATCTGAACGCCCAGCCCGATCCCGGCGGCGTTGCCGTCGGCAGTGTCGGCTGGGCCTATGGCAACGGTTTCCGGACGGAACTCGAACTCGACTACCGCTATAACAGCATGAGCAGGGTCACGTCCCCTGGCGGAGCGGTTTCGCTCAGCGGTGCCGAACAGAAATTCGGCCCAATGCTCAACGTGCTGTATGATTTCACCATGCTGTCGCCGTCCTACGTGCCCTATATCGGCGTCGGTGGTGGTTACCAGTGGATCAATGAGAACATCACCTTCGGCGGCACTTCCGGTAGCCAGACCGACGGCGTGTTCGCGTATCAGGGCATCGCCGGTGTGGCGATCCCGGTTGCCTCGGTCCGTGGCTTGTCGGTGACAGGCGAATACCGCTTTATGGGTACTGCGGGTAACCGGAACTATTCAGGCGTCAAGCTGGGCAACGACTACAACCACTCGCTCCTGATCGGCCTGCGCTATGCGTTCGGCTCCGCCCCGGCACCCGTGCCAATGGCAGCCCCCGCGCCGATGGCTGCCGCGCCGTCGCCGATTTCACGTTCCTATATCGTGTTCTTCGATTGGGATAAGGCGGACCTGACGGATCGTGCGCGCCAGATCGTGTCGGAAGCGGCAGCGAACTCCACCAAGGTGCAGTACACGAAGCTTGAGGTTAACGGCTACACCGACTCCTCGGGCACGGCGGCTTACAACCAGGGGCTTTCGGTTCGCCGCGCGCAAGCGGTGGCCGCGGAACTGGTGAAGGATGGCGTTCCCAAGAGCGCGATCACCATCCAGGGCTTCGGCGAAACCCACCCACTGGTGCCGACCGGCGCTGGCGTGCGGGAACCGCAGAACCGC
>DAIEHR010000234.1 GCA_027353465.1 Acetobacteraceae bacterium | reverse complement strand
GCGTCGGCGTCGATCTTACGCTCGAACCGCTTGCGCTCATGCGGGTCCAGGTAGCGCTTGCGGAGGCGGATCGCGGTCGGGGTCACTTCGACAAATTCGTCGTCCTCGACGTAGGCAATCGCCTGTTCCAGGCTCATTTTCCGCGGCGGAATCAGCAGCATCGCATCATCCTTGCCGGCGGCCCGGATGTTGGTCAGCTTCTTTTCCTTGATCGGGTTCACTTCCAGGTCGGATTCCCGGCTGTGCTCGCCCAGGATCATGCCCTGGTAAACCTTCTCACCGGGGCTGACGAACATGGTGCCGCGTTCCTGGATGTACCACAGCGAGTAGTGCACCGCCTCGCCGCTTTCGGTGGAGATCAGCGAACCGGCGCGACGGCCTTCGATCGCGCCCTTCCACGGGCCGTAACCCGCGAACAGCCGGTTCATGATGCCGGTGCCGCGCGTGTCGGTCAGGAATTCGCCGTGATAGCCGATCAGCCCACGGCTGGGGATGTTGAAGGTCATGCGGACCTTGCCGCCGCCCGACGGGCGCATGTCGCGCAGATCAGCCTTACGGCGGCTCAGCTTTTCCACCACCACGCCGGTGTAGGGCTCATCCACATCGACCAGCACTTCTTCCATCGGCTCTTCGCGTTCGCCCGTTTCCGGGTTCTTGCGGGTCAGCACGCGCGGGCGGCCGATGGTCAGTTCGAAGCCTTCGCGGCGCATCTGCTCGATCAGCACGCCCAGCTGAAGTTCGCCACGGCCCGCAACCTCGAACGCGTCGGTTTCGCTGGAGTCCGTCACCTTGATGGCGACGTTGCCTTCGGATTCACGGAACAGACGTTCGCGGATCTGGCGCGATGTGACCTTCTTGCCTTCACGGCCCGCCAGCGGCGAATCGTTGATGCGGAATGTCATCGCCAGGGTCGGCGGATCGACCGGGATGGCTTCCAGCGGGCCGCCGAGCTCCGGCGCGCCGATGGTGTCAGGAATGGTGCCTTCGGACAGGCCGGCGACGGCGATGATATCGCCCGCCATAACCTCATCCACTGGCACGCGGTCCAGGCCGCGGAACGACAGCAGCTTGGTCAGACGGCCGGTTTCCACCAGCGAACCATCGCGGCGCAGCACCTTCACCGGCATGTTGACCTTACCGGTGCCTTGTTCGACACGCCCGGTCAGCACGCGACCCAGGAAGTTGTCGTATTCCAGGATGCTGGCGACCATGGCGAAGGGCAGGTCCGGCTTAACGGTCGGGGCCGGGACGTGGCTGACGACCAGGTCGAACAGCGGCGACAAATCCTTACGCGGGCCGTTCAGTTCCACATCCGCCCAGCCATTGCGGCCGGACGCGAACAGCATCGGGAAATCGAGCTGGCTGTCAGAGGCGCCCAATGCGGCGAACAGGTCGAACACTTCGGTATGGACTTCGTCTGGACGGGCGTCCTGGCGGTCCACCTTGTTGACCACGACGATCGGGTGGATGCCACGGGCCAGGGCCTTGCCGACGACGAACTTCGTCTGCGGCAGCACGCCCTCGGCGGCATCGACCAGCACGATCGCGCCGTCCACCATGTTCAGGATGCGTTCGACTTCGCCGCCGAAATCGGCGTGGCCAGGGGTATCGACGATGTTGATGCGCGTGTCGTTCCAGACCACACTGGCGCACTTCGCCAGAATGGTGATCCCACGCTCCTTTTCCAGGTCGTTGCGGTCCAACGCACGCTCGGCCACGGCCTGATGCTCACGGAACGCGCCCGACTGGCTGAGAAGTTTGTCCACGAGAGTCGTCTTCCCGTGATCGACATGGGCGATGATAGCGACGTTACGGATCTGCATACGGTCCTGGCTTTGGGATGGTGCGGCGCACACTTAGGCTGTAACCGGCCGTCTTACGAGCGAAAAACAGCCCTTACCACGCGTTTCTGCCATGCTTCGCGGAAGCTTCATCGTTTAACATCCGGGCGGGGAGGGGTTTTTGCCGCTTATGACGGGTAAATTGGGGTGATCCGATCGAAACGGACCACAAACGCGACCCCGCCGCCCCGACCCCGGAGACCGCGTCCGCCCGAGCGCGAACTGGAGCGCCGCGTCCGCTTAGTGCCACGCGTCCAGGAAAGCCTCCAGCACCGACAAAAATCCCGCTGGGTTGTCGGCATGGACCCAGTGGCCGGCATTCTTTACCGCGACGAAACGGGCAGCGGGAAACAGGCCGCGAATGGTGGCGCGATGCTCCTGCAGCACATAATGCGACTGGGCACCGGTCACGAACAGCGAGGGGCCGTCATACCGGCCGGGCAGGTCAATCCAGCCCTCCAGGTCGGGGATCGCGGCGGCGATTTCGGACAGGCCGATCTTCCATCCCGGGTTGGGGCCGAACCGCAGGTTTTGCAGCAGGAACGGCCGCAGGGTTTCGTCGGTCACCGTCCGAGCGAGGGCGGCGTCGGCATCGCGGCGGGTTAGTGCGGGCGACAGTTCGATGGCTTGCATGGCCTTGGTGAACGCGGTGTTGCCATGCTGGTAGATGACCGGCGCAATATCCGACACCAGCACGCGGCCGACCAGATCCGGCCATTGCAACGCCAACGCCATTGCCGCCTTGCCGCCCATCGAGTGCCCGACCACCGCCGCACGCTGTATCCCCAGCGATAGAAGGGTTTCGCGAACATCGGCGGCCTGAGTCGGGTAGCGCATGTCCGCCCCGTGCGGGCTGTCGCCGTGGTTACGCATATCCAGCGCGACCACCCGGAACCGCGGCGCCAGGGCCCGCTGGATCGCGCCGAAGTTCCGCGCCTGTCCGAACAGCCCGTGCATCAGGATAACCGGCGGACCCTCGCCGGACTGGATCGCGTTCAGGATCATCGCTTACTCCGTCCCTGCCGAACCGGCTACCTCGGCCTCTTCCTCGATCTGCAGCGCATCGTTGAACCGGTTGAAGAACCCGCACAGGGTGATGCGCAGCGTCAGTTCAACGATCTGGGCCTCCGAGAAATGCTGCCGCAGCCGTTGGAACACGCTGTCCCGGATGCGGTTGGGCGTCTCCCATGCCAGCTTGGCGTATTCGATGACCAGCCGGTCGATATCGTCCAGTTCGGCATTGTCCGGTTCCAGCAGCCGGTCGATCCCCTCGGGCGAAATGCCCTCCACCGCCAGGAACGGTTTGTGATGGGCGACGCAGTAGTGGCACTCGTTCAGTTTGGAGACGACGACGATCGCGATCTCCAGATACCGCTTCGGCAAAGTGGCGGCGGCGCGCAGTTCCATCAGCATCGGCATCAGGTGGCGCAGCGCGGCGGGGACATGGGCGAACACCGCCACCTGATTGCGGAACGGCCCGTACAGACCGGCAAATTGTTCGTAGATCGCCGCCTGATCGGGCGGAAGTTCGGCGGACGGGATGTCGCGGACGCGGGCCATCGTCGGTTCCTTCGGCATTAGGCGGCGCCGATGTTGGCCGCTGGCCGATTGGTTGCCAAGGTGGCCAGTGCGACCATGTAAGCGGGATGATGAGTATCAAACCCCAACGTCCCGCCATACCAGCCAGCGTCCTGATCTATGGTGTGCTCGGTCTGGTGCCATTTTTGGCGCCCCCGCTGCTGGACGCGACAATTCCGGCGTTGAAGCCAGCGTCTGGTCTGGTCCTCGCGGTCTATGGCGGGCTGATCCTGTCGTTTTTGGGCGGAGCGCGATGGGGCCTCGCGATCCGCTCCTCCTCGCCGAACGCTCTGACGGTATCCATCGCGATGGTGCCGACCTTGGCCGCACTGGCGTTGCTGGTCGCCATCCCCGGCCATCCCGCGTTGCTGTTTCTGGGGTTGGCCGGCGCCTTGGCCGTTCACTGGCTGTGGGATGTGGGCAGCGACGGATTGCCGCCATGGTATCCGGCCTTGCGGACCATGCTGACGGGCGGGGCGGTCGCCGGGTTGCTGCTGGGTGCGGCGGTCCTGGCATGACCGATGACATCGCGGTTGTGGTCGGCGCATCCGGCGGCGTCGGCCGGGCGATCGCGCAACTTCTGGAGCGGGACCCGACCTTCGCCCGCGTGGTCGCGGTGTCGCGCCGCCGCCCTGCCGGCTGGCAACACGACTGGATCCAGGCCGACATAACGCAAGAGCCAGCATTGGCGGACGCCGCCGGCCAGATTGCCGCATTGGGGCCGGTCACAAGGATCGTCGTCGCCACCGGCATGCTGCACGGTCCGGGACTGACGCCGGGGAAATCGATGCGCGCTTTGTCGCTGGAGGCGATGACCGCCGCGTTCGTCGCCAACGCGGCAGGTCCGGCGCTGGTTGCCAAGCACCTGCTGCCCCTGACCCCTCGCGACCGCCCCAGCCTTTTCGCCGCCCTTTCCGCTCGGGTGGGCAGCATCGGCGACAACCATCTTGGCGGCTGGTACGGCTACCGGGCATCGAAGGCCGCGCTGAACATGCTGATCCGCACGCTGGCGATCGAGCATCGACGGACCCGCAGGCTGGGCGTATGCGTCGCGCTGCACCCCGGAACGGTCGATACCGGCCTGAGCGCCCCGTTTCAGGCCGGGGTGCCCGAGGCGAAGCTGTTCACCCCGGACTTTGCGGCCGCCGCGCTGCTGGCCGTGATGGACGGGCTCGG
>DAIEHR010000230.1 GCA_027353465.1 Acetobacteraceae bacterium | reverse complement strand
CGGGTCCATGCCGATTGCCTTGGCGCACAGGTCCAGCACGCTTTCGACCGCGAAGTTGGCGATCGGCGAGCCGGGTGCCCGATACGCCGCCGCCTTCGGGCGATTGGACACCACGTCGAACCCAACAGCGCGGGCGTTCGGAATATCATATGGCGCGAAGGCGCACAGGCAGCCGTTCATCACCGGCGACCCCGGGAACGCACCGGCCTGGAACTTGAACACGCCATCCGCCGCGACGATCGTGCCATCCTTCATGACGCCGATCTTGACGTTCATCGACGCGCCCGAGGTCGGGCCAGAGGCACGGAACACTTCCTCCCGCGTCATGTTCAGGCGCACGGGCAGGCCGCATTTCTTCGACAGCACGGCAGCCACCGGTTCCAGATAGGTCACGGTCTTGCCGCCGAAGCCGCCGCCGATCTCCGCCGGGGTGACCCGCAGGTCGCCCAGCTTGGCGCCGATGATCTGCGCCGTCAGCGCGCGCATCGCGAAATGGCCCTGGCTGGAGGACCAGATTTCGCACTGGCCGTCAGCTTCGTACTTCGCCAGGCAAGCGTGCGGCTCGATATAGGCCTGATGCACGGCGGCGGTCTTGAAGGATTTTTCAATCACCACGTCGGCCATCTTGAAGCCGGCGTCCAGGTCACCCATCGAGAAATCGAGGCGCTTGGAAATGTTGGACGGCTTGGTCGGTGCCGGCTCGATCCCGCGGGTGATCATGTCGTCGAACAGCAGCGGCGCGTCGGGCGCCATAGCGTCATCGACGTCGATAACGTGGGGCAGGACTTCGTATTCAACCTTGATAAGCGACAACGCGTGGTCAGCGACAGAGGCGCTGATGGCGGCGACGGCGGCCACGGCGTGACCTTCGTACAGCACTTTTTCCCGCGCCATGATGTTGCGGGTGACGTGCCAGAAATTCACCGCGACACGTTCCGGACCGATGTAATCGAACTTCTGCACCGGAAGGTCGGCGGCGCTCATGACCGCCTTCACACCCGGCAGTTTCTCGGCAGCGGACAGATCGATGGACTTGATGCGAGCGTGAGCGTGCGGGGAGCGCAGGATCTTGCCATACACCATCCCTGGCAGCTTCAGATCCGCGCCATACATCGCTCGGCCGGTCACCTTGGGGATTCCGTCGGGCCGGATCGGGCGCGTGCCGACCCACTTGAAACGTTTCACTGAGTCGGTGACGATCGTCGCGTCGTTCACGGCATCCTCGCTTTGCTTATTCTGGCATAGTCGCTGGCACCAAGGGTCGCCCATGAGTGCCAGAAACGCAAGAGGCTGGGGTGGTCCGGTGTTGGGAGCGGATAATACGTCCGCATTTTTCGCAGTCTGTTCAGGAAACTGCGAATGTCTCGTCCCCGGGGCGGCTTCATTTCAAGGTTTGGACCAACTGGAGGAATTGGCGAAAACCCGGAACGAAAGTTGGCAACTCAAATGCCTTAACGCGCTGCCCGAGCCAAATCCCCGGCATTTGACAGTTTTTCTATCCCCCAGCACTGATCAATAAGTGCTCGAGTCCGATTTCCGCCAAGAACCGGGATGGACATATCCGAAAACTTAACTTCAAGTTCCTGGTCTGTCATCGGGCGGGAGGCGCTGCCAATCCCATGCTCGATCTCGCAAGTATAACGACGCCCGTCAGTCATGGTAACGATCACTTTTGCGGAGTCCGCACCGCGCGTCGGGTCCAGCGTCGCGTTCACCCGGTTCTGGAATGCCATCAGTGCCGGGTCTTTCACCGCTGTTTCTGTATCCATGTCCTGAATGCGCGCGGTGCCGCGAATAAAGCACACCGCCGTCCAGTGATGCAGACTGACATGCGCCTGTAACTCATCCCTGGGGTCACGGTTGTTGCACAAGGCCATCGCGCCCGGCGATGCCAGGATTTCCACCGACGCGATCCGCGTTGCATCCAGCCCATGCTTGGATCTCAGATGCAGGCAGGCATCGATGATCGGATGGATCACGATCCCGCAAGGGTAAGGCTTATAGGTATTGCGCAGAATTTCGAACCGCTCGCCCAAGCCGCCGGTCAGCGCATCCAGGTCTGGCTGTTCGCAGAACACGCTCAGGAAGCCATAGCGCCCTTCTAAAGCCGCCGCCGAGCTGGTGAATCCGCCCTGGGCCAGCAGCGCTGCCCGCAATCCGGTCTGTGACGCCTGCGCCGGCATCAAGGGCGTACACAAACTGCCGTGCATCGCTCGGAATCCCGCCGCCTGGGACAGCGCGATGCCCATCGCTGTTCGCATCGTGGTCATGTTCAGCCCCAACAAATGGCCCGCCGCGACCGCGGCCCCGATCCCGCCGGTAATCCCGGTGCCCGACCACGCCATCGACCCTTTCGCCGGTGGCACCGTCAGCGCCTTGCACAACCGGCACTCCAACTCCACGCCAAGGATAAACGCCGTCAGCAGTGCCTCGCCGGACACCGGGCGGGTTTCCGCCAGCGCCAACGCAGCCGCGAAGACCGGGCCGCTAGGGTGAACCACCGCCTGCTCATGCGTATCGTCAAAGCTGTAGATACTGGAGGCAAGGCAATTGATCAGGGCCGCATGCAACGTATCCGTCCCGCGGCCGCGCCCGATCAGTGTCGCCTTGCCCTCCCCGGTCATGCCCTGCAAAGCATTATCGACGACATCGACCCCGGGATGCCGGGCGCCCCCGATGATGCAGCCAAGAATATTGAAAATGGACCTGACACCCTCCCGGCGAACCGCATCTGGCAAATCGCTGAACCGCGCGGCCGAAGCATAAGCGGCCAGATCCGTCGTGATCGCGTGGCTCATTCACTGCTGTCCTTATCCTACAGGGCCTAATGCTAAAGCTTCGTAGTTTATAGAGAGCGTGTGGCGCCCCCATCGATGTCGATAATAGAGCCCTGGATAAAATCCGCCCTTTTGGAAGCAAGATACGCGACCAGCGCCCCGACCTCCTCCGGCTGTCCGACGCGCGTGGTGCCGTGGGTGGAAAGCAGAAAGTGCAAGGCCTGTTCGCGGTTCATGCCGCGATTGTGCATCGTTCGCTCTACATTGCGGGCGAAACGGTCGGTCGCGATCAGACCAGGGTTGATCGCGTTGACCCGAACGCCCTGGGGAATACCGATATCGGCCATCGCTTTGGTAAAATTGAGGATAGCCACATTGACCGATCCGCCAATGGTAAACTCAGCGGACCCGGCGCGGGCGCCCACGCCGGCGATGTTGACGATACTTCCATTTGTTTCACGTAAATGCGGCCAAGCGGCCCGCGTCATCCGGACATAGCCGTGGAACTTCAGGGCGAATCCGTCCTGCCAGTCCTCTTCTGTCAAAGTGAAAAAATCAGCTCGCTTCGTCGCCCCGGCGTTGTTCACCAGCAGGTCAAGGCGCCCCAGTTCTCCGACGGCACGGGCAACGGCATCCATGGAGGCAGCGGGATCGCGCAGATCGGCGGACACAACCTGAACATTGATATTGGCGGTCTTCCGAAGACTGTCCGCGACCTGCCCCAGTTTGTCCGAGTCGCGGGCCACAAGACAAAGGTTCATCCCTTCACTGGCGAGTTCGGCAGCGATCGCGGCGCCGATTCCCCGACTCGCACCCGTTACCAGCGCAACTTTCCCCGCCAGCCCCAGTTCCATGCTCCACTCCCGACTGTTGTTCGGAGCATCTTGGGGCCGATTAGTGCCATTCGCAAACATGCGCTTGCACTGCGCAACTGGATTAGTTCATAATTTTTTGCGAAGTACTATAGCTTTGCTGATCGAAGGGCCTTATATCGCAGGCTTGGGTTGCAGGAAAGAAATATATGCCAGAAGATGTGTTGGGCCTTACCGCCCAGATCGTAAGTGCTCATGTGACGAAGAACGCGGTATCCGTTGAGGATTTGCCGGGTCTGATTCGCGAAGTTTATAAAACGCTATCGACCGTTGGCGAAGTCGCCGCTCCGGTCGAAGAGGCCAAGCCGGCCGTCGCGGTTACAAAGTCGGTTTTCCCCGACTACATCGTATGCCTTGAAGACGGCAAGCAGATGACGATGCTGAAACGCCACTTGATGACCGAACATAATATGACGGTCGATCAATATCGGGCGAAATGGAGCCTGCCGTCCAGCTATCCGATGGTTGCACCCAACTACGCGGAGACACGCTCCAACCTGGCCAAGAAGATGGGCCTTGGACGCAGCCGCACCGTTGTGCCGCCGCCGAAAAAGGCAGCCCGCAAGCCGGGCCGCAAAGCCGGCGCGCGATAAGGAATTAAGCGAATCGTCCACGCGGGCAAACCCTGACCATTACAGCCAGCGGGCGGTTCCTTCAGAATAAATCAGGATAGAGCGTGATTGGGACATCCTGCCAATCACGCTCTTACTATATGGGGAACCTGATGACTTCGGGCCTTTGTAGTCATCGCTTGTGAACCCTGGTCGCCCTAGCCTTCCCCGCCATTGCTGCTACCTTGCCACCGGTGATCCGAAACCTCTCGGACAGGGGGCTACGCAAGATGAAACACGGCAGGATACGTCTGGACACAACCGGCGATGTCACGGTTATGACGCTGAACGACCCAAGCGTTCTGAACGCCTTCGGGCGCAAGTTGCGCGAAGACATGGCCGAAGCGATGGACATCGTCGAATCCGGCCCCGCCCGTTGCCTGGTCATCACCGGCGCCGGCCGCGCCTTCTGCTCCGGCGCCAACCTGAACGATCCGGATCGCGCGACTCGCGACCGCGCGGCCGAAGCCAGGGGCGAAGTCAAAGGCGACCTGGAGGCTTGGTACAATCCAATGTTCATGCGCCTGCGCGCCCTGCCCATTCCCGTTGTCACCGCCATCAACGGCATGGCAGCCGGCGCGGGCATGAGCCTGGCGCTGACCGGCGACATCCGCATCGCCGCCCGGTCCGCTTCGTTTCTCCAGGCGTTTGCCCGTATCGGCCTTGTGCCGGACTGCGGATCGTCCTGGCTGCTGCCCAGGTTGGTCGGCATGGCCCGGGCGATGGAACTGTCGCTGCTCGCCGATCGCTTGCCCGCTGAAACCGCGCTCGCCTGGGGGCTGATCAACCGCTTGGAGGAAGACGCCGACTTGATGCCGAAGGCGATGGAGATGGCGCATCGTCTCGCCGCCGGCCCGCGCTCCATCGGCCTGATCCGCCAGATGTACTGGCAAGGCATGGACAACACCTACAGCGCGCAGCTCGATCTGGAAGCGAAACTACAAACCACAGCCGGAATGACCCGGGATTATGAGGAAGGCGTCGCCGCATTCCGCGAAAAGCGCCCGGCTAAATTCACCGGCCAGTAAGGAACACCCGCATGCGCATCGGCATCGTCACCATCCCCTCGGCCGCCGCGGTCGGCACCCATCTGATCGAACATGTCACTGCCGTCGCCCAACAGACCGAGGCGCTGGGCTTCGATGGCCTGTGGGTCACCGACGCCTTCGCGCGCGGCAAACCCACGCTGGATCCCCTGATCCTGCTGGGTGCGGTCGCTGCGCAAACCAGCCGGATCGAACTCGGCACCTGCGTCGTGCAGATTCCCTTGCGCCACCCGGTGGAACACGCCCAACGCATCCAGACCCTGATGGCGCTGTCCGCCGGACGCTTCCGCTTCGGTGTCGGCAGCGGCTCCACCAGGAATGATTTCGATGCCGTACAGGCCGATTACGACGCCCGCTTCAAGACCTTGACCTCCAACCTGGATATCATGCGCCGGGTCTGGGCCGGCGAACCCGTCCACGGCCCCGCGCTGTCCATGTGGCCGGGCACCGAAGGCGGGCCCCCGATCCTGCTGGGCGCCTGGCGCAGCAAGCGCTGGATCGACCTGTCCGCCAAGGTTCTGCAAGGCTGGATCGCGTCGGGCATCCATACATCTTGGGAGGATCTCGCCATCGGCGTCGATATGTTCCGGGCCGCCGGCGGCAAGCGCGCGGTGCTCGCGAACATCTTCACCGACTTCCGCGACACGCCCGGCAGCCTGCCGTTTGCTCATGTGCCGAAAATCTCGCTGTTCTGCTCGCCGGCCGAGGCTCGGGATAGGCTGAAGCGGTTGGAAGATACCGGCATCGACGATGCCCTGCTGGTGGTGCCCGCCGACGATCCTACCCAGTTAGAAACGATTGCCGGCCTGACGCGCTAAGGGCCCCCGTCGCGTTTACCGAATATTAACCCTGCCGGTGTCAAATCGCCCGTTCTCAGCAACAGGCGGGCGAAGTGGCAAACCAGGCAGACCAGATCCAGCAGGCGGTGTCCGCGACGATCCGGGCGGAAATAGCGGAATTGCGCAGCTTCATGGATCGGCGGATCGCCGAACTCAGCATGGAAGTGCATGCCACCGTCGATCTGATGGATTTCAGCGAAACCAACCTGTCCGGCCAGCTAAAGGGCATCCGCGACCAGATCGCCAGCGTGGTCGCCACGCCCATGGCCGCGACCCGCAACAGCGGGCTGGAGCTGGAGGCCGTGGTACAAGCGACCGAAGCCGCCGCCAACCGCATCATGGAAGCCGCCGAGGCGATCGGTGACTGGCTGCGCGACGGCAAGAACGATCCCGCCGGCATGGAAGCCGTAACGGAAAGGGTTAACGCGATTTTTGAAGCCTGCACATTTCAGGACGTCACCGGCCAACGCATCCGTCGGGCGATCCAGCACCTGCAACAGGTGGAAACCATGTTGACGTCCATCGCGCCAGCGGAGACGCCGGGAGAGGAATCGCCCTCCGTCCTATCGCGCTCCGCCGGAGAAAAGCCCGATTTGTTACAAGATGCGGTAGACTCGCTGTTTGGCTGATCCCCCCCGGCTTAGGTTAATAACCGCTCACGTGCCCTCGGCCCGGTTGCATTAGCGTGCAATTCCGCTATTGCGGCCCACAACTGAAAGCAAGGGGAACGCACGGTGACGACTCGCGTCCATGACGCACCGGCACAGCCGGTTTCGATCGAAATCGACGGACTAACCAAGCGATTCGGCACCTTTACCGCCGTCGATAACGTCTCCTTCCAGGTGCGGCGCGGCGAGGTTCTGGGATTTCTCGGCCCGAACGGCGCCGGCAAATCAACCACCATGCGCATGCTTGCTGGCTTCATGACCCCCACCGCCGGCACCGCTCGGATTCAGGGCCACGACGTCCAGTCGGATGGTGTCGCAGCCCGCCGGGTGCTGGGCTTTCTGCCGGAGGGCGCGCCAACCTATCCGGAAATGTCGGTCGAGGGCTTTCTGCGCTTCTGCGCCAGGGTGCGCGGCTTTTCCGGCAGCGAACTGACCGACCGGGTCGATCATGCGCTTCAAGTCACGACACTGCGCGGCGTGCGCCTGCAGCCGGTGGAGACGCTGTCAAAAGGCTTCAAACGCCGCGTCGGCCTGGCCCAGGCCCTGCTGCACAATCCCCCCGTGCTGGTGCTGGACGAACCCACTGACGGCCTTGACCCCAACCAGAAGCATGAAGTGCGCGCATTGATCGAGCGGATGGCCCCGGACAAGGCCATCGTGATTTCGACCCATATCCTGGAGGAAGTCGGTGCCGTCTGCACGCGGGCCATCGTCATAGCCGGCGGCCGCGTGGTGGCCGACGCGACACCCGCCGAACTGGAACAGCGGCACCCATCCGGCCGGCTGGAGGAGGTCTTCCGCATGCTGACGATGGAGCCCGCATGATGACCCAAACCCTGACCATCGCGAACCGGGAGTTGCGCGGCTATTTCGCCACCCCGGTCGCCACCGTGTTCATTGTCATCTTCCTGGTGCTGCAAGGTGCGCTGACCTTCAATCTGGGCCAGTTCTTCGATCGCGGCATCGCCGATCTGAACCCGTTCTTCACCTTTATCCCTTGGGTCCTTCTGTTGCTGATCCCCGCGATCACCATGCGCCTTTGGGCCGAGGAACGCCGCCTGGGCACCATAGAATTGCTGCTTACCCTGCCGATCACGCAGGGCCAGGCGGTGGTGGGCAAGTTCCTCGCGGCCTGGGCGTTCTGCGCTATCGCCCTGCTGCTGACCTTCCCATTCGTCATCGCGGTCAACATCCTGGGCTCACCGGATAATGGGGTGATCGCGTCGGGCTATCTCGGCAGCCTGCTGGTCGCCGGCGCGTTCCTGTCGGTCGGTGCGGCAATGTCGGCCGCAACCCGGAACCAGGTGATCGCCTTCGTGCTGGCGGTTGCGGTCTGCTTCGTGTTCGCCGTCGCTTCCAACCCCATTGTCAATGACTTCCTCTCGCACGGCATCCCCGCCCTGGGCGCCTTCGCCCGTCGGATCGCGGTGATTGAGCGATTCACCGACTTCACGCGCGGCATCATCAGCCTGCGCGACCTGATTTACTTCGCCAGCTTCATCGGGTTCTTCCTGTTCCTGAACACCGTGCTTGTTGATCAACGGAAGGCGGACTGAGATCATGCGCCGGATGTCCTTCTCCATCATCGGTGTCATCGCCGCCGCCGCGATCGCCATCGGTGTCAACATGTTCGCCGATACCCGGCTGGCGAATGAGCAACTGGATCTGACCCAGGGCCATATCTACGCCTTGTCCAAGGGGACGAAGCAGGTCCTCGGCGACCTGAAGGAACCCGTCACGCTGCGGCTGTTCTATTCCCGGGAACTCGGCAGCACCGTGCCTTCCTACGGCACTTATGCCGACCATGTTCGACAGATGCTGGCTGACTACGCGTCGCAATCCGGCGGCAAGGTCAAACTGGAATTTTTCGATCCGGAACCGTTCAGCGACACCGAAGACAAAGCGATGGCGTACGGCCTGCAAGGGGTGCCGCTAGATCAGGGTGGCACGCAGATCTACTTCGGCCTCGCCGGCACCAATCTGGAGGACGACGAGCGGACCATTCCGTTCTTTCAGGCCGACCGTGAGCGTTTCCTGGAATACGATCTGACGAAGCTGGTGTACGAGTTGTCGAACCCCAAGCGCCCCGTCGTCGGCGTGATGTCCTCCCTGCCGCTCGACGGCGACCCCAGAACCTTGATGATGACCCGCGGCCAAGGCCCTGGCGGCCAGCCCTACGCATCGTCGGTCCTGCTGCGCCAGACGAACACCGTGAAGACCGTCCCAACCGATGCTCAGGTGATCGATCCAGACATCCAGGTGCTGCTGGTGGCGGAAGCGCAAAACCTGTCCCCCGCGACACTGTATGCCATTGATCAGTTCGTCATGCGCGGTGGCAAGCTGATGGCCATGGTGGACCCCTGGAGCGAGGCGATGGCGGCCACCCCCTCGCCCACCGGCATGCCACCCACCGACACCCATTCCGACCTGAAACCGCTGTTCGACGCGTGGGGGATCTCCTTCGATCCAACCAAGGTCGTGGGCGACCTGACCGGCGCCTGGCGTGTGCGGTCCGGCAACGGCGAGGGCGAACCGGCGGTCAGCTATGTCGCCTGGTTCAACATCCGCGACGGTATCAACCACGACGACCCCGCTACCGCCGATCTGCAGCAGGTGACCGTCGCCTCCTCCGGCTTTCTGGCGAAAGCTCCGAACGCCGCGATCGACTTCACCCCGCTGCTGACCAGCAGCGACCGCAGCGCGCTGCTGCCGGTCGCCCAGGTCACAATCCCCGACCCTGCCAAGCTGCTCGCCGGCTTCAAGCCGGAAGGCGGCCCGCGAGTCATTGCCGCCCGCATCCACGGCATCCTGAAATCCGCCTTCCAGGGTCCGCCGCCGCTGCCGAACGACCAGAAGCGTCCGCCCGGTTTTCCTGCCCACAAGGCGCGGACCGATGCGCCCGCCAACATGGTCGTCGTCGCCGACTCCGACATCCTGGCCGACCGGTTCTGGGTGCGTACCGCCGATTTCTTCGGCCAACCGACCGCGACGCCGTTCGCCGACAATGGCCCGTTCGTCGCCAATCTGATCGGCACCCTGTCCGGCAGCGACGCACTGATCGGGCTGCGCTCACGCGGAGACACCAACCGCCCGTTCACCCTGGTCGCTTCTATCCAGGCCGATGCTGAAACCAAATTCCGCCAGACCCAGCAAGCGCTGCAGACCCACCTGGAGGATACTGAAAAGCAGCTTCGCACGCTTCGTTCCGGCGGTGCCGAGGGCGACAAGGCCAACGGCGATGCCGTCATCACCCCAGAACAGCGCGCCGCCATCGATGCCGCTCGGCAAGATGTGCTGAACACCCGACAGAAGCTGCGAGCGGTGCAGTTGGAGCTGAATCGCGACATCTCCACGCTCTCTAACGAGATGCGGATATTTACTATCGTGCTGGTGCCGGCGCTGCTGACCATCCTTGCCATCGTCATGGGCATCGTCCAACGCCGCCGCCGGGCGAGGGCGCGGTCATGACCGCGCGCCGCCTGATAATCCTGGTGAGCGCCGCGATCCTGGCGCTGGCCGGCGGCTGGTATTTCGGCACACGCACCACCCCGGCCGAACGAACCGAAGCAACGCCCGGAACCCTGATGTTCCCCGGCCTGACACCGAAACTGGCCAACGCGGCAAAGCTGGAAATCACCCACCAGGGCAAGCAAACGGTGATCGAAAAGCGCCCTGATGGCGACGGCTGGGGCGTGGCCTCCATGCATGACTACCCGATCCAGCAATCCAAGCTGCGCGGGCTGTTGACCGCCTTGACCGAATTGCGCCTGGCGGAACCCCGCACCAGCGACCCATCGGAATTCAGCCGCCTGGGCGTCGAGGATCCCAGAGGCGCGGCAGCCTCCGGCGTTCTGCTGCGCGTGGCGGACAGCGCGGGCAAGCCCATCCTGGAGCTGATCGTAGGCCACAGCCGCGTGCGCGGCCAAGGCCACGGCCCTGATCAGGTCTATGTTCGCCGCCCCGGCGACAACCAGTCCTGGCTGGCGGAGGGAAGCCTGCAAGCCGATGCCGATCCCGCCGCGTGGCTGGATCGCAACGTGATCGACATCCCGCACGACCGCATCGCGACGGTGTCCGTCGGCGACAGCGCCCTGACCTTCGGGAAGGTTGACGGCAAGTTCACCCTGACTAAGCCGGCAGACCATCCGAAGCTGGAAACCTACAAGGTCGATAACGTCGCCCGGGCGCTGGAACACCTGACCTTCACCGAGGTGAAGGCGGAAACACCGGGCGCCGAGGCCGGCCACGCCGTCTTCACCACCACCGACGGGCTTGCCGTCACCGTCACCCTGTTCCACGCTGACAAAGACGTCTGGGCCCGCTTTGCCGCCTCCGGCACCCCGGAAGCCGACAAGCTGAACGCACGGTTGACCGGCTGGTCCTTTCAGGTCGGTGCGTGGAAGGAGAAATCGCTGGTGCCAACGATCGACGACCTGAAAGCCGAAACCCCAGCGGCACCGGACAAGAAATGAGCGACCGCGAGTATCCCGCCCGCCCCATCGTCGGCATCGGGATCGTGGTCATCAAGGACAGCCACGTCCTGCTGTGCCAGCGCGGCAAGCCCCCCAACCTGGGAAGCTGGACCCTGCCCGGCGGGGCCCAGGACATCGGTGAAACCTGCGAACAAGCCGCTCGGCGCGAACTCATGGAAGAATGCGGGCTGGAGGTCGGAGACCTGCATTTCTGCGCCCATGTGGACACCATCCGCCGCGATGACGACGGAAGGGTCCGCTTCCATTACACGATCCTGGATTTCGCCGCCCGCTGGGTTTCCGGCGATCCCGTCGCGGCCACCGACGTTACCGCCGCGGTTTGGGCGCCGCTGGACAATCTGGAACCCTATGGCCTGTGGTCAGAGGCACACCGCATCATCGCCATCGCCCAACGCCTTTTGGGCTAGTTCGGGCGCTAGGGCGGCAGCACAAGATTGCCAGCCGACAGCAGACCCGCCAATCCGCCGGCGTCGTAGCCAGCAAGGGTAATATGCGCCGTTCCCGACAAACCGGCCACGCTTAACGTCGTATCCTGGCCGCCAGCCCCAAAATTGCGGTCCGCGTGCTGGCTGACGGTAATCGCGCCGGCAAGCCCCGCCGCGGTGGGGGTTAACGTCAGTCCGGCCAGCAGACCCGCCAGATCCAGGCTATCGGTGGCCTTGAAGTTGAATATCGTTTCGTTGCCGCCAGCGGCGTTGATATTGAACAGATCGTTCCCGCCGCCACTCCAGATCGTGTCGTTTCCAGAGCCATCGGCCACATAGTTATAGCTCCCGGTCAGGAACACCCGATTGGTTCCGTTACCAAGAAAAACCGTATTGAACCCGGCCGATGCGCCCGCCAGCAGGAAAATCGAATCATTGCCCGTGCCGTCGGCGATCGTTTCATAACCACCCGAACTAACGATGGTGTTGGTGCCATCGCCCGCCGTGACCGAAGCATAGGCCCCGGTCTGAACCACGCTGCCCCCCCGGTCGAGGTTCGGTACCGGCGGTGTGGAATTCGGACCGGCCGAACCGCCGTCGCCCTGGCCGCCAAAGCCGCCCCGGTTCGATGGCCGGTACTCGCCGCAACCATCGCCACGCGACGGCGTATTGCCGATTTTGATGATGGCGTCCTGGCCCAGGGCATCGATCGTCTGCACCCCGTCGCCAAGTGTTATATTGGTGGAATTACCGTTTGCCTGGATTGTCTGGGTGCCGTTGCCCCCAAACACAGTCAGGTTGCTGGCGCTTCCGGCTCGCACGATATTTCTGCCGCTTCCCAGGGTGATCGTGTTCCCGTTTCCGGTCGCATCAATGATGTTTCTGCCGCTGCCCGTTGCGATGGTGTTACTGGCACCGCTCCCGGCCCGGATCAGGTTGTCACCATTTCCGACGGCGATCCCGTTGCCGCCCCCTGTCGCGATAACAATGTTGTCGCCATTACCCAAGACGATCGTATCGTTCGAATCAGCGGCTGCTCGCACGACGTCATCGCCGTTCCCAAGCAGAATGACATTGGCGCCCCCGCTGGCGTACACATGAATATGGCCGTTGCCGGCCGAAACCCGAGAACCGCCGCCCGTTGCGATCGTGCTCAGGCCATCCCGACCCGTCGTATTACCGATCTGAATGGTGTTGGATGTGCCGGTGGCGCTGATCCGTTGGTCGCCATCGCCCAAAACGATCGTCGCCGCCATCCCGGTATCGGTAATCACGAAATTCCCGTCGCCGCCGGAAATGCTGACGTCATCGGCACTCGTGACATAGGTCCGTACATGTTTCGTCAGCACGATGGTGCCGGGCGTGGGTGTCATGTTGCCTCCGGTTACGAATTAATTCGCTGGGATCCTCGCGGACGATCCCTTTCATACCGGTTTCAATGTCGAACTTAATGCTGCCTCGGACCAGCGTGGCCAAACCTACCAGGTCGCGAACATGATCCCCACCGCCAGCCCCATCACCGCGGTGCACAGCCATCCCATCGCCGCCAACCCCCGCGACAGCGTGAATCGGCCCATCACCTTCGGCGCCATTGCCATGACCATGATCATCGCCATCAGCGGCACTGCCACGACGCCGTTGAGTACAGCCGCCCAGAACAGCGCCTTTACCGGATCAAGGCCGATAAAATTGATCCCCACCCCGATCAGCGTCGCAACAACGATCGTGCCATAGAACGCCCTGGCATCAAGCGGCAAGCGGTCCAGCCCGGTCGGCCAGTCCAGAGCCTCACCCAATGCATAGGCGCAGGAACCGGCCAGTACTGGCACCGCCAGCAGCCCGATGCCGATGATGCCAGCCGCGAACAGCCAGAACGTCAGCGGCCCGGCGATCGGCCGCAGCGCTTCCGCCGCCTGGGCCGAGGTCTGGATATTGGTGATCCCATGCGCATGCAGCGTCACCGCCGTTGTAATGATGATGAACAGGCTGATCAGGTTGGAGTATCCCATCCCGACATAGGTATCCAGGCGGATGCGACCGATCTGCGCTTCCGCCTGATCCGGCGCGTCCAGCAGCGATTTCGCGGCGGGATCGATACGCTCGTCCTCGGCTTCCTGCGACGACTGCCAGAAGAAGCAGTACGGCGTGATCGTGGTACCCAGGACGCCGACGATGGTCACCACATAATCGGTGTTCATGCTGAACGTCGGGATCAGCGTATCACGCGCCACCAGACTCCAGGGCGTATTCACCACCAGCGCGGTCAATACATAGGCAAGCAGAAATCCCGAGCTCCATTTCAAAAACACAACATAGCGTTCGTAGCGGGAGAACGTTTCCAGCACGACGCAGCCAACCGCAAATCCCACAACGTAAATCTTCGGCGAACCGCCAACCAGCAGGACGACGGCCTCCCCCATCGCGCCAAGGTCCGCACCCAGATTGATGATATTGGCCACCAGCAGGAGACCGACGATGCCTAGAAGCAACGGCCTGGAGTAGTGTGTGCGGATGTTGCCTGCGATTCCCTGGCCAGTAACACGCCCGATACGGCCGCTGATTTCCTGAATCGCCGCCATCAGCGGAAAGGTGAACAGCATGACCCAACACATCGCGAGCCCGAACTGGGCGCCCGCCTGGGAATAGGTCGCGATGCCGGATGGGTCGTCATCCGACGCGCCGGTGATCAGGCCAGGCCCCAACGCGGCCCAAATGCCTTTGCCGGGGGGCTTCTTCGGCGCCTTCTGAACCGCGATTCGGGCGGCCAGGATGTCCTGCGGGTGATGGCGGGAACGCATGCGGCTCATGGGGGATCGTGTTTTCCGCCCGGGAATTCGGTATGCGATGGAACTATCATAAGCCCGCTTCGCCGGGCAGCCTTTTAACCGAACGAGTGATCATGAAACCAGCCAGCAGTCACGGTGCGATGCGTATCCAGGCGATTCTGGGAGACGAATTCCGCGTGGTGGAATTTGAGGACAGTACACATTCGTCGGCCGAAGCCGCCGCGGCGGTCGGCTGCGATGTCGCCCAGATCGCCAAGTCGATGGTTTTCCGAGCGGCGGACGGCCGGCCGGTATTGGTGGTGGCATCAGGCGCCAACCGGGTGGACGACAAGAAGGTTGCCACCCTGCTGGGTCAGAAAATCAAGCGGGCCGACGCCGATTACGTGCTCGCCCACACCGGCAGCCCCCCGGGTGGCGTCTCGCCAGTCGGGCATCTGACCGCCCCGGCAATCTTTCTGGACCAGGATCTGCGGCGCCACGATACCATCTGGGCGGCCGCCGGATCACCGAACGCAGTCTTCGCCCTGTCTCCGGCCGACCTGGTTCGCCTGACCGGCGCGGACTTTAGCAATGTTGCGAAATAGCGATGGCCCCAGGCGCTGCTGGCCTTGCCAATCATAAGGGCTTGTAAAACCACTGTGGTGCGGGTGGTCGGATTCGAACCGACACACACTCACGTGCGGAGGATTTTGAGTCCTCTGCGTCTACCGTTCCGCCACACCCGCCACGCGAAAACCCTTATGCCAAGACCGAACCCGCATGTCGAGACGCGTCGCGCACTACCGACACAAAACAATCACGCCGCGGGGCTCCGGCATCGGCCCGGCTGGACACCGCAACGGAAGGCCGCCCCTGCTGTTGCGGCAACCCGACAGGCCGCCGTTCATCCTGGAACCCGTTCTGCCGACGTACCGGGATTTAGGGGCCGCGAGCCGCTTCTGTTTGATCGGGCATGCCAAACACGGCCCGCCATGTCCCCACGCGCCGGTCTGTTTGGTGGTATTCGCAAACTTCCTCGCCGAACAGACGCTTTCCGTGTTGACCGCCCCGGCCGGGGACACTAGATAGGCGCCCTCCCGGCCACCGCTGCCGGGTGCGTGTTCGGGCGTAGCTCAGCGGTAGAGCAATCGGCTGTTAACCGATTGGTCGTAGGTTCGAATCCTACCGCCCGAGCCATAGCATTCCCTGGATTCTGTGTTCAGTCCGACCAGCATCCCGAACTTCCTCCGTCACGGCACGTTCTTGATGAACCTTATGCCAAGCCGGCGGGATTATTTACGCGGCGGTATTGGGTCGGAAATGCGGAGTGAATAATTGAGTGGGGGTAGTTGCTTTCCATCACGTTGATCGTGTGATCGCGAGGCGAGGCCGGACATGCTGACATCGGATCAGGCGCTGATGGTTCTGGACCATGCCGCCGACGGTCTGATCGTAACCGACCAGCGGCAGCCGAACCATCCGATTGTTTATGCCAATGCCGCATTTAGCCGCATAACCGGATATCACACCGCGGATATTCTGGGACGCAACTGCCGCTTCCTGCAAAACGATGACCGCGACCAGTCGCAGATCGGAGCGATGCGGACCGCTATCGGCGAAGGACGGGCAATTACTGTCACCCTGCGGAATTACCGGCGGGATGGCAGCGCCTTCTGGAACGAAGTCCGCCTGGCGCCGCTGGATGGGTCTCTAGGTGGAACCGGATACTACATCGGGTTCCAGCGGGACGTTACCAGCCGTGTCGAGGACGGAATTAAGTTGCGGCACGCGTTGACGGAAGCGACCGCCGCAAATCTGCTCAAAGCCCGGTTGTTGACCGCTATCAATCACGAATTCAGAACGCCGATTGGCATCATTGCCGGCTTTGCCGAACTATTGCTGGCTGCGGACCGGCGGAGCCAGCCTGCCCCTCCCCAAAGCGAATATCTGCATGACATTCATGCCGCCGCATTCCACCTGCTGGAACTCGTCAACGATGCCACGGCCTATATGGAAGCGACCGAGGCGGGACCGTCGCCGCATAGCGGTCCGGTCAGACTTTCCGCTGTGATCGACGATGCCGCCCGCCACATGGACGCGAACGTCATGGCCGAAGGCGCGACGTTGCTGACGCGGCCTTTGGCCGCTGATGCCATTGTCAAGGTTGATCCTGATCGGTTGCGCCACGCCCTGGATAGGCTGATTCATGAATTGGCCCGCCGAGCGCCGAAAGGCGCGGTGATCGAGATGGATGCGGACCCGGGGCCGCCAGCGTCGATAACGGTGCGATGCAGCGCACTGGTACTATCGGCGGCCATGGCGGAGGAACTCCTGGAACCCTTCGGAACTGGCCATCCATTATACGCCCGTGGCCTGGAGGGCGCTCGGCTTAGCGTGGCGATCGCGGCGATCATCGTGCGGTCACTTGGCGGCAAATTGCTGATTGACAGCGACCCGGCATCCGGCACGCGCTTTTCCGTCAGACTGCCCCCGCCGACGGACTGAATTCGTTCCCCGAGATTGCTTCCCCCCACGAGCCCGCCTAGACTCACTGGCCAGTAGGAGGGACACATCCAATGGATCTTCGATTTACCCCGGAAGAGCTCGCCTTCCGCGAGGAAGTCCGTGCTTTTATCCGCGACAACCTGCCCGCCGACACGCGGGACCGGATGAAACTCGGCCATCCGCCGCGCAAGGAAGATACCGTGCGCTGGCAGCGTATCCTGAATGCCAAGGGCTGGGGCGCATATTCCTGGCCCAAGGAATGGGGCGGCCCAGGCTGGAGCGCGATCCAGAAGATGATCTTCCTGGAAGAGAATCTGATGGCCCCGGCGCCGGAGCTGCTGTCCTTCAACATCACCATGCTGGGTCCCGTGCTGATCCAGTTCGGCACCGACGCGCAGAAAAACCGCTTCCTGCCGCGGGCGGCAAACCTCGACGATTGGTGGTGCCAGGGTTTCTCGGAACCCGGGGCCGGATCTGATCTCGCGTCGCTGAAGACAGCGGCGAAGCGCGACGGCGATCATTACGTGGTCAACGGCCAGAAAATCTGGACCTCCACCGCGCATAACGCCGACTGGTGCTTCCTGCTGGTCCGCACCGACCCGAATGCGCGCAAGCGCCAGGAAGGCATCTCGTTCCTGCTGGTCGATATGAAGACGCCCGGCATCACCGTGCGCCCGATCATCTCGATCGATGGCAGCCACCATTTGAACGAGGTGTTCTTCGACGACGTCCGCGTGCCGGTCGAAAACCGCGTTCACACCGAAAACAAAGGCTGGGACGTCGCAAAATACCTGCTGGGCAACGAACGCACCGGCATCGCCCGGCTGGGCAAGTCGCGGGAGCGGGTCACCGCCGCCGTATCGATGGCGAAAGAAGTCAATTTCGGCGGCCAGCCGCTGATCCAGGACCAGATTTTCCGCCAGCGCGTCGCACAGTTGCAGGTGGATATGAAGGCGCTGGAAATCACCCAGTACCGCGTCGTCTCCGCCTACGACAAGGCCAAGGGCGCCGGCAAACCCGATCCGCTGTCCTCGGTGCTGAAGGTAAAGGGCACCGAATTGCTGCAAGCCACCACCGAACTCGCGGTCGATGTCTCGGGCCCGATGGCCACGCCGATCTGGGCGCAGGAGCTGGAGGCGCTGAACGAACCCGACGACATGCTGGAAGCCAGCAGCGCCGGAACGGGCGCGTATCTGATGCTGCGGGCGGCCTCCATCTACGGCGGCACGAACGAGATCCAGAAGAACATCCTGACTAAAGCGGTATTGGGGCTGTAATGGACTTCGAACCTTCCGACGACCAGCGGCTACTGGTCGAAAGCGTCACCCGGATGCTCGGCGACACGTATAGTTTCGCCCAGCGCAAGGGCTATCAGGCACTGCCGGAGGGATACTCCCCGGCAGTGTGGTCGCAATTCGCCGAACAGGGCCTGCTGGGCCTGCCATTCGCCGAGGAATACGGCGGCTTCGGCGGCACGCCGCAGGAAGTCATGCTGGTGATGCAGGCGTTCGGCCGGGTCTTGGTGCTGGAGCCGTTCCTGCCCACCGTCGTGCTGTGCGGCACCGCGCTGAACGTCGCCGGCAGCGCCGATCAGAAATCGGCACTGATCCCCGCCATCGCCGAGGGCTCCCTGAAAATGGCGTTCGCCCACAGCGAACGGCAAGCGCGCTACGACCTGACGGATGTCATTACAACCGCCAAGCGCAACGGCAATGGCTGGGTGCTGGACGGGTCGAAGACGGTTGTGTCGCATGGTCAGGCCGCGGACAAGATCGTCGTCAGCGCGCGCACCGGCGGCGATCGCTACGATGCCGATGGCATCACGCTGTTTCTGGTCGATGCCAAGGCCCCGGGCGTCGCCATGCGCGGCTATGTCAGCCGGGACGATTCCCGGGCGGCGGACATTTCGCTGTCGAATGTTTCGGTATCAGACGCGGACGTGCTGGGACAGGTCGGCAAGGGCCTGGCTACGATCCAGCGCGTGGTGGACGCCGGCATCGCGGCCACCGCCGGCGAAACGGTCGGCGCCATGGAAGCGATTAACGAGATGACGCTGGAATACAGCAAGACCCGCGTTCAGTTCGGCCAGCCGATCGGCACCTACCAAGTGGTGCAGCACCGGATGGCAGACATGTTCATGGCGCAGGAACAGGGCCGCTCCATGGCGATCCTGGCCACCATGTCGGTGGACAACCCCGACGCGGCCCAGCGCGCGCATGATATGGCGCTGGCCAAGGTCGGCATCGGCCAGGCCGGGCGCTATGTGTCGCAAAGCGCGGTGCAGATGCATGGCGGGATCGGCATGACCGAAGAATACGCGGTCGGCCATTACTTCCGTCGCTGCATGGTAATCGAACGCCTGTTCGGCGACCCTGCCTACTACCTCAACAAACTGGCAGCCGAGGTCGGGTAAAGCAGATCGTAGCCGCCATGCCCGGCCACGCTGGACATGGCGGCGCCCTCTAAACGGGCAACGTCACCGTCGCCTTCGCCCCGCCCGCCGGCCGGTTCGATATCGTTACGTCCCCGCCATGCGCCCGCATGATATTCCGCGCGATCGGCAGCCCAAGCCCAACCCCGCCCGTCTCCCGGTTCCGGCTCGGTTCCCCGCGATGGAACGGCTCGAACACCTGGTCAAGTTCACCCGGCGGAATCCCCGGCCCGTCATCCTCGATCTCCACCACCACCATATGGGCACCATCGGCGGACAGCCGCACCAGCGCCGAACCGCCATAATTCACCGCGTTGGTGACCAGATTCACCAGCACCCGCTTTAACGCCAGGGACCGCGCCCGAACCGTCAGGTGGGCTGGCCCCTCATACCGCAGCTTTTCCAGCATGTCGGGGTTCGCATCCCCGGTCTCATCCAGGATGGTCCGCAGCAGTTCCGCCAGGTCCAGCGGAGAAACCGGCTCCGTCGTCCGCGCATCCCGCCCGAACGCCAGGGTGGCGGACACCATCGCCTCCAGTTCCTCCAGATCGGCCAGGATCTTCATCCGCAGTTCCTCGTCATCGACGAATTCCGCCCGCAGCTTCAGCCGCGTGATCGGCGTGCGCAGATCGTGCCCGATCGCCGTCAGCAACTCCGTCCGGTCCTGCACGAAACGGCGGATACGGCCCGCCATCGTATTGAACGCCACCGCCGCTACCGCGACCTCGGTCGGGCCGCGTTCCGGCAGCGGCGCGGCGTTCACGTCCCGCCCCAGCGCCTCCGCCGCCTCGGCCAAGGCACGCACGGGCGCGATCAGCCGGCGCACCGCCCACAGTGTTAACAAAGCCGCCGCGACGGTCATCAGCGCGAAGGCTGCCAGGAAGGTCGGCGAGTGCCAGGGCCGCAGCGGCTGCAACTCCGCCGTCACATTGACCCATTCGCCGTCCGGCAGCCGCATCCCGATAACCGCCCGGTTCCAGCCATGGCCGCCGTAGATCACCAGCTCCCTCCAGCGCAACTGGGGCGCACCCAGCGGCACCAGGTTCATGTTGATGCGCAGCAATCGCTGTTGGGGAATCGGCATCGCCGGCAGGTCCACCCGCGGCGGCGAGTCACTCAGCGCCGACTGCAAATCCGGCCCGCGATGCAGATCGGCCATCATGGCCGCCCGGCGGTCCGGATCGGTCAGCACGACAGAGCGATAGATGCCCACGACGCGGATCGCGATGTCGCGGGCCTGCGCCAGCCGCTGCACGTCCAGCCGATCAAGCGCGTGAATGGTCAACCCGGCCATCTGCACGATCGCCAGGCCCAACAAAAGCACCAGCGCGGTCCGGGTCGCGAGGCTACGCGGCCACAGCCGGCGGATCATACCTTCTCCACCGTCGCGGCAAGGACATAGCCGCCGCCGCGCACGGTTTTGATCAGCTGGGCGTTGCGCCCGTCATCCTCCAGCTTGCGCCGCAGGCGCGATACCGCCACGTCGATCGCCCGATCGAACGGCCCGGCCTGCCGCCCGCGCAGCAGATCCAGCAGCATGTCGCGGGTCAGTACGCGATTGGCCCGCTCCACCAGCGCCAGCAGCAGGTCGTATTCGCCGCCGGTCAACGCGACCTCCACCCCCTCGGGGTTCAGCAGCCGGCGCCTTGCGGGTTCCAGAGTCCAGTCGTTGAATTTGAAACCGCGCACCGACGGATCATGCCTGGTATCGGCCTGGTCGCCCGAACGGCGCAGCACCGCCCGGATTCGCGCCAGCAACTCGCGGGGGTTGAACGGCTTGGACAGGTAGTCGTCCGCGCCCAGTTCCAGGCCAATGATCCGGTCCGTCTCCTCTCCCATCGCTGTCAGCATCACGATCGGGATTTCACCCTGGCTGCGCAGCCAGCGTGCCAGGTCCAGGCCGGACTCGCCCGGCAGCATCAGATCCAGCACCACGAGTTGGTAGTGCCCGTTCAGCCAGGCGCGTCTAGCCTCCTTGCCATCACGCACCGCGGTGACGCGGATGCGCTGCTTCTCCAGGAAACGGGCGAGAAGATCGCGGATTTCACGATCGTCATCGATGACAAGGATATGCGGGGTCTGGTCCATGGAATGTAACATAGTCCATGACAGAGGCGGTTCGGAATCACCGTTGCACTTTATTGCAATTCGTCGCCTGACTGAGCGAATCCAACGGTCTCGTCCGACACATGTATGCGGCGCTGCAAACATGGAGACTCCCCGATGCGTCATACCCTGCTCGCCGCCGCCGCGGCCTTCGTGATCGGCGGTATCGCCACCGGCGCTACCTTGTCCCGGGCCCAGCCCGCGCCCCCGCCAGACCAGCAGATGGAGGGCATGCCGCCGCATCCGGGCATGATGGGCTGGATGCGCCACATGCATGACTGGAAGCACGAACGCCCCTTCAATCCTGGCGATTTCGCGCTAATCTACCGCCAGGCGGACCGCAACCTGGCCCCGTCCGATGTTCAGAAGATCGCCGAAGCGTTTCTGCTTTGGCACGGCAACCATACCTGGAAGGTCACCAACGTGGCGGCCACGGCCGACGGTCCGATCGGCTTTAGCCTGACTACGCCCGAGGGTTCGGTGGTGGCCAGGTTCACCATGGACCCGCATACAGGCCGCATACACCGGGTTGGATAGGTCTTCCCTGCGTCCTGGTTCGGGGAGTTCCGGACCAGGACGTCCCGCTTGCCGGCAGCGCTCGCCGGGATCACTCTGCCCACATGACGCCAGAGTCGAACGCGGCACCCGATTTCCCGCTTCCGCCCGAAGCCGCGATGGCCGCCATCCGGACATTGATCGGTATCGATCCCGCCTTCGCCGCCATCCTCGACACCGCCGGCCCGCTGCCGTGGCGGCGCCGAACGCCGGGATTTCCCGGCTTGCTCCAGGCCATCGTCGCGCAGATGATCAGCAATCAGGCCGCCGCCGCGATCTGGGGCCGGCTGCGTGCCATCCCCGGCGCGCTGGAACCCGCCACGCTGATGGAATTATCGGACGATGTGCTACGAGCGGCCGGCCTGT
>DAIEHR010000133.1 GCA_027353465.1 Acetobacteraceae bacterium | reverse complement strand
GTCGTCGCTGCAACCGGATTGTTCACCGGCTTCTTTTTCCTGTTCCCGGCACCGATCGTCGCCGCGGCGCAGGCGGCGGCCAGCGTTCTGTTCAGGTAACCTGGTTTTCGGTTGAGGCGGACGGTCGCAAGTCTCTATGATGCCCGTCCGCCTATCCGAAAGAAGCCCTGAATGGATGCCGCTTCCGCCCCAACCGACCACGACGTCGTGCTCGGTTTTTCGCCATTCGATCGCTAGCCGAACGCAAACGCGGATACTGTTCGGTCATCCCCATGTCGTCAGTCCGGTACTGGTGGCTGGACAATGGGACGACCGGCGCCTGGGAATGGCGTTCCACCGTCTTTCCCTGATCTGCGGTTAGGGCACCGCTGCCTGGGGCCGGCGAATGCGACCGGCCCGTTCTCGACGCTATACGACCCAGGGGCGATGTGTCGAACGCGACCCGGAGCAGCCCGTTCTGGTAACCGTCGGCCGAAACCTTTATAGGCCGCGACCTCGTCCCGTTTGCGAAGGATCCCACGCCGTATCATGCCGCACGACGCCATTGCTGGAGCCGGCCTATCCGACCAGGAGTTGGTGCTGAAGTTCGAAAGCCTGGGGGACAACTGTGAACTCGGGCTGGTGCAGCGTCGCGTTGGCGTTGAGCCGCTGGGCATGTTCCGGTTCGCGGGTGCGCCACTGCGCCATCTGATTCGCGCCATGCAAGCTCGGTTCGAGGGTATCGCGGATCCCGGTCAGGTGCGCGTCCAGCCGGAAAACGGCGAATATATGATCAAGCTGGCGAAGTATGACTTCGTTTACCATGCCGATGTCAAAATTGGTCAGGCGGACCCCGAGGCTCTGCGGAAGCAACAGGTCCGGACGGTCGGGTTTCTGAGCCGCAAGCTGATCGACGACCTGGAAACTCCGACCAAGATCATGGTCTTCCGGCAGAATGAGCCGCTGTCGGCCAACGACCTGACCGATCTGCGGATCGCCTTGGCTGCCTACGGGCCCGCGACCTTGCTGTGGGTTCAGGCGGCCCGTCCTGGCCATCCGCCCGGTTCGGTTGTCAAGATCGACGATCGGTTGCTGGTCGGGCACGTGACCCGGCTTGCACTGCGGGAAAACGTGCCGGATCTGGATATGGCCTCGTGGCTGGGTGTGCTGCGGCAGGCCTATGCCATCCATACCGGCCACGCCGCGGCGCCGCTCGGGGCTCGGATCGTCCTGACGTTCGGCAAGGGCGGGAATGCGTCGGACCACACCGGCTACGGCTGGTCCGCGCCAGAGGACGGGTTCACCTGGTCCATTGGCGAACGGAGTTTGCTGACGCTGGAGCCTCCGCCCCTGGCCGCGGATTATTGGATGGAGATGGATGTCGTGCCGTTCGTCGCCCCGCCGGCGGTGACGGCACAGGTGTTGCGCGTGGTGATCAACGGGCACGCCGTTCATACCTTCGACCCATTGGCCCGCGGTTCGGTTGGCTGCGTTGTGCCCGGCCATGTTGTCCAGGGTGCGGACAAGCTGGAGATCCTGCTTGAACACCCGCATGCCGCGAGCCCCCGAGCGGTTGCCGGGGAGAACGACGACCGTCATCTGGCGGTGTCCTTCAGCAGTTTGTCGTTCGTCGGCCGGAACTAGAACCGGCGGGCGCGGCGGGGTTTTGACAACGGGGCGGTGGCCGGTGAGAACTTGGGCATCACGGGAAGGAAACCAAGATGTCCGCAGTTCCGCAATCGACCATCGGCTTTATCGGCCTGGGTGTGATGGGGGAGCCGATGTGTGGGCACCTCGCGCGCCGATCCGGTATTCCCATTGTCGCCTTCGACCTTCGTTCGGAGCCATTGGAGCGGCTGGCGGCGCATGGTGTGAAGGCGGGGTCCCTGGCCAGCATCGCGGCGGACTGCGCCACGATCCTGCTGTCGCTGCCGGACGGCAAGGCGGTCGCCGCGGTCATTGCCCAGCTTGAGCCTTATCTGCGGGCTGGTCAGTGCGTGGTCGATACCAGCACGTCGTCTGTCGCGCTCACCCGCCAGATCGGCGAGCGTCTGATGGCGAAGGGTATCCAGTATGCCGATGCGCCGGTTGCCCGGACCCGCGAGGCTGCGTCGCGCGGCGAGTTGAGCATCATGGTCGGGGCCACGGACGAAACCTTTGACCGGATCAAGCCGATTTTGGAAACCATGGGCACCGACGTGACCCATTGCGGCCCGATTGGCTGCGGGCAGGTCGTCAAAATCCTGAACAACATGCTGGTGTTCCAACATTGCGGCGCTTTGGCCGAAGCGATCGCCATCGGACGGCGCAACGGTGTGCCGGCCGAGGTTCTGCTGCCAACCATGGCGATGGGGTCGGGGGACAGCTTCGTGCTGCGCAATCACGGTATGAAGGCGATGCTGCCCGGCGTGTTCCCGGAGCGGGCATTCTCCACCCGCTATGCGATGAAGGACCTGTCCTATGCGCTGGAAATGGCGGATGAGGCCGGCCTGGACATGGCGGCCGCGAAACTGACCATGGACCGGCTGAAGCAGGCCGAGGCGGCGGGTTATGGAGACCAATATCATCCGGTCGTGCTGAAGGTGATCGACCCGCAATGAGTGTTTTCCCTGGCGCCGAAGCCTGGCGCGATGCCTGTGCCGGCGATGCCACCCTGGCCGCCTGGGCTGGCCCGTGGTCCGTCACCTTCGCCATTGTCAGCGGCGCGCGGACAACCGCGTTTCGCTTCGTGGATGGCAAGGCCCTGCAAGGCGGCGGCGATCCGGCGTTTACCCTGGCCGCCCCCGATGCGGTCTGGGCGAAGTTCCTGCTGCCGGTTCCGCCCAGGCACCATCATGGCATCTTCGCGATGCACTACCGCGTGCCAGAGTTCTCGATCCAGGGCGACCAGCTGGCATTCATGCGGCATGCCCATGTGGTGCGGCGCGTGCTGGAGATCGGGAAGTGGCTGGCGCTTGGTAATTCTGGTCCGGTGCCGGTCAGCCTGTCGCCGCGCGGCGGGGTTCGGCCGATGCCGACGGTCCGGGGCGGTTATGTTCCGGTTACGGTGGGTGGGGTGACCTACCAGATCTACTACGAAACCGCCGGCTCCGGCCGGGATGTGTTGTGTATGCACACCGCCGGGTCGGACTCACGCCAGTTTCATGGGCTGATGGCCGATGAACGGATCACCGCTGGCCATCGGCTGGTGGCGTTCGATCTGCCCTGGCATGGCAAATCCCTGCCGCCGGAGGGTGCCATCCCGGGGGCGTGGCGACTCAAGACTGATCTGTATGTCGATCTGATCATGGGTTTCGCCGCCGCGGCGGGCCTGGACAAGCCGGTCGCGCTGGGCGCGTCGATGTCCGGGGAGATTTGCCTGGAACTGGCGTACCGGCATCCGGAGGCGTTCAGCGGGATCGTGGCTTGCGAGGCCTGCGAGAAGATCGAGCAGCGCCAGACCTCTTGGGCGGCGCATCCAGGCGTCAACCAGGCGCTGTTCGTGCCGGAATGGATCCGAGCACTGAGCGCACCGCAAAGCCCGGCGGAGTATCAGGAGGCGATTGCCTGGCACTATGGCCAGGGCGGGCCGGCGGTATTCTATGGCGACATCGCATTTTACTCCGGCGACTGGGACGGGCGGGAGCGGGTGGGGAAGATCGACACCAACCGCTGCCGGCTGTTCATGCTGACCGGGGAATATGATTACTCCTGCACGGTGGAATTGTCGCGGGCGACGGCGGAGAAGATTCCCGGCGTCGTGTTTCGCGAGATGAAGGGGATCGGCCATTTTCCGTTCGCGGAGAACCCGAAGCTGTTCGCGGAGTATCTGTTGCCGGTTCTGGAGGACCTGCGAGTATAGCGTCTGGTCGCCATCGGCCCATTGCGGCTGGTGGGGTGCGAAATCAGCTGTGAGGTAACGCGATAACCGTGACCTCATCAGGTGCTTGATGACGATGCTTCACGGGGTTTCCGCGCGGGGGGGCATGTCCGGTCCTGCGCTGACGGCCTTAAGCGCCACTTTGACTACGTGGCCTCGAGATACTAATTTCTCGGAAATCGCAGTTCGTTGGCAGAGAATCATAGCTGGGAACAGGGAAGTCCAACTCTTGAATGTCCCATTCAAAACGGATTTTGTAACAATCAGGCGCTGGCTCATGAGCTACTTCTTCTGTCTCTCGACGCCGCGCTTTGTATATCGTCTGTAATGTCGAAATTTGTCCTTCTGATCCTCGGATCGCACCGCAGCGGTACGTCAGCGCTTTCCGGGACGCTCGGGTTGCTCGGGGCGACGCTGCCTAGGAATTTGTCCGGTCCTACCGCTGCAAACGAGAAAGGTCACTTCGAGCCGCGAGACATCGCCAATGTGCATGATGAACTATTCCGGCATCTGGAAACTGCATGGTCAGACTGGGCACCTTTCCCAGAGGGTTGGTACTCTTCCGCCGAGTGCGATGATTACATTGAGCGACTTGCAACCATTTTTCGCGAAAATTACGGCGATGCCGACATGGCCGTTCTGAAGGAGCCACGGATTAATCGCTTGGTGCCACTTTGGGAAAGCGTTTTATCAAAGCTCAACATCACTCCACTTGTGATTATAATCAATCGTAACCCATTTGAGGTTGCCAAATCCTTAGCCGCCCGCGACGGCTGGAGCTTGCCAGAAGCATTGCTTATCTGGTTGCGCAATCAGCTTGATGCTGAGTTCTCGACGCGCGCAATGAAGCGCGTCTTTGTCGAATATGGTGATCTTATTACGGACTGGCCGGGAGTTGTGGAGAAGATCGAGAAAGGCCTGGGAATTTCGCTCCTTCAGCGGACCGCCGCGGTGCGCGGCAGTATCGAAGAATTCCTGACAGCTTCTCTGCGCCATCAGCTTCTTCCGCCTTGGTCCAGTGTTGCAACCGGGGTGCTTGTTGAGGACTGGGCGGCAGAGGCGTCGGGCATCCTTAGGGCGGGGTGCCTAGATCGCAAAAACGCGATGTCTGATTTGGACAAATTACGTTCCAAGCTGGATTGCGCTACCGTCGCCTTGTCGCCTGTGGTCCAGCAATATCGCAATCGCCTCCAACAATATGCTGAAGAATGGAATAGGTCCGCTCAGGGCTGGCTGCAAGAAAGAGAGCGAGTGAATAACGCGATCATCAATCGGCAGCATCTTGAACAGCGCCTGGAGGAGGAAGTAGAACGTCGCAAATTGGTAGATATTCAAGTAGAGGAAGAGACTTCACGGCGCCAAGCCGCTGAGCGCCAAATCATCGAACAATTAGCCCAGTCAAAATCTTTAGAAGAACGAATAAATACAATAAGAGCCAGTACAAGTTGGCGGGTCACGCGACCTCTTCGTAAGCTCGGACGTCGCTGGCGATCGCTTGTGCGTAAAGTTCATCGTGGCGGAAGGCTTGGTCGAGGTTGAGGGGGCAGCAGACGCTGACCACGCACAAGGTCACTCTCAGCGTTAGCGGTAAGGTGATGGCGGGGCTGGATCTTACGTAAAAGATCGGCGCCGTTGGTCCTTCGGCAGCTCAACAGTCTGTTTGACGACCCTAGCATCAGGGCTGATTGCCCAGGAGGAATTGCCAGTTGCTCGCCAGAGCGGGCGACGAAACTGGCAAACCCAAATAGGAAAGTAGCCTGCGGACTTCCACCGTCACCACACCGGATTATGGGACGGCGTTCGCGTTTTAGATATCGGCCTGGGTCAGCCTACTGGCAGGCCAGACATTCCTCATAATCCGTCTCATTCCCGGAGCCCGAGGCCATCGCCACCAGTGGCAACCGCCCTTGCTCATCATTCGCCGGCAAGGTTGCCCCCAGCATCATTCCGGTAAACGCGGCCGGGGCCACGCCGCGATCGCTGACCGTATCGGCACGGGCGATGGACAGGCTGCGGCAGTAGTAAAGCGACTTCACGCCCTTCTTCCAGGCCATGAAATGAATCTGGTGAAGGTCGCGCTTATGTACATTCGCCGGCAGGAACACGTTCACCGACTGGCTCTGGCAAATAAACGGCGCCCGGTCGGCCGCATGCTCGACGATCCAGCGCTGATCCAGTTCGAATGCGGTCTTGTAAACCGCCTTCTCCTGCTCGTTCAGGAAGTCCAGGTGCTGCACGGAGCCCTTGGTCGTGGTGATCGACGACCAGACCTCATCCGTGTCGTAACCCTTTTCCGCCAGCAGCTTCTGCAGATGGCGGTTGCGGACCGAGAAACTGCCGGACAGTGTCTTTTGCAGGAACACGTTGGCCGCGATCGGCTCGATCCCCGGCGAGGAATTCCCGGCGATGATCGAAATCGACGCGGTCGGCGCGATCGACAGCTTGTGGGAGAACCGCTCGTTCACGCCGTATTCCTCGGCGTCCGGGCAGGCCCCACGCTCTTCGGCCAGCACGATGGAGGCCGCGTCCGCCTGCTTGCGGATATGCTTGAAGATTTTCTTGTTCCAGACCTTCGCGACCACGCTTTCCCACGGCACGTTCAGCGCCTGCAGGAACGAATGGAACCCCATCACGCCCAGCCCGACGGAGCGTTCGCGCATCGCTGCGTATTTGGCTTTCTCCATGCCCGGCGGGGCGCGGTCGATGAAGTCCTGCAGCACATTGTCCAGGAAGCGCATGATGTCTTCGATGAACGTCGGGTGCTCTTCCCACTCCGCCCAGTTCTCCAGGTTCAGGCTGGCCAGGCAGCACACCGCGGTGCGCTCTTTCCCATGCTGGTCTTCGCCGGTCGGCAGGGTGATCTCGCTGCACAGGTTGGAGGTCTTGACCTCCAGCCCCGCCAGCTTGTGGTGTTCGGGCCGAGCGTTGTTGACGTGGTCGGAGAAGACCAGGTACGGCTCGCCAGTTTCGATCCGGGCGGTCAGAATCCGCACCCACAATGCGCGGGCGGAGATCGACCGGACGACGGTATGGTCCTTCGGCGACCGGAGCGCCCATTGGCTGTCGGTTTCCACCGCCCGCATGAAATCGTCGGGAATCTGGATGCCGTGGTGCAGGTTCAGCGCCTTGCGGTTCGGATCGCCGCCAGTTGGGCGGCGGATTTCGATGAATTCCTCGATCTCGGGATGCCAGACCGGCAGATACACCGCCGCCGATCCGCGCCGCAGCGAACCTTGGGAGATCGCGAGCGTCAGCGAATCCATAACGCGGATGAACGGGATCACGCCGGAGGTCTTACCGACCGCGCCGACCTTCTCCCCGATCGAACGCAGGTTGCCCCAGTAGGAGCCGATGCCGCCGCCCTTGGAGGCGAGCCACACGTTCTCATTCCACAGGCCCAGGATGCCTTCCAGGCTGTCGTTCGCCTCATTCAGGAAGCAGGAGATCGGCAGGCCGCGATTGGTGCCGCCGTTCGACAGGATGGGTGTCGAGGGCATGAACCATAGCTTGCTCATGTAATCGTACAGGCGTTGCGCATGCGCCTGATTGTCGCCGTATTGCGAGGCGACGCGGGCGAACAGGTCCTGAAAATCCTCGCCCGGCATCAGATAACGATCGGTCAGCGTGGCGCGGCCGAAATCCGTCAGCAGGGAATCCCGCGTCCGGTCCACCCGGACCTGATAGCGTCCCAGCATTTGTACGGCATCAAGCACGGCGGCCTCCCCTGGCATCATCATATCGCGAATAAACATTCTCCCTCACGTGGCTGGATTCGCAGCAAACAAGATATGGGCCGAACGACCGGTCGCTTCCACTATATGAAGCGTTTGTGGCCGGATTGTCACGCTATAATCTCGCCAACCAGAACACTACTCTAACGATTAAACGTCTCTCATCCTATTAGACATTGCCCGTCCCGGGCGTTCTCCCCGTGTTCCGCGGGATGGGGAGTAACGGCCAACCCTTAGGCGAATCCGTCGAACCGCATGAATGCCCGAGCGCCCGCGCGTTCGGTGATCAGGGTGTTTTCGACTGCGTCCGGGTCGGCATAGCCAAGTGCCATCCCGCATACAATTGTTTCCTCGTCGCCGAGTCCCAGCACCGGGCGGATGGCCTTATGATAATGGGTCCAGGCAGCCTGGGCGCAGGTGTCCAGGCCCCGGCCGCGCGCGGCGGTCATGACATTTTGCAGGAACATGCCGTAATCCAGCCATGACCCGGTCGCCAGCCGCCGGTCGATGGTGAACACCAGCCCGACCGGCGCATCGAAGAACTGGAAGTTCCGCCGGTGCTGCGCCTTCATTTTCGCCGCCTCACCCTTGGCGATACCCAGCTTGCCATAAAGCCCCCAGCCGACCGTCCGCCGCCGGCCCAGATATGGTTCGAAGAATGCGTCCGGGTAGTACTGGACTTCCTGCTGGTGGCCCGGTTCCTCGGCGTCGAACGCGGCCTGGACGGCGGCGATCACCGCGTCCTTTGGTGCGCCGGCCAGCGCATAGCCGCGCCAAGGCTGCATGTTCGTGCCGCTGGGCGCCCGAGCGGCGACGTCCAGGATCGCCTCCACCGTCTCGGCGGGTACGGGAGTCGGCAGAAACCGCCGGATCGATCGGCGGGAGGCGATGGCATCGTCAACGACAGCATTCATGAACGGGCTTCCAGTTTGGCGATAAAGGCACGCAGCGCGGGCGCCCATTTGTCGGCATCCGCGCCGGATGCCAAGTGGCCATGCTCGCTATCGATTTCTACATATTCGGCCTCGACCCCGGCCGCCCGCAGGTCTGCCATCACCCCCGGCGCCAGGCTGGGTGGGAACAGCGCGTCGGTGCGGGACAGGACATACAGAACCGGGACCCTGATGCGTTCGTAGTGTTTGGTGATGTCATAGGTTGCCATCGCCTGACCGAGGATGAACAGGGAGTTCGCATCGAACACCTCCGCCCACGCCGCCGCGATCTGGCGCAATTCGGCGTCGGGGTCGGCGAAGCGCTCCGCCAGGCTGGTCCGCAGCCCATAGCGCGTCAGGGTGTCCACCCGCAGGTCGGTCAGCGTTTCCTGCACGCCGCCCTTGTCGTAATAGTCGCCGCCGTTCCAGTTCGGGTCCTTCTCGAACCATTTCAGCAGGCCCTCCACCCGATCCGACCGCGGGGGCAGGGGGGACGTCACGACGGGCGCCACCCCGTCCATGAAACCAGGAAACGACACCGCCCATTGGAACGCCTGGAAGCCACCATAGGATGGGCCTACCACAGCCCGCAGATGGGTCACGCCAAGATGGTCCAGCAATCGCTTCTGCGCGGCGACGATGTCCGCCACGGCGATTTTGGGAAACGAGGAACCGTATGGCTTGCCTGTGTTCGGGTCAATCGAAGCCGCGTTGGTTGATCCGAAGCTCGACCCCAGCATGTTGGAGCACACGACATAATATCGGTCGGTGTCGATCGGTGCGCCAGGACCGACCAGCGTGCTCCATGCGCCTTCCGAGGAGGCCACGCCCGGCTCGATCATCCCAGGTCCGCTGGTGTAGCCGTGCGTGACCAGGATCGCATTGCGGCCGTCCGCCGCCAGCTTGCCGCGGGTGACATAGGCCAAAGTCACCCGGGGCAGCGCGCCGCCGCCTTGCAATGGCAAATCGTCAAAGGAGAAACTTTCGCGAACGATATCGGACATAGATGGATTCCTGGCGTGGTTGGGATCAGGTTGCCACCGACTGGGATTGCATGCCAATCACCGCCCGGCCGAATCAAAAGGGACACCATGACGCGACTTAGGGGCTGCGGCGAAATAACCGCTCCAGCGGACGCAGGGTCGATGGAGATCGTCAGGGGATACGACGAAATAACGGCTCCTGTGGACGCACGGACTATGGAGCCCGTCATGGCGGGCGCGGGCCCGCTATCCACGCCTTTTTGTCGTGCAGCACCGCAAGCCGTGGATGGCCGTCCCGCGCCCGGCGTGACGATGAGAAACCGTTGGCTCCTTTCCGGAGCCATTCTGTGCCTCGCCATGATGACGATTGCCATACCGGCGCTGGCGGCGGATCTGACCGTCACCATGCACAAGGCAACCCAGGATGGTACCGGCGACGAACTCGGCAAGATTACCATCGTCGCCGCGCCCGAGGGGGCGACCTTCCAACTGCGGCTGCATGGGCTGCCCTCCGGCCCCCATGGCTTCCATATCCATGAAAACGCCAATTGCGGCCCAACGCTGATGAACGGCGTCCGCATACCCGCCGGCGCGGCTGGCAGCCATTGGGATCCTGATTTCATCGGCCAGCATGCCGGTCCCGAGGGTGAGGGCCATCGTGGCGACCTGCCTCGCATCGATGTTCAGGATAACGGCACCGCCACCCCAACCCTGACCGCGCCCCATATCAAGGATATTGAGGCGTTGAGAAACCACGCGCTGATCATCCATGCGGGCGGCGACACCTATAGCGACAATCCCAGCCTGGGCGGCGGCGGTGGACGGATCGCCTGCGGTGTGATCGAGTAATGGCCATGGAATTCGGTATTGCCCTTGCCACAGCGGCGGATAGCTGGAAAACGGTGAAACGGGCGGAGGAACTCGGTTTCTCCCACGCCTGGTTTTATGACACGCAGATGCTGTGCGCGGATTGCTTCGTCGCCATGGGTGCGGCGGCGGTCCAGACCTCGCGCATCCGGCTGGGCACCGGCGTGCTGATTCCCACAAACCGCATCGCCCCGGTTACCGCCAACGCCTTTGCCTCCTTGAACCAATTGGCGCCCGGCCGCATCGATTTCGGCGTTGGCACCGGCTTTACCGGGCGTCGCACCATGGGGTTGGGCGCTATGAAGCAGTCCGACATGGAAGAATACATCCGTGTCGTCATGGCCCTGCTGGACGGTGAAACGCCCGACTTCGAGGTTGACGGCGTCCGCCATCCGATCCGGTTCCTGAATCCGGAATTGAAGCTGATCAACCTGCGTGACGAGGTGAAGCTGCATATCTCGGCGTACGGTCCCCGCGGCCGGGCGATGACCGCCAGGCTGGGTGCGGGCTGGCTGAACTTTGTCGGCGACGTGACGCACGGCATCGCGGCGATGAAGGAGATGCAGCAGAGTTGGGACCGTGGCGGCAACGATCCGTCCGACCTGACGGCTGTCGCCTTCGCGCTGGGCTGCATCCTGGAGCCGGGTGAGGCCGCGGACAGCGATCGGGCAATGGCGCAGGCGGGGCCGCGCGCGGCGGTTCTGCTGCATCGCGCGGCGGACGAGGCGCTGTCGGGCCTGCCGAACACGTCGCCGGTTCCGCCGGAACTGGCGGAACCGATCGCCGGCTACGTGGAACTGGCGAAGACGTTCAAGCCGGAGAACGCCCGCTATCTGACCACGCATCGCGGTCATCTGATGGCGGTGAACAAGAACGAACGCCCGTTCGTCACCGCCGAAATGATCCGCCAGACCACGTTCACCGGCACCGAACCCGATCTGAAAGCGCGGATCGCCGCGCTGCGGGACGGCGGCTACACTCAGTTCACCATCCAGCTCGTCCCCGGCCACGAAGCCGCGATCGAGGACTGGGCTCGGTTGAAAGCGGCCTTCTGATCGGCGTCAGCCGGGCCGCATTGCCGCCGCGAACAGCGTCGTGTTGTGCCGGAGCATATCCAGATACGTTGCTGCTGGCCCACCGGCCGGTGACAGCGCGTCGGAATACACGGTCCCGCCCAACACCGCGCCGGTTTCCCGAACCAACATTTGCGCCATGCGCGGACTGGTCATGTTTTCGATGAACACCGCCCGGATTTTGTCCCGCTTGATCTGGGCGACCAGTGCGGCGATCGACTTGGCGGAGGGCTCGAACTCCGTGTTGATGCCTTCCGGGGACAGGAACTCGATGCCGTAGCGCGCGCCGTAGTAGCCGAATGCGTCGTGGGTGGTGATGATGCGGCGCTGATTGGCGGGAATCGCGCCTAGCGTCGCCGCGATCCAGGCGTCGGTCTCGGTGATCCGCGACGTGTAGTGGGCCGCCCGGTCGCGATAGGCGGCGGCATTGGCGCTGTCGACGGCGATCAGTCCCGTGGTGATCGCCTGCACGTACAGCACGGCGTTGCGCGGGTCCTGCCACGCGTGCGGATCGGTGGCGATCGTGCCGCCATTCTCTTTCATGGTTCGGGGAACGATTTTCTCCGCCGCGACAACCACGCGCCCGGTAAAGCCGGCGGCCTGAGTCAGCCGGTCCATCCAGCCTTCGAGGCCCAGGCCGTTGCGCACCAGCAGCCCGGCGGCGAGCAGTGTGCGCAGGTCCTTCGGCCGAGGCTCATACACATGTGCATCGCCATCCGGTCCAACCAGTGATTCGACCGTGACGGTATC
>DAIEHR010000203.1 GCA_027353465.1 Acetobacteraceae bacterium | reverse complement strand
GAGCCTCGCCGGACGGGTCTGGCGGCCGGAACTGAGCGGCCCGTCGGTGGTCGCGATCCGGGACGGCGCCGTCCTGGACATCTCCGCCGCCTTTCCCACCATGCGCGACCTGTGCGAAAGCCACGACCCAGCCGCCGCCCTGCGTGCGGCTGACGGCGAACCCGTCGGATCGCTGCGGGACCTGCTGGCCAACACGCCCGCCGACACGCGCGATCCGACGCGTTCCTGGCTGCTGGCCCCGATCGACTTGCAAGCGATCAAGGCCGCCGGGGTGACCTTCGCGATCTCCATGCTGGAACGCGTCATCGAGGAACGCGCCCGCGGCGACATGAACGCCGCGGGCGCGATTCGTCAGGAGGTCACGCGCCTGGTCGGCGACGACCTGAGCAAGCTGAAACCCGGATCGCCCGAGGCGATGCGGCTGAAAGAGGTGCTGATCCAGCAAGGCGCATGGAGCCAGTATCTGGAGGTCGGTATCGGCCCTGACGCCGAGATATTCACCAAATCCCAGCCCATGGCCGCGGTGGGCACCGGGATGGACGCCGGCATTCACCCCGGTTCCTCCTGGAACAATCCGGAGCCTGAGGTCGTGCTGGCGGTTGCCTCCGATGGCCGGATCGTCGGCGCGACGCTGGGCAACGACGTGAACCTGCGCGACGTGGAAGGCCGGTCGGCCCTGCTGCTGGGCAAGGCGAAGGACAACAACGCCTCCTGCGCTATCGGCCCGTTCCTGCGATTCTTCGATGGCGGCTTCGGCCTGGACGATATCCGCTCCACCACCGTGACCCTGCGCGTGGACGGCCCCGAGGGCTTTGTGCTGGAAGGATCGTCGTCGATCGCCAGGATCAGCCGCGATCCGGCCGATCTGGCGGGGCAGATGGTCAACGCGCATCACCGCTACCCCGACGGTGCGGTGCTGTTCCTGGGCACGATGTTCGCGCCGATCCAGGACCGTGACACGCCGGGCCAGGGCTTCACCCACACATACGGCGATATCGTCACTATCGCCGCGCCGAAGCTGGGGCGTCTGGTCAACCGCATGGCCAGGACCGACGCCTGCGAGCCCTGGAGCTTCGGTCCCGGCGCGCTGATGCGCAATCTGGCTGGGCGCGGACTGATTTAAGGATACGCTCCGAAATAACTGCTTCGATTTAGGCACGGTCGGTGCAGTCCGTCATGGCGGGCGCAGGCCCGCCATGACGATGAGAGGCCAGCGATCTCCGCCAAGCGACACGTTTATTTTGCCGCGTGTCCTAACCGTTCGGCGCAGTCACCCCTCGCGCCGGACGGTCATCGCGTAGCGAAACCGCCCGCCCGGGTGCAGGTTGCGCGACAGGTCCACCAGCGTGCGGCCGCTGCCGAAATAGCGCCGGGTGATCAGCAACGCGGGGCTGCCGGGCTCCACCCGCAGCAAGGCGGCCTGTTCTTCTGTCACCAGGGTGGCTTCGATATCCTGATGCACCTCGGTGATCGAAACCCCGAACCGGTCCTCGATCTGGGCGAAGATCGCCCGTGTATGCACCCGGGGCGTGGCTGCAACATCCGCATAGCGTCCGTCGATCATCACCGTGGTCAGGCATAGCGGCCCGTCCGCCCCAAGCGGCCCCCGCGATTCTCCGGGCAATTCGCGTAACCCGACCAGCCGCAGCCACTGCCGGCCGGGGCGGCAGCCCAGTTCCTCCGCCTCCTTGCCGGTTACCGACACCATGTCCGCCGATGTCACCCGGTATTGCGCGTCAGACGCGAACTGGAACAGGTCCTGCAACGATTGCAGCGTGTGGTAGTAGCTGGTTTGCGGCCGGTTCGCCTCGACCCGTGTGCCCACGCCCTTGCGCGCCGACAACAGCTTCATGCCGCGCAGATGCCCGATCGCCTGCCGCACGGTCTGGCGGCTGACGCCGAACTCCTCCGCCAGCATATGTTCGGTCGGCAGCAAGGACCCGATCGGGTGCGCGCCCGTCGCGATCCGGTCCTGCAACGTCCTGGCGACCTGAAGATAGAGCGAGGCGGACCCGTTATTCGTCATCGGGCCGCCTGTAACGCAGTCAGACAACCTTGTCTGCCCGCAGCTTCGCCACCTCATCGGCGGACAGCCCCAAACGGCCCAGCACCGAATCCGTATCGGCACCGAAAGCCGGGGCGGCCACGGTCGGCGGCGGCTGGCCATCGATGCGCACTGGCCCGACCAGTCCCTCCACCGGCGCCCCGCCCTCGGTGCGGGCAAACGAGGCAACCCGCCCGCCATCCCGCACGAACGGGTTGTCCAGCGCCTGCCCCACGTCATAGACCGGCGACGCCGGCACCACGCCGCCCAAGGTCTCCATCCACTCGGCCGTCGTCCGTGTCACCAGCACCGAATCGAGATCCTGGGTCAGCGCGTCACGGTTGGCGAGGCGAGCCTTGAAGCTGGCGTAACGCGGGTCGGTGCCCCATTCCGGCCGGCCGATGCAGTCGGCCAACACCGGCCAGAACTTCTCCTTATTGCACATCAAGAACATCCAGCCGTCCTTGGTGCGATAAAGCTGTGACGGCGTCAGCGACGGATGCGCGCCGCGCGGTTCGCGGCCTTGCAGATGCCCGGCATTCAGATACCAGGTCGCAAGATAGTTCAGGTTGTGCAGCGCGGTGTCGAACAGGCTGACATCCACATCCATGCCGATCCCGGTCTTGCGAGCGCCCAGCACGCCGGACACCAACCCGAACACCGTCATCAGCCCGGTCATCATATCGACGATGGACACACCGAACCTGGCGGGCGGGCCATCCGGCTCCCCGGTCAGGCTGCAATACCCGGCTTCGGCCTGCATCAGATAGTCATACCCCGGCCAGCTCTTACGCTCATTATCGCGGCCATAGGCGGACAAATGGGCGCAGACGATGGCCGGGTTGGCATCCCTCAGCGAGGCATAGTCCAGCCCCAGCTTCTCCGGCAGGTCTCCACGCAGATTGTCCAGGATGGCATCCGCCTCACCCACGAGGCGGCGCAGCAGGCGCATGCCCTCGGGATGCTTCAGGTTCAGCGTCATGCTGCGTTTGTTGCGATTGAACGCCTGGAAAAACTGACTATCCCCCGCCCCAAACATATACGGCCCCACCGCTCGGCCGACATCGCCGCCTTCGGCGGGGTTTTCGATCTTGATGACCTCCGCGCCGAGGTCGGCGAGCAGCATGGTGCCGAACGGGCCGGCGCCATATTGCTCGACGGCGATCACCGTGACGCCATCCAGCGGCAGCGTGCGTTGGCTTTGGGTCATGCGCCGCCCCCTAGATCGGATTGCGTTCGATAAGACGACGGGCGATCAGCAGGCGCTGGATTTCGTTCGTCCCCTCGCCGATCACCAGCAGCGGGGCATCGCGGTACAGCCGCTCCACCAGGAACTCCTTGCTGTAGCCGTAGCCGCCATGGATGCGCATCGCCTCGATGGCGTTCTCCAGCGCGGACTCCGTCGCGAACAGCTTGGCCATGCCGGCCTCGTAATCCACCCGCTCGCCGCGATCGTACGCCTTGGCCGCCGCATCGACCAACAAGCGAGACGCCTGGGTGCGGGTGGCCATATCGCCCAGCTTCAGGGCGATCGCCTGATGCTCGTGGATCTTCTTACCGAAGGTGCTGCGCTGCTGAACATAGCGCACCGCCTCATCCAGCGCCGCCTGCGCCAGACCGACGCCGCGCGCCGCGACGTTGATCCGCCCCAGTTCCAGGCCGGAGATCGCGCAGGCCATGCCGCGACCCTCGACCCCGCCGATCAACCGGTCGGCCGGAACGCGATAGTCCTCGAACACCAGTTCGGCGCTGTCGATGCCCTTGTAGCCCAGCTTCTCCAGCTTGCGGCCGACCCGGAAACCGGGGCCCTTTTCGGCGATCAACATGCTCATGCCGTGATGGCGAGGCTGGGCGTTGACGTCGGTCTTCACCAGCAGCGCGACAACGCCGCCCTGGATGCCGTTGCTGATCCAGGTCTTGGTCCCGTTGACGACGTAATCGTCTCCGTCCCGCCTGGCCGTGACCCGGATGGCCTGCAAATCCGTGCCGGTATCCGGTTCCGTCAGCGCCAGCCCGCCACGCAGTTCGCCCGTGGCAAAGCGCGGCAGGAACGCCCGCTTCTGCGCCTCGGTGCCCGATTTGGCGACGATCGTGGCCATGATCAGGTGGGAGTTGATGATGCCGGCGACCGACATCCAGACGGTGGAGATCCGCTCGATGATGCGGGCATAGGTCTGCGCGCGCAGCCCCATGCCGCCGTATTCCGCCGGAATGACGGCACCGAACAGGCCCATTTCCTTCATCCGGTCCACGATGTCCTGCGGATAGATGTCGTCGTGTTCCAACTGCATCGCCACCGGGCGCACATGGCGCTCCAGGAAGCGATCCACGCTGTCCAGGATCAGGCGGTCCTGGTCGTCCTGTTCGGCGATGTCCTGATTGACGGTGTTCATACGACGGTCCTCGATGAAACGGGCCTTGGGGCGATGGCGTCGGCCAAAGCGGCGACGGGATGGCTGGCCAGCGACAGCACCGCCTGTTCGATGCGGTCAGCCGCACCAGGGCTGAGCGCCACAGCGGCATTGCCCCGGTATTTCGCAACGATATCGGCGTTGGACAGCGGGCGATCCGGCGCGCCGCGATTGATTTCCTCGCGATGGCGCAGCGTCCGCCCGTCCCGCAGCCGCACCACGAGTTCACCGGAATAGGTGCGCGGAAACGGGGAATCCGGATCGATCGCATAGCCAACCCGAGCCGCGAGGGCCAGAATGTCCGGGTCGGCCAGGGTTTCGGGCTCCAGCTCCGCCAGCGTCAGCCGCCCGCGCATCCAGGCAGCGGCGACCAGGTACGGCACACTGAACTGGGCATCGTAAGCGTTGGCCGGGCGCTGCTTGTTGGACTGCGGCTCGCACACCACCGGGATGACCTGTTCGGGCACCAGCGCGGTGATCGACTCGATATCCCCGGCCGCGACGCCATTGCGCAGCACCAGCGCCGCGTCGATGGCGGCATGGGTGAAATGGCACGCCGGAAACGGCTTGATCGACGTCGCCGCCAGTTCCCAAACAACCCCCAGCCCCGCCGTCGCTCGGTTCAAATCCAGCCCCTCGGCCCGCGCGGCGAGATAGGCGTTATAGAAGCCGAAGCGCCCGGAATACGGCCGCGTCGCGCCGATGAAGCCTTGGCGAGCCAAAGACGCCGCCGTGATTCCGGCCTGGGCCGCCCAGCCGGGATGCAGGCGCTTGTTCCAGGCGCCATCCTCCAGGAACTCCAGCGAACCGGAGGCCGTGGCCAGCGCGATCCCCTGCGCATGCACCAACTCGCGTTCGGTCAGCCCGAACACCCGCCCGGCCGCCAGCGCGGCAGCGAACGCATTCACCACCCCGGTGGGATGAAACCCCGCCGCATGGAACAGGCCGCCCGCCACCGAGGCGATACGGGTCGCGGCTTCAACGCCGGCGATATAGGCGGTCAGCAGTTCCTCGCCCGATGCCCCGACATGCATCGCGGCGGCGAAGGCGGCGGGAAAGACCGCGGCGGTGGGATGAATGACGCCGCCCAGATGCGTGTCGTCAAAATCCAGCCCATGGCACAGCAGCCCGTTCATGATGGCGGCATCGCGCGGCGGCAAGCGGGCGGGCATGCCGAATACCGGCACCGCACCGGCACCGCCGAGGCCTTGCAGCGCGGTCAGCGTGCGGTGCGCGAAATCGTATTTCGTCGAGGCATGGGCGATGCCGACAGCGTCCAGCACATGATGCGCCGCACGTTCCCGCACCATAGCGGGAATATCCCCGATGCGCAGGCCGGCTGTCAATTTCGCCAGCCCCAAAGCCGGTTCCACCGCGCTCATGACCGCACCGCACTGGCGCGCGTGGGGATCAGGCTGCTGCGGTCGAAGGTCATGAACACCGTGCCGTCGGCCTTCAGGCCTTCGGTGCGGGTGGTGACGATGCCCTGCGTCGGCCGGGTCTTGCTGGGGCGCACCGCCAGCACTTCGGATCGGGCGTAGATCGTGTCGCCGGGGAAGACCGGGGCGGTCAGGGTGATGTCCTTCCAGCCCAGATTGGCGATGGCATTCAGGCTGATATCGTCCACTGTCATGCCCAGCACGATCGCCAGCGTCAGGCCGCTGTTGACCAGCGGCTTGCCGAATTCCGATTTGGCGGCGAACGCGGCGTCGCAGTGCATCGGATGACGGTTCATCGTCATCAGGCTGAAATTGATGTTGTCGGATTCAGTCACGGTGCGTCCCGGCCAGTGCTTGAAAGTCTGGCCGACGGTGAAATCCTCCAGGAAACGGCCATGCGTTTCCTGCTGTGGCGTGATGTGATCCATTGATGGTTTCCTCCGGTCGTGTTTCGTGGACGCGCGGTTAGCGGACACCGCCCCACCCGAATTGCCAAGTGCACCCAGGGAAAGGGAGGAAGCGCCTGCCTTTGCCGACATCATATGTACGGACATATATCCGTCAAGCCACTTTCTTTACTGCGACACGAACCGCCATTCGCAGCCGGGAATAGGGTCTTGACGTGGCATATGTACGGACATGATAGTCGAGCCACAAAGCCGGAAAGGCTTTATGGAGGATAACTTGTCCGGACACATACAAAGCAGAACCCCGCCGCGGATCGTCAATTCCGGCGCGCGCCTCGATCGCCTGCCGATCTCCCGCGTTCACTGGCGGGTGCTGTGGCTGATCAGCGCGGGCGCGTTTCTGGACGCGTTCGACATCTACCTGGCCGGCGGCGTCATCGCCGCGATGCTGCGGGAGGGCTTTTCCACCCTGCAACTGAACGCGGCGTTCGTGTCGGCCACCTTTTTCGGCATGCTGATTGGTGCCGGGCTGGCTGGCTGGATCGGTGACCGCATGGGCAGGCGGTATTCGTATCAGACCAACCTCGCGATCTTTGGCGTTGCCTCGATCGCCGCCGTGTTCGCCCCCAATATCTATTGGCTGATTGGCTTCCGGTTCCTGATGGGCCTCGGACTCGGTGCCGAACTGGTGGTCGCGGCTGGCACATTGTGCGAGTTCGTGCCGCCCCAATTCCGCGGCCGCTGGGTTTCGTTGATGGGCCTGATCATTAATTCCGGCCTGCTGGTCGCGACCTTCACCGGCTATTTCGTCATCCCCAACCTGGGCTGGCGCGCTATGTTCGCCATTGCCGGCTGCGGCGCACTGGTGGTGTGGGTGCTGCGCAAGCGCATGCCGGAAAGCCCGCGCTGGCTGGAATCGGTCGGCCGCCTGGACGACGCCGAAGCCGCCCTGCAAGCCATCGAACGCGAGACCGAGGCGCGATGCGGCCCGTTGCCGCCGGTTGACCGGCTGCAAAGCCTGGAGATCGGCCATGTCCCGGTATCCCGGCTGTTCGCGCCGGACATGCGCGGCCGCCTGCTGGCCGCGTGCCTGACGGTCGTGGCTGTCAATGTCTCGGTCTATGGCTTTGTCGCGTGGCTGCCGACATTCCTGGTGAAACAGGGCATGACCATCGTCCAATCGCTTGGTTTTACCACATTGATGTCGTTCGGCAGCACGGCCGGCGCGCTGGTCGGGCTGCTGCTGGCCGACCGCTTCCCGCGGCAGAAGTCGCTGGTGGCAATCTGCGCCGCGATCATCGTGCTGGGGGTCATCTATCCCGCCATGCGCGATCCGGCGGCGCTGACCGTCGTCGGCTTCGCGCTGATCACCAGCATTTATGTCCTGGTGACCATCGGACTGTATGCGTACGTGCCCGAGTTGTTCCCCA
>DAIEHR010000189.1 GCA_027353465.1 Acetobacteraceae bacterium | reverse complement strand
TTGGGCGGCGGCGAAGGCGTTATCGGTTTGATGGATCCGTGTATCTTTACCTCGCAGTGCTGGGATGCGGGTATGGGCACGTTGAACGGCGGCGGACCGAACGCGATTGCGCCGCAGGGCGCGATGGGTATCCCCTGGGTGTGGGCTTCGCAGTCCGGTGCGGAATATGCGACGAACAAGATCGCCTACCTGTCTCCGCAGGTCTATGGCCTTGAGTTCGCCGCCAGCTACGCGCCCAGCAAGAGCAACATCTTTGCGGATCAATCCGGCTACAGCGCGTTTCAGCCCGCGGTTTGTAACCAAGCGAACGCGAACTGCACCTCCGTCACCTCTGGCAACGATGCCAGCCGTTGGATTAACATGGCCGGCGCCGCGCTGCGCTACCAGCACACCTTCGGATCGGTCGATTTCAAGGCCTATGGCTTGTATGAAATCTCCGGCAAGGAAGGTCTGAGCACGAGTGCATACCTGACGCCGGCACAGGCTCGCGCAGCCGGTGGTCTTGCTTTCCTGCAGCAGCGCTACAACAACCTGGGCTTCGAGCAGATCGGCGTCGCCGTCACCTACTCGAATTTCACCTATGCGATCGACTACATGGGCGGCCAGGTTGACGGTCAGCTGAGCTTGAACCCCGCTGGCGGCGTTGCGCAGAACGCGGTTGTTGGCGGTGTGACGTACCTGAACGGCCCATGGATGCTGGGTGCGATGCTTGAGTCGGTCGATACGCAGGGTGATGCGCGTCTGGTCGGCGTGTCGCAGCGTCATGAAACGGGTATCGCGATCGGTGGCAACTACAAGCTGGCTCCGGGCTTGGCCGTCGTCGGCGAATACCAGTACATGCAGCGCCATCAGGGTGGCTTCGACTTCAACCAGGGCGTCCCCGGCCAGAACGGCCGTACCGTCGATGGTCGCGGTCAGGGCATCGAGACGGCACTGGTTATGAACTGGTAAGCTGTCGTAAAATCTGAACGACAGAAGCGGCGGGGATCTTCCCCGCCGTTTTTCGTCGTATGCCGCACCCCCCGGCGGAACCCCGATTCCGTATGACGGGCCACCACCACCCATTAACAATGGATTTAAAATCCGAGCCTTGGACTTTAGTGGCTTACCAAACAGGCTGACCCTAAAAATTACTTGGGAAAGTGTGCCCCTATGGCCCACCTCTCCTGGTCAGACATTTCTGGGATTTGGTTATGGGCTCGGCCGCACCGGTTTTCGACAGCGATCTGGTAACCGTCTTGTTCGGTGTGCGCAGGATATTATGCCTTGAAGCCGCGAATTTGGCTTAGACGTGTCCCATAAAATTGTCTCTCTCATTGTTTTTTATCCGAGGGCGGGGATGATTCACCTCGTCAACTTCCTGTAAAATTATTAAGTGTCGCGACAAAACTGCTTATTATATCATTATAGCGCGCTGGCAGATAAATGCTGCCTCGGCCGGCTTAGACGCGCCCCCATTAGAGGTCCCCGCTGTGAATATGCCCGCCAATGTTGAACTCCGGCCGCCTGGAATCCGCATGGTGGAGAAGATGACGTCGCCTTCACGCGGGCGAATTCTGGTGATCGAGGACGATCAGGAGATCGCCGACGACCTTGTCAACGACCTGATTGACCGGTCTTACGACGTGACCCATGTGGCGACAGGAACCCGCGGGGCCGAGGAAGCCAGGCAGGGCAACTACGATCTTCTGATCGTTGACCTCCTACTGCCGGGCTGCGACGGATTTTCCATTATCCAGGATTTGCGCAGCGACGGATTTCGCGTGCCGGTGCTGGTGGTCAGCGCGCTGGGGGCGGTCAACGATCGCATCCGCGGCCTGAAGATCGGCGGCGACGATTATGTGACGAAGCCATTCGCGCTTCCCGAGGTTGCCGCCAGGGTGGAGGCTTTGTTGCGCCGCCCGCTTGAAACGCGAGAGACGATACTCCGCGTCGGGCCACTGGAACTGGATTTGATCGAGCGCGTCGCTCGCCGGGGCGAGCGGGTGATCGAACTGTCCGGAAGCGAGTTCAAGCTTTTGGAATATTTCATGCGTCGGCCAGATCGCGTGGTTACGCGCGATATGCTGCTGGAAGACGTTTGGCACTATCGCTTTCTGCCGCAAACCAATCTGGTCGATGTTCATATCGGTCGGTTGCGTCGGAAGATCGACGGTCCAGACGGGGAGAGGATGCTACCGAGCATTCGCGGCGTAGGGTTCATTCTTCGTGACCCTAGCTAAGTTCTTTCCGACCGGCACATTTCGGTTGGCGGTGGCCTTTTCGGGCCTTAGCATTCTGTCGGGCGTGATGCTGTTCGGGGTGATCTATCGTCAAACCAAGGCGTTTGAGATGCAGCGGATTTCCGCCGCGGTCGTCAGTCAGGCGGCGGCGATGGCGCAGGGAACCCCGGAGGAAATCCAGTGGATGGTGCGGACGCAGTTTCCGCGGGAGCTTCACGACCAATATCACAATACCATGTATTCCGCGCTGTTCAGCGCGGACGGCCGGCTGATCAGCGGGAACATCGAGCGTATCCCACCGGATTTGGTCGCCGATGGCACTGCGCGCCAGATGGAAATCGCCGGGTCAGGCCAAAATTCATCGGCTCGCACGATGATTGTCGCTGCCAGACACCTGCCGGACGGTGATTTGCTGTTGATCGGGCGGGGTGTGGGCGTGCTGAGCACGCTGGCGGATATCGTTGCGGGGGCCTTGTTCCTCGGGGCGATCCCTTCGATTGGATCAGCGCTAGGCGTTGGCCTGTGGCTGCGGCGGCGGGCGCAACGTCGGGTCAAGGCGGTGAATGAGGCGATCGAGCGGATTATGCAAGGCGACGTTCATGAGCGTTTGCCGATTCAAGGCAATTCCGATGAGTTCGATCAGTTGGCGGAGAGCGTCAACCGAATGCTTGCCGAGATCGAACGGCTGCTGGCGGACGTTCAAAGCATCAGTGACAACATAGCCCATGACCTGCGTACGCCGTTGGCTCGGGTAAGAACGGTGCTGGAGCGTGGGCGCGCGAAAGCGGAAACGATGGCCGATCTGGCCGTGGTCTCGGATCGTGCGATCGCGGGTCTTGATCAAGCACAGACTATCATTACAGCATTGTTACGTATTGGGGAAATCGAGGGCGGTCAGCGCCGCGCGGCGTTCACTTTTGTCAATTTGAATGAAATCGTTGGAACGGCGGCCGACCTGTATGGGCCTATCGCCGAGGAAAAGAACATCGGGTTTGTCGTCGAGGAGGATTCGGTTGAACCGATTTTCGGCGATCGTGATTTAATGATCGAAGCAGTCGCCAACCTGCTGGACAATGCGATCAAGTTTGTGCCGTCCGGTGGGACTGTGCGGTTGTCGATCTCGGCGACAGAGAAGGGGCCGGTGATCAGCGTGGCCGACAACGGGCCAGGGATCCCGGAAGCGGAGCGCGACGCGGTCCTGACTCGTTTTTACCGGGTTGACAAAAGCCGCCATATCAATGGACATGGTCTTGGGCTAAGTATTGTTTTGGCAATTGTCAAGTTGCATGAATTCACTCTTACCGTCGGCGATGCGTCTCCTGGTTGTATTTTTGAACTTCACTGCTGTATCGCGGATCGTTCTTTACCTGCCCCGATAGCGAACCGTTCGACGAAGCATTCCTGGCTTCGCGGCTGGCGTGGTCAGGGTGACGAATCGCGCGGTACCGCGCGGCTCGGTTCGATCCGTAGCGTAGGCCACTCCTCGGTCAGCCGTTTGGGCTAAAAGGAATACTTCTATGCTTGCAGTTATCCGGTTAGCCCTAACCCGGCCGCTGACTTTCGTTGTGATGGCGATCTTGATTGGCCTGTTTGGCTTTCTCGCGGCTTTCAGGACGCCTACTGACATTTTCCCCGCGATCGGAATTCCTGTCGTCAGCGTTGTTTGGACCTATGCCGGGCTGCCGCCCGAAGACATGTCGGGACGTATTATTTACTATTATGAACGTTCGTTGACGACACAGGTCAGCGATATTCAACACATTGAATCGCAGTCCCTGGCCGGCTATGGGGTGGTGAAGATCTTCTTCCAGCCCACCGTGAACATCAGTGCGGCGATGGCACAAGTAACGGCTGCATCGCAAACCGTGCTCAAGCTGCTGCCGCCGGGCATTACACCGCCTATTGTACTGAGGTACAACGCGTCCAGCGTTCCCATATTACAGCTTGCACTGTCGAGTAAGACAGTATCCCAAACCGCTTTATTTGACCTGGCGCAGAATTTCATTCGCCCGCAATTGGCAACTGTGGCCGGTGCGGCGATACCGGCGCCGTATGGCGGCAAGGTCCGTCAGGTTCAGGTTGACCTGGATATGGATAAGCTCCAGGCCAAAAATCTGTCGCCGCAGGACGTCGTGACGGCGATTGCGGAACAGAACCTGGTGATTCCGGCGGGGACGCAAAAGATAGGCAAATTCGAATACACCGTCGCACTGAACTCCAGCCCGCGGGCGATTGCCGAATTGAACGACCTGCCGGTTAAGCGGACAGGCGGAACGATTGTTTACGTGCATGATGTCGCGTATGTGCACGATGGCTCCCCGCCGCAGACGAACATCGTTCGCATGGACGGCGACCGCGCGGTGATGATGACAATCCAGAAAGCCGGTTCGGCTTCGACTCTGGATATTATCGCCGGGGTAAAGGCGATTTTGCCGCGTATCGAGGCGAGCTTGCCGCCGGGCGTTCATGTCCTCCTACTGGGCGATCAATCGGTATTCGTGAAGGCGGCGGTGTCGGGCGTTGTCCGCGAAGGCGCGATCGCTGCCACACTGACCGGCCTGATGATCCTGCTGTTTCTGGGAAGCTGGCGTTCCACGTTGATCATCACGATCTCCATTCCGCTGGCGGTACTGGCGTCGATCATGATGCTGTCGGTGGTGGGTGAAACCATCAACGTGATGACGTTGGGCGGGTTGGCGCTTGCGGTGGGTATCCTGGTCGATGACGCGACCGTAACCATCGAAAATATCAACAGACATATGGAGATGGGGAAGGATAGCGCCACCGCCATCATGGATGGTGCCCGGCAGATCGTGATCCCGGCGCTGGTGTCGCTATCGTCTATCTGTATCGTGTTCGTGCCGATGTTCTTGCTCAGCGGCGTTGCCCGCTACCTGTTCCTGCCGCTGGCGGAGGCGGTGATCTTCGCGCTGGCCGCCTCGTTCATCCTAGGGACCACGCTGGTGCCGACGATGGCGAAGTTCCTGTTGAAACATACGCCGCATGTGACAGGGGAGCCGAAGCGGTCGCGCAACCCGCTGGTGCGCTTCCAGCTAGGGTTCGAAGCGGTGTTCGCGGCGATCCGCCAGCGCTATTTCAATATGCTGCGCTTTGCCGTTGGACATCCGGTTTCGTTCATTATCGGGTTCATGACGGTTATCCTGGTGTCGTTGGGATTGGCGCCTTTCCTTGGCCAGAACTTCTTTCCGCTGGTGGATGCCGGGCAGATCAAGCTGCACGTTCGCGCCCAAACCGGCACCCGCATCGAGGAGGCGGCACGGCTGTGCGATCTGGTGGAGCGGCGCATCCGCCAAATCATTCCGCCCGCCGATCTGGATGGCGTCGTTGACAACATCGGTCTGCCGGTCAGCGGCATCAACCTGGCTTACGGCAACTCCGGTACAATCGGGACGGAGGATGCCGATATCTATATCACGCTCGATCCCGACCACCGTCCGACCCAGAATTATATCGATGCGCTTCGCGCGGATTTGCCTGTGCAGTTTCCAGGAACCAGCTTCGCGTTCCTGCCGGCGGACATCATCACTCAGATCCTGAACTTCGGGTTGCCGGCGCCGGTCGATGTGCAGGTGATCGGCCCGAACCAAAAGGCGAACCGAGCCTATGCCGAGATGTTGCAGACGCGCATCCGCGGCGTAACCGGCGTGGCCGACCTGAGGATGCAGCAAGCATTTAATGAGCCGACCTTGTATGTGGACGTGAACCGCTCGTTCGCGAACTCGGTCGGACTGACGCAGCGAGACGTCGCCAACAGCGTGCTGACGACATTGGCGGGCAGCAGCCAGGTGGCGCCTTCGTTCTGGCTGAATCCGCGGAACGGGGTCTCCTATCCGATCGTGGTCCAGACGCCGCAGTATCGTATCGACTCATGGTCTGACCTGCGTAACATGCCAATCACCAACGGCAAGGCGAGCCAGATGCTGGGCGCATTGGCCACGATCCGGCGCGGTCCAAGCGACGCCGTGGTGTCGCACTACAACGTGCAACCGGTCATCGATCTTTTCGCCAGCACTCAAGGGCGAGACCTTGGCGCGGTTGCGTCCGATATCCAGAAGATTCTGGCCGAAACCAAGGATCAGGTTCCCAAAGGCGCGTTGGTGGTGCTGCGCGGCCAGGTCGAAACCATGCAGACCGCCTATTTCGAACTGTTCGCCGGCCTGTTTGGGTCAATCGTGCTAATCTACCTGTTGGTCGTGGTGAATTTCCAGTCGTGGCTCGATCCGTTCGTGATCGTGACAGGGCTGCCCGCCGCGCTTGCCGGGATCGTGTGGATGCTGTTCCTGACGCACACCACGCTGTCGGTGCCGGCATTGACGGGGGCGATCATGTGCATGGGTGTCGCGACCGCCAACAGCATCCTCGTCATCAGCTTCGCGCGGGAGCGGCTGGCGATGGGTGATGACCCGGTCAGGGCGGCACTGGAAGCAGGATTAATCAGGTTCCGCCCGGTCATTATGACAGCCTTGGCGATGATTATCGGCATGGCGCCGATGGCGTTGGGCTTGGGCGAGGGGGGTGAGGAGAACGCCCCGCTTGGCCGAGCGGTCATCGGTGGTCTGCTGGTGGCAACCTGCGCGACCTTATTGTTCGTGCCTACTGTGTTCAGTCTGGTCCATGGACTACAGCAGCGCCGCCAGGCTGCCGCCAAGGGCCTTCATCTTTCTCAATTAAACGCCTGATCCGCCGGAGATTCCCATGCAAGATTCATTCGGGGACGCTTTACCGCCCTCGGAACCGCAATCACATCACGTTGGCAGGGCCCGGGCTGCCGGTGCCGATCACGGTCGCGACGGCGGCGAACAACAGGTTGTTGCACACCAGGATGGACCCCCAAACGTAAAGCGCGGAAGGCTGTTTGTTTTCGGTCTGGGCGGGTTGACGGTCGCGGCGCTGTTGGCAACGTATGGTATCCTCGATCGCGGCAGAAGCGAGGAGAATCTGGTCCGATTGACGGCGGAGCAGGCAATCCCAACCGTCAGCTTGATCAACCCCGAACTGGGTGTCACCGATCAGGAAATCGTGCTTCCGGGCACTATCGACGCCTACTTTCACGCACCGATCTATGCTCGGGTCAGCGGCTACCTGAAAATGTGGTATGCCGATATCGGCGCACGTGTGAAAACGGGCCAGAAGCTGGCTTCGATCGAGACCCCCGATCTGGACCAGGAACTGGCACAGGCAAAGGCCAATCTTGGCGTTGCCCAGGCGACCTTTAAGCTGGCGCAACTCACCGCGGCCCGGTGGCAGAAGCTGCTGAAGTCCGATGCGGTCGCGGTGCAGGAAGTTGACGTGAAGACCGGCGACTCCGCGGCGAAACAAGCGGCGGTGACGGCGGCCCAGGCCAATGTGGACCGGCTGCAGGCGCTGCAGGCGTTCAAGCACATCGTGGCACCGTTCGACGGGGTGATTACCGCCCGCAAAACCGATGTGGGCGCGTTGATCAACGCCGGCAGCGGGGTCGGGCCGGAACTGTTCGCGGTCGCCGACGTGCATGAAATGCGGGTTTATGTGCGGGTGCCGCAATCCGAATCCGCCGACATCGTCAACGGTATGCAGGCGTTCCTGTCGCTGCCGCAGTATCCGGGCAAGAAGTTCCCGGCCACCGTCGCGACCACGGCAGGCGCGATCGATCCGATTTCGAACACGTTGCTGGTGGAACTGGCTGCTGACAATAAGGACAATGTCCTGACGCCCGGCACCTTCGCCCAGGTGCATTTCAAGCTGCCAGGGCAGCCCGATGTCATGCGCATTCCGACCAGCGCCTTGTTGTTTCGCCAGGACGGGCTGAAGGTCGCTGTATTGGGTGAGGACGGCAAGGTCCAGATCAGGCCGATCGAAGCCGGGCGCGATCTTGGCACCGAGATGGAGGTGCTGTCAGGCCTGCGGTCGAACGACCGGGTGATAAACAGCCCGCCGGACTCGTTGCTCGCTGGCGAATTGGTCCGCGTCGTGGGGCCAAACGGCCAGACCGAAGTGGCGGAGCGATGAAACGCGTGAAACACCGGGTTGCGTTGCTCGGATCGGTGATGCTGGCCGGCTGCTCACTGGCGCCCGATTACCACGTGCCGGACGTTCCCGCCGTTCCGGTGTCATTCAAGGAATCCGGGCCGTGGCAACTGGCGCATCCGGCCGACACGCTGCCGCGCGGGCCATGGTGGGCGGTGTATGCGGATGCTGACCTCGACCGGTTGGAAGCGATGGTCGATGCGAATAACCCGACGATCGCCGAAGCGGTTGCCGCTTACGACGTAGCGCGCGCGGATGTGGCGCAGGCGGCGTCACCGTTATTGCCGCAGGTCATTGCCGGGGGCCAACTGACGGCGAACAAACAGTCGGAAAGGCGGCCCCTGCGCCCCAGGGGGCAGATGAATGAATATCCGTCGAATGTCCTGGATACATCCATCAGCTATGATCTCGACCTTTGGGGACGACTGCGTAACGGACTGGCGGCGCAGACGGCCGCCGCACAAGCCAGCGGGGCCGACCTGGCCACGATCCAACTAAGCCTGCATGCGGAACTGGCGACGGATTATACATCGCTGCGGGGGTTGGACGCACAGGCGAAGCTGCTGCGGCAGGCGGTCGAGATCTATCAGCGGGCGCTGTCGATCACGCAGGCCCGCTACGACGGCAAGATCGCGTCTGGACTGGATGTAGCACAGGCGGAGGATCAGCTGCAGTCGGCTCAAGCGGCGGAAACCGAGGTGCTGAACCAGCGGGCGCTTTATGAGCACGCGATTGCGAGCCTGGTCGGTCAGCCGGCATCGTCGTTCTCGATCAAACCAAGGGTGGTGCGGATTGCGGTGCCAGACATCCCCACTGGCGTGCCGTCCACATTGTTGCAGCGCCGGCCGGATATCGCCGCGGCTGAACGGCGTGTGGCGGCCGCCAATGCGGTGGTCGGTATCGCACGCGCGGCGTTCTATCCGGATATCAGCCTAAGCGCCCTGGTCGGGTTCCAGAACACTGGGCAGGCCGCGTTGCTCAGCGCGCCGTTCACGTTCTGGACGATCGGGCCGCAGATGCTGTTCCCGTTGTTCGAAGGCGGGCTGCGTCGTGCGCAGGAAGCCTCTGCCAACGCACAGTTGCGTGGTGCGGGTGAAGCGTATCGTTCGGTGGTATTGACCGCGTTCCGGCAGGTTGAAGATAGTCTTTCCAGCTTGCGGATTCTTGGGGATGAGCTGCGTCAGGAAAAAGCAGCGGTGGTATCGTCGCAACGTGCGGCGACCATGGCCATGAGCCTGTATCGCGAAGGTGCGACGAACTATCTGGATGTGGTGCAGACCCAAACCGCCTGGCTCGATGCGCAGCGCACGGAACTGGCGCTGGAGACGCGGGAACTACAGGCCAGCGTGCAACTCGTTCGCGCTCTTGGTGGCGGCTGGACCACGCGTGACCTGCCGGACACCGAAATGGTCGCCCAGGTGACCGACCCAACGCCATAGCGGCGGGCCTCGTCGAGGTGGAGTCATTTTTGCCGGCGACCGATCAGCCATCTTGGAGTTCGATGGGCATAGTCCCGCCATTGGTCGCCAAAATGCGTGGCGAGGTGGGCTTCCTCGCGCTGGATCGCGAGGTGGGTGACGGCGAAGGCGGCGATCAGCGCGGCCACCAGGAACCACGGGTTGTTCAGCAACAGCGCCGCCCCCGCTACCAGCAAGGTGTTTCCGAGGTAAATCGGATTGCGAGACAGCGCGAACGGGCCTGTGGTTACCAGGGCTGTGGCGGCTCGGTGCGGCAGGATATTGGCGCGTTGCTGGTGCATCCAGAACATGGCGGCCAGGTCGAGCCCCAGCCCGATGGCCATGATCAGTCCTCCCGCGGCTTTTACCCATGGTCCGCTCCACCAATCGCTGGCGACGGGGAGGATGCGGCCGCACGCAAATCCGGCAAGCGCGGCTATGAGGTAGATGATCGGTGGCCAGGGCAGGCGGTTGGGCTTTGCGTCCCAGCGGCCGGCGCCCGTCATGCTGTCGCGGCCTTCGGCGTGGTCAACGGGACAATGGGCCGGCCGATCGGTGCGTGGTCCATCATTGCCGATGTGCTCCTGGTTTGCGGTATCCCGATATACACTGCCCGGCCGGTACCGCCACGACCCGGGGTCAATCGGACCGCGCTGACAGCGGCGGTCGGCTTCACAGCGCCGCCAACGCTGGGTAGGGTGCGGGCAGGTGTTCCTGAACGCGGTGCGCGCGACTGCCTGCTTGCGTTGTCTTGTCCCCAGCGGGTTGGCCGCGGAGTTGAACGATGATTTTGACGGCACTGCTGGCGGTGGGGTGCGGGGTACTGGTTGGCTTCACACTGGGATTGATCGGTGGCGGAGGTTCGATCCTCGCCACGCCGCTGCTGCTGTATGTCGTTGGCATGCAGAATCCCCATCTTGCCATTGGGACTGGGGCGGTTGCGGTTTCCGCCAACGCTTTTATGAACCTGAGCGGGCATGCCCGAGCGGGGAATGTGCGGTGGCCGACGGCGGCGATTTTTACGGCGGCTGGGGTTGGCGGCGCCTATGCGGGATCGACGCTAGGGAAGGCCTTTGATGGGCAGCACCTGCTGATTCTGTTCGCATTATTGATGATCCTGGTCGGTGTACTGATGCTGCGGCCGCGGCATGAGGGGTCGCACGCGCCGGCGGTGCTGACGCCACGCTATGTGCTGCGGACCGCCGGCACTGGCCTGGGTGTGGGAATGCTGTCCGGTTTCTTCGGCATCGGCGGTGGCTTCCTGATCGTGCCGGGACTGATCTTCGCCACCGGCATGCCGATGATCTATGCGATCGGCACGTCGCTTTTCGCGGTTGGGATGTTCGGCCTGACCACGGCGGCGAACTACGCGATGTCTGGGTTGGTGGATTGGATCGTCGCCGCCGAATACATCGCTGGCGGTGTTCTGGGCGGATTGCTGGGCATGCGGGCGGCCATCTACCTCTCCGGGCGCAAGCAAACCCTGACGCGGGTTTTCGCCGGTATTATTTTCATTGTCGCAGCGTACATGCTTTGGCGAAGCCTGGGACACGGTTAGGCTCACACTTCCGCCGGACACCGTGGTGCCATGTCTGTCCGGCGATAATCGGGAGGATACAAACTTGCTGACTGCACGTCGTCAAAGCCTGAAACTAGCCGGGCTCGCCCTGGCCTCCGCCGGATTGGCCGGTGCCGCTCGGGCGGATTCCCTGATGCCGCCGGGCGCGCGCACATTGGATAGCCTGACCAAGCGGCTGGCATCGCTGCCGCGCCGGCGCGATTTCAAGACGTTGCCGATGATCCTGGATCGCCGCGGCCAGTGGGATGCGGAAGCGCTGGATGCGGTTCTGCACTATGCCGGCAACCCAAAGCAAAGCTGGGACAACACCGATATCGCCGGCCCCTGGCTGAACGTGATGCGCAATGCGATGAACGCGCAGATCTGGTCGTTCCGGCACCCGGACTTCCTTTGCATTTCCGTGACCCACGGCAGCGCGCAGCTTGCGCTGTACGACGATGCGATGTGGGACAAGTACGGTTTGGCGAAACTGGCGGGGGGCAAGCTGACCCACAACAGTCTGGTGGCCGCGCCGGCCGCGGCGGATGCCGATCCGAAGGACTACCAGAACCCGCACGGAGCATTTTCTCCTGGCGCCAACAGTATCCAGGCGCTGCAACGCCGCGGCGCGGTGTTTCTCGCGTGCCACAATGCGGCCTGGGAACTGGCGGACAAGCTGGTCGCAGCGGACACCAATCCGGACAAGATTTCGGTCGAGGCGATGTGCGCGGAACTGACCAACCACCTGATTCCGGGGGTGGTAATGACTCCGGGGGCGGTGGGAACCATGGTCGAACTGGCGAAAGCCGGTTTTGCATACTCCCGATGAACCGGTTGGTTCTGGCGGCCGGCGGCCTGCTGCTGAGTATCGGCGCCGCGTTGGCCGCGCCGCCCGGGTCTCCGGCGGCCAAGCTGGAAGCCGCCGAGGCGCTGTATCCGCCCTGGCAGGGCGGCAGCAACAGCGGCGCGACGGCGCCCGGTCTGGTCTTTACCGTACCGCCCGCCGACTCTATGGCGGATTTCCACGGCAGCCTGGATCGTCCGCATTTGGTGCTTTACGCATCCGGCAACTACTTCTTCGCGATGCGGGATCTCGTGCGGGCGTTCGGTAAGGCCTATCCGGCCTATCGCGGCCGGGTGTTCTACGAGACGCTGCCGCCGGGTTTGCTGATGAAGCAGATCGCGGCGGGGGGAACCGTGACCTCCGGCAACCTGACGTTCACGGTGAAGCCGGACGTGATGATGGCGGAACAGCGCGCCAGCGAGGGCTGGGTGAAGGATGGCCGCCTGACAGCTCCGGTCGTTTCATTCGCGACGAATGAGCTAACGATCATGGTTCCGGCTGGCAACCCCGCCCACATTGGCGGCCTGGCGGACCTGGGCCGCCCCGATCTGGCCCTGGCGATGCCGAATCCGGCGTTCGAGGGTGTTGCCCGGCAAATCCGGGCATCGCTGGTCAAGGCGGGCGGGGAGGCGCTGGCGGTTTCGGTGTATGAGACGAAAGTATCGGATGGAACTACCATCCTGACCCGTATCCATCACCGGCAAACGCCGCTGTTCCTGATGCAGGGGCTGGTGCAGGCGGGGGTGACCTGGACGTCGGAGGCGATATTCCAGGAACAGCAGGGGCACCCGATCGCCCATGTCGCGATCCCGGCCGATCAGAACACAACGGCGATTTACAGCGCCGCCATGGTACGCGGCGCGCCCCATGCCGAAGCCGCCAAGGCGTGGCTGACATTCATCCGCTCCGATGCCGCATTCGCCGCACTGGCGCCGTTCGGATTCAAGCGGGTGGCACAATAGCGGGTTGGTTTCGTGTGATCGGGATCGGTACACCGGGAGGGAGACGCCGATCCAGCGTCTGGCGGGACGGGGATAACCGGCGAAGACCCGCGAACCGGCGCTGTTGAGACAAATCAATGACCCTCGTGCGGTCAGGTGCATTCTTCGGCAAGAGCAACGCGTTCGGAGGGATCCATGCCGCTCACTGCCGCCGACATCATGACCAAAGACGTCAAGACCGTTCGTCCGGATAATACCATCGCCCAGATCGCGAAACTGCTCAGCGACAGCGGCATCAGCGCTGCGCCTGTCCAGGACAGGGACGGCCGCCTTCTCGGCATGGTCAGCGAGGGGGACCTGCTGCGGCCGGTCGGCCAGGAGATCGCGGAAAAGCGGGCCTGGTGGTTAAATATCCTTGCTGACGGCACGGATCTTTCGCCAACTTTCCTGGAAAGCATTCGCGTGGGCAATCGTCTGGCGCGCGACCTGATGATGACGCCGGTTGTCACCGCGTCGCCCGAGACCACCGTTCCGGTCCTGGCGGACATGCTGGTTCGCCATCATGTCAAACGTCTGCCCATCGTGCGGGATGGCAAGCTGGTCGGTATCGTCAGCCGAGCGGATTTGGTGCGCGCATTGGCGCTCCATCCCGATGCCGTCACGGATGCGACCTGAATCTCCAATGGGCGGACAGGGCAGGGTAGTCGCCCTGCGCGGACCTGTGATCGACGTCTGCTTCGACACCGGCAGGCTGCCGTTGCTGGAGGAAGCCTTGCTGGTTGAATGGGACCAGCAAGGCGCATTGACAGCCGAGGTCCAAAGCCATTTGGACGACGTCACCGTTCGCGCGGTCGCGTTGCAGCCCACGACGGGGTTACGGCGCGGCGCCAAGGTTCAGGCCACGGGCGGGCCCGTCAGGGTTCCGGTCGGCGATGCGGTGCTGGGCCGGCTTCTGAACGTGTTGGGGGAGACCGGGGACCGGGGGCCGGCGCTGCCGCCGGATTTGCCGCGCTGGCCAATTCATCGGCGCCCGCCGCCGCTGACCGCGCAAACCGAAGCCAGCACGGTTTTCGAAACCGGAATCAAGGTGATCGATCTGCTGGTACCGCTCGCCCAAGGCGGCAAGGCCGCGATGTTCGGCGGCGCCGGCGTAGGCAAGACCGTTCTAATCATGGAACTGATCCATGCGATGGTGGAGAAGTACCAGGGCATCTCGGTTTTCGCGGGCGTTGGCGAGCGATCCCGTGAGGGTCACGAACTGTTGCACGACATGCGGGACTCCGGGGTCCTGGCCCGCACCGTCCTGGTCTATGGGCAGATGAACGAACCGCCGGGCGCAAGGTGGCGGGTGGGCCTGAGCGCGCTGACCATCGCCGAGTATTTCCGCGACGAGAAACACCAGAATGTTTTGTTACTGATGGATAATGTGTTCCGCTTCGTCCAGGCGGGCAGCGAGGTATCCGGATTATTGGGGCGCCTGCCGTCCCGCGTCGGCTACCAGCCCACCCTGGCAACCGAGGTGGCGGCCTTGCAGGAGCGGATCGCCTCGGTCGCCGGGGCCTCCATCACCGCGATCGAGGCGGTTTATGTCCCGGCGGACGATTTCACCGATCCGGCGGTAACCACGATCTCCAGCCATCTGGAGAGTGCGATCGTGCTGTCGCGCGGGTTGGCGGCGGAGGGAATCTATCCGGCGGTCGATCCGTTGGCGTCGTTTTCGGTGCTGCTCGATCCGCTGATCGTCGGCGCAGAGCATTATGCCCTCGCCGAACAGGTGCGCGAAACCCTGGCCCACTGGGGCGAATTGCGTGACGTGATCGCCCTGCTGGGGATGGAGGAACTCGGCGTTCGGGACCGTTTGATCGTCACCCGGGCGCGCCGTTTGCAGCGGTTCCTGACTCAGCCATTCGCGGTGACGGAAGCCTTCACCGGCATCGCGGGCCGGTCGGTGCCGCTGGCGGATACGCTGGCGGGCTGCAAGGCGATCCTGGCTGGCGAGGCGGACGGCTGGGCGGAAAGCACGCTGTACATGATCGGCGGCATTGAGGAAGCGAGAACCGCCGCCGCCGGAGGGGTCGCCACATGAGGCTGCTGATCACCGATCCCGGGGCGGTCGTCGCCGACTATGACGATGTGGTCAGCCTGCGGGCCGAGGATGAAAGCGGCGGCTTTGGCATATGGCCCGGGCATGCGGACTTTCTGACGGCGTTAACCGTGTCGGTCGTGGGCTGGCGCCATGCGGATGGCCGGCAGGCGAATTGTGCGGTTCGCCGCGGTGTCCTGAGCGTGCAAGGCGGCCAGCGTATCGCCATCGCCACGCGGGAGGCCGAACGCGGCGACGACCTGGATGCGTTGGAGGCGTCGGTTCTGGTGCGATTCAAGGCGGATGCCGAGTCTGAACGAACCGGACGTGTCGCGGCGACGCGGCTGCACGCGGAAACCGTGCGACGGATCATCGATGCGCTGCGTCCCGATCGCCAGACCGGGCTTGGCGCATGACCGACGAGCCAGATGGTCTGCTGCGTTCTGTGCGCCGCCAGCGGGCGCGCTACCAGGCCTGGATGCGGCAAGGTGAACCCTCGTTCGGGCGCTATCTGGCGCAGATCGGGGCGCTGGGCTGGACGATCGTGGTGCCGACTTTGTTGGGCAGTTTCCTCGGGCGCTGGATCGACCAGCGGTTCGGTTCGGGGATCTTCTGGACCGGATCGCTGATGATGGCGGGGCTTGCGGTGGGCTGCTGGTCCGCCTGGCGATGGGTGCGCGATCAATGACGATAGAAGTTGGCTTTACCGCGCTGGGCCTGGTGGCAGGGGGGCTGTATTTCGCCCTGCTGCGCTGGAATACGTCGCTCTACGCGCGCCCGGGCCGTGTCTGGATCGCGGCGGCGTTGCAAGCGGGCCGGATGGCGGTGCTGGGCGGCCTGCTCTATCTGGCGGCGCTATCCGGCCCCCTCCCACTCCTGCTCACCGCCCTGGGCATCTTCATCGCTCGGCCCATCGTCATGCGGCTGACGGCGGAGCCCGGGTGATGGGGTCGCCGCTTAGCCTGCATATCCTATTTTACATCGGCCCTGTGGCTGTGTCGGCGCCTGTAGTGGTGACGTGGGCGATCATGCTGCTGCTGTCCGTGGGGGCGTGGCTGCTGACCCGGCGGCTCTCGGTCCATGCGTCCACCAGGCAGGCGGCGCTGGAGGTGGTGGTGGCGGCGATCCAGACGCAAATCCGCGACACCATGCGGACCGATCCGGAGCCCTATCTGCCGCTGATCGGAACCCTGTTCCTGTTCATCTTCACCGCCAACTGGTCATCGCTGATTCCCGGCGCCGAACCGCCGACCGCCCATATCGAAACCGATGCGGCATTGGCGCTGATCGTGTTCTTCGCCGTTGCATACTACGGGATCAAGGCCCGTGGACTGTTCGGCTATGCAGCCACCTTTGCCGAACCCAGCATCCTGATGATGCCGCTGAACCTGATAGAAACGATCACCCGCACGTTCTCCCTGGTCGTCCGCCTGTTCGGCAATGTCATGAGCGGGGTGTTCGTGGTCGGCATCGTTCTGTCGCTGGTCGGGCTGCTGGTGCCGGTGCCGCTGATGGCGCTGGATCTGCTGACCGGTGCTGTTCAGGCCTATATTTTCAGCGTCCTGGCGATGGTCTTCATCGCCGGTGTGCTGGGTTCCGACTCCGAACCGAAACAGCGGAAGGGCAAGTAACGCCATGGACGGGATTCAGATCGCGAGCATTATCGGCGCGGCCATGGCCGTCTCGTTCGGGGCAATCGGGCCTGCCCTGGCCGAGGGCCGGGCCGTTGCCGCCGCGATGGATGCCATCGCCCGCCAACCCGAAGCGGCGGGAACGATCTCTCGCACGCTGTTCGTCGGCCTGGCGATGATCGAGACGATGGCGATCTACTGCCTGGTGATCGCCTTGCTGCTGCTGTTCGCCAATCCGCTCGTGCACTGATGCATTTCGACTGGTCCACGCTGGTTCTGCAGACGGTCAACGTCCTTGTGCTGCTGTGGCTGCTGCGGCGGTTTCTGTTCCGCCCGGTCGTTGCCATCGTCGCCGAACGCAAGGCGGCCGCCGAAAAGCTGCTGAGCGATGCGGCCGCCAAGCGAGAGGAAGCGGAGACCCAGCTTGCAGCGGCTACCGCTCGCGATCAGGTGGTGATGGCGGATCGGGACCGCATCCTGGCCGAGGCGCACACCGCCGCGGAGACACAGCGCACCGAACTGCTGGCACAGGCAGCACAGGAGATCGCGCGGAATCGGGAGGCGGCAACCGTCACCCTGGCCCGCGAGAACGCGGACATGCGCCGCGCGCTGGAGGCGGAGGCACAGGATCTCGCGGTGGCCATTGCCGGCCGTCTGTTGGGCCGGCTTCCGGCGGAGACGATCGACACTATCCTGCAACAATCGCTCGGCGGTTGGATCGGCTCCTTGCCGGCGGACGATCCGCGGGGCCTGACGGAGGATGACGGGCCGCTCGTGGTCGCGACCTCCGGGCCGCTCAGCGAGCCGGTTCGGGCGATGCTGCGCCAGCGCTTCAGTGGCAGGAAGCTGGAGTTCAAAGTCGATCCGGCCCTGATCCTGGGCATCGAAGTCATGGGCGGCCATGCCCGCCTGCGGAACAACTGGCGCGCCGATCTGGAGTCTATCGCCAAGGAGTTGAAGGTCGATGACAAGCCGATCGTCCTGGCTTGAGCGGGTTGCCACCGCCGCGATAGGGCCGGTGGTGGAAGAGTTCGGCCGCGTCCAATCCATCGGCGACGGGATCGCCATGATTTCCGGCCTGCCGGAGGTTCGCCTGGACGAAGTTCTGCGCTTTGAGCGTGGGCAGCTAGGATTCGCCCAAACGCTCGACCGCGACCGGATCGGCTGCGTGGTGCTGGACGATGCCGAAACGATCGAGGCCGGCGACAAGGTTCATGGCACCGGGGCGGTCATCCGCACCGCTGTCGGCGATAATCTGCTGGGCCGTGTAGTCGATCCGCTGGGGCGCCCGCTGGATGGCGGTGCGCCGATCGACGCCGCCGCGCAAAACCCGATCGAGGCGCCCGCACCGGGGATCGTGGAGCGCGACCTGGTGACTCAGCCGGTGCAGACCGGCATCCTGACGATTGACGCGCTGTTTCCGCTCGGGCGGGGGCAGCGCGAACTGATCATCGGCGACCGAGCCACCGGGAAGACCGCGATCGCCATCGACGCGATCGTCAACCAGCGGAACTCCGACATCGTTTGCGTCTATATCGCCGTGGGACAGAAATCCTCGAGCGTCGCCCGATCGATCGAAGCTGTTCGTCAGCATGGCGCGCCCGATCGCTGCATCTTCGTGGTTGCCGCCGCAACCGCCTCGCCGGGTTTGCAATGGATCGCTCCGTTCGCCGGGATGACGATGGCGGAGCATTTCCGCGATCGCGGGCAGCATGTGCTGGTGGTGATCGACGACCTGTCCAAACATGCCGCGACGCATCGCGAAATCGCGCTGCTGACCCGTCAGCCCCCCGGCCGGGAGGCCTTCCCCGGCGATGTCTTCCATCTGCACGCCCGCTTGCTGGAACGGGCGGCCAAGCTGTCGAAAGCGCGCGGCGGCGGTTCGCTGACCGCGCTGCCCATTGCCGAAACGGATGCCGGCAACCTGAGCGCCTATATCCCGACCAACCTGATTTCGATCACTGACGGTCAGCTCGTCCTGAACGCGAAGTTGTTTCAGGAGGGCCAGAAGCCGGCCATCGATATCGGCACCAGCGTCAGCCGGGTTGGCGGCAAGACCCAGGCCCCGGCATTGCGGGCCGTGACTGGCGCCATGCGGCTGGATTATGCGCAGTTTCTGGAACTGGAGATGTTTTCCCGCTTCGGCGGGGCACCAGACGAACGGGTCAAAACGCAATTGGCCAAGGGGCAGCGTCTGCGCGCCATGCTGTCGCAGCCGCGTTACGCCCCGCTGCGTCTGGTGGATGAGGTCGGATTGGCCCTGGCCCAGCGCGATGGGCTGGTGGACGCGGTGACACCGGATCGGATGGCCGATCTGCGGGACGCATTGCCGGCATGGATCGACCAGCATGCCGGCGCGGCCGTCAGCATGCTAGCGACAGGGGGTGTCATCGATAACGAGCGGCTGGCCGTGCTGCGGGCGGCGTTGCGGACGCTCGCCGCCAAACTCAAGGCCGCCGCTTCATGACGGAGCGCCTGGCTGAAATCACGAAACGCATCGACAGCGTCCAGCAGTTGGAAACGGTGGTGGCGGCGATGCGCGGCATCTCCGCGAGCCGGTCCCAACAGGCGCGGGGATTGCTGACCGGGCTGCGCGCGTATGAAGCAACGATTGCCGCTTCCATCGGCCAGACGCTGGGAATGAGCCCGGTTCACCAGCATCCCGGCGCGGCGCGCGCCAGCCGAAACGCGCTAATCGTGTTTGCCGCCGAACAGGGATTTGCCGGCGCTTTCAATGACCGCATGTTGGATTCGGCCGGCGACGGGTCCGGCGCACGCGATATCTTCCTGGTCGGATCGCGCGGCGCCACGCTGGCGAAGGAGCGAGGACTTCCGCTGTACTGGCATGCCGCGATGGTGCCGCACGCCAACCTGGTAGCCGGCCTTGCGGGACGCATCGCGGATGCGCTGTACGATTGGCTGTCGGATGCATCCGAAAACCGGGTCGATGTCATCGTGCCCGCGTGGTCAGCCGAACATGGCGTGGGCGCTAGCCGGCGGACGTTGCTGCCCTTCGATTTTCATCGGTTCGCACCGGTGACGTCGGCGCTGCCGCCATTAACCGACATGCCGCCGGACGTGTTGTTAGGACGTTTGGCGGAGGAATATGTGTTCGCGGAACTCTGCGAAGCGGCGCTGAGTGCGTTCGCCGCGGAAAATGACGCCAGGGTGGCGGCGATGCTGGCGGCCAAGAACAACCTGGAAACGATGTCAGCGGATCTGCGCGGCCTGGCGCGTCAGATACGGCAGGAGGAAATCACCGCCGAGGTCGTTGAACTCGCCAGCGGCGCGGCCGCGAGGGGACAGGACAATCCATAGTCCGATGGTTTGCCAGGGTGCGTGACGCGACGGTGCCGCGGGCTTGAACGCCCGTCGATGACGGACGGGGCGACTTGGAAAGTAAGATGCGGTTGTTGATGGCCGGTACGCCGGCGTCCAAACGAAGGGGCCGATTATGATACCATGGCGGGAACTGCCCGTGGCGCTGCACGGGCTGCGCGATTTGGCGCTGGACCTGCGCTGGACCTGGAGCCACGAGGCCGATGAGCTGTGGGCGAGGGCCGATAGCGAAATGTGGCGCCTTACCCATAACCCGTGGAGCATTCTGGAGGACCTTTCAACCGACAGGCTGAATGCACTGGCCGCCGACACGGATTTCGTTGCCAGCCTGCGCGCGTTGCTCGCGGCGCGTAACACCTATCTGGAGGATCGCGGCTGGTTTTCCGAGGTCGGGGGCGACAAGTCGCTGGCCGGCGTCGCGTATTTCAGCATGGAATTCGGTCTGGGGGAGGCCCTGCCGCTTTACGCCGGCGGGCTGGGCATTTTAGCCGGCGATTTCCTGAAGGCCGCCAGCGATTTGGGCCTGCCGGTTGTTGGCGTCGGCCTGCTGTATCAGGAAGGCTACTTCCATCAGATGATCGATGCGTCCGCCAGGCAGCATGAGGCCTATCCCTTCAACGACCCGTCCAGCATGCCGATCGAGCCGGCTCGGACCAAGGATGGCGCATGGCTGCATATTCCGGTCGAAATGCCGGGACGAACGCTCCATCTGCGGGTGTGGCGCGTCCAGGTCGGGCGGACCTTGCTTTATCTGTTGGACACCAACGATCCCGTCAATGGTCCGGTCGATCGCGGTATCGCCGGCAAGCTATATGGCGGCGGCAGCGAAATGCGGCTGGTGCAGGAGATTGTCCTTGGCGTCGGCGGCTGGCGCCTGATTGAGGCGCTGCACCCCGAAATCCAAATCTGTCATCTGAATGAGGGCCACGCGGCGTTTGCGGTGTTGGAGCGCGCACGGGCGTTTGCCCGGCGGTCCGGATTGACCTTCGAGGAGGCAATGTGGGCAACCCGGGCGGGCAATGTGTTTACGACCCATACGGCCGTGGCGGTGGGATTCGACCGCTTCCCCCGCGATCTGCTGACTCGCTATGGCCAGGCCTGGGCCGCCGGTGATGTCGTGCCGAATGAGGGCGCGCTGAGGGGAATTGGGCAAGCCCCGGACAGCGATGCATCCGATATGTTCAACATGGCATTCGTGGCGGCCCGTGGCGCGCTGCTGAGCTTCGGTGTCAGCCGGCTGCACGGGGCGGTTAGCCGGCGGATTTTCCAGCCGTTATATCCGCGTTGGCCAGAGCATGAAGTGCCGTTCGGGCATGTGACCAACGGGGTGCATGTGCCAACATGGGATTCCGCCCAGGCGGACGCCCTATGGACCGAGGCCTGCGGCAAGAACCGTTGGCGCCATGAACCGGACGACATGCGCGTGCGCATCCAGACGATGGAGGACGCGACGCTGTGGGCATTGCGCGGCAATGCCCGCCAGGCGCTGGTCGCCAATGTCCGGCGCCGGCTGAATGCCCATCTGAGCGGGCGTGGTCATCGGCCGGATGTCGTGTCGGTCAGCGAAACGGTGTTTGACCCTAATGTCTTGACCTTGGGCTTCGCTCGGCGTTTCACCGCCTATAAGCGGCCCGATCTGCTGTTGCGCGACCGTGACCGTCTGGCCCGTTTGCTGTGCGATGACGCGCACCCGGCCCAACTTGTCATCGCCGGCAAGGCGCACCCTGACGATGAAGCCGGAAAGCAAATGATCCAGGCGTGGATCGCATTCGCACAGGATCCGCGCTATCGTCGGCGCATTGTGTTCCTGGAGGACTACGACATCGCCCTGGCACTCGAACTGGTGCAAGGGGTGGATGTCTGGATCAACACGCCGCGCCGACCGTGGGAGGCGTGCGGGACCAGTGGCATGAAGGTGCTGGTGAACGGCGGGCTCAATCTGTCAACGCTGGATGGCTGGTGGCAGGAAGCTTTTACGCCGGACGTCGGTTGGGCGATCGGCCGTAACCGGCAGCCCAATGAGGACGAACAGGACCGGCTGGATGCCGAGGAGCTTTACACTGTGCTGGAACAGCAGGTTGTGCCCGCATTCTATGATCGGGACGCAGCCGGTGTGCCGCGGGCCTGGGTCACGCGGATGCGGCGGAGCATGGCCGATCTGACGATGCAGTACAGCGCATCGCGCATGGCGCGCGACTATCTGGAGAAGGCTTACTTTCCTGCCGCCGCGGCGCTGCGGGAGCGTCTCGCGGACAATGGCGCGCGCGCGAAGGAAATGGCCGCCTGGGATCGGCATATGCACCGAGACTGGGCGAATGTGCATATCGGGGAATCCGCCTTCACCCAGGTCGAGGATGGCTGGGATGTTTCCGTCCCGGTGTATCTTGGCGCGATCGCCGCCACGGATATCAGGGTTGAAGCCTGTATTCAGCAGGAAGACGGCAGCGTTGGGCTGTTCGAATTGTCCCACGACAGGTTGGTTCCAGGAGCAACGGCCGGCTACATCTTTCGTGGCCAGGTAAGCGGCAGCCGGCCCCCCGGAGATTATACCGTTCGCGTGATTCCGTCGCGTCCGAGCGTTCGAATTCCGGCTGAAATCGCGCTTATCCGCTGGCAAAAATGATACTATAACGTAATTAAATAATAATTCGATCGCCCATGTGCCTATTTTTATTCTGATCCAGGCTCTGTTGATCAAAGTCAATGCATTTGCCGCCGCGAGGACAGGTAAATGCATGGTCGATTACATGCGTGGCAATTTCACGCGTGCCGCCTTTAGCCCGCCGCCGAGGCGCGTGGGCGGATGCCGGATCGAAATCGGCGGATGTTTGTGTGACACCTTGGCTATATGTCGCGTCGCACGGCTTCGCTGCCGCGTGACACGTCCCCAGCCAGGCATTTGACGGAAGGAATTCAGCATGAAAATCGATCACGTCGGTTCGGTGGCTGGATCGGCAGACTGGAAAATGGCCGTGCGTGCGGCAGCGGCCCGGCTGAGCGAACATCTTGGCTCACGCGACGACCCGGTGGCCGCCGCCTTGGCAAACGAGTTGGCCGCACTGTTGTGCGCGTATGGGTTGGTCGATGAGGAGCTGGAACGCATGCGGGCGCGCGATCCGGCTTCGGATTTCGGGCTTTGGTTCGGTCGGGCGCCGCTTGGGGCGTGCCAGGATTGTCCCCGCCTACGTGGCGCCGAATTGCAGGACGAGGGCAGGGAGATCGGCCAGGCGATCCCTGACTATCATTAGCTGGTCTCGGGGGTTAGATCGTTGCCGCGGCCCGATAAGGACCCCGGCAACGATGCATAACGGTCGTTATGGCTACTTCCTGCCATGCCCCTGGTTCGGACCGCGGGCGCGGAATACCGCGTCAGCGTTCTTCTTCTGGTCCTCCGACATCGAGCCATAAAGAACTTTGAAGGTCGTCGCGAGCTTCTGCATGTTCTGGGCATGCTGTTCGGCGATTTGCGCGTAGGATTCCATGTTGTCGGCCGCGTTCAGGGATGCGAAGCCGGCGCGCCGCTTTTCCATCGTGTCGTTCATGCTCGCGGCATTTTCACGCATGACCTGGGCAAATTGATCCCATTCGGACTGCTGGGCGGGCGTGATGCGCAACTGTGCGTGCATGTCGGCGATATGCTTTTCGACGCGGTCGGCGCGCGATACCTGCTTCGCCCCTGGTGCCTTCGGTTGGGCTGGCGCCGGGGTGGTTGGTGCTGGGGCGGTTGGTGTCGCTGTTTGAGCGAACGCCCCGCCTGACAGGGCCATGGCCGGGATGAGCAGGCTGGCCAGAACGACGGCGGTGCGAGAATTCGATTTGATCGTCATGGAGTAAGGTCCTTGCAAGATTAGCCAACGGGTCCGAGGGAGCCATGATCCGCTAGTTTAGTAACCATATTGTTGCGGCGGGGGGTAGTAGGCCGGCGGCGGTGGATAATACGCTGGCGGAGCGGCATATGGGGTCGTCGGGGCGCCATAATAGACCGGAGGCGGTGCCTGATAGGCCGGCGTACCCCCGCCCAGCGCCCCGCCAATAACCGCGCCAACCCCAAGACCAAGCAAGAGGCCACCAATGCCTTCGCCAATGTTGCCATCCCGATGATCGTAACCTTGATGAAAATCGCCGCGGTTATCGGGGCGACGGTTGTCGCGGTGGAAATTCTGCCTTTCCTGGTCGTGCCGAGGCTGTGCCCATGCCGGGGCGGCAACCGGAATGGCCAGCGTAGTGGCGAGTGTCAAAGCGACAAGTGAGCGCAACATATTTCGTCTCCTTTGGCGAGGCTTGCATCCCCGAGGTTTCCTTTCGCCATGGCTATGAACACCGCCTGAATTCCCCGTCTGGCCGCATAATTCACCGCTTTGGTGATTCCGCCCGCGCAATCCCCCATCTAGGCTGGAACTGGATCAAAATTATGGCGCCGGTTCACCGTTCAGCGCCGCATATTTTGGTATCCAGTCGCGTTTCTTCGCGATGCCGTCACCGATGGCGCAATTATGGGAAATCAGTCCGTTTGGCCAGACTATCGCGGATGTCGTCCAGATGCTCCCGCCCCCAGTAGATGCCGCCGTCCAGGATGAATGTCGGCACCCCGAACACGCCATCCGCCTCGGCCGAGCGGGAGATCATGCCAACTTGCTGGCGCAATCCGTCGGCCGCGGCCGCGAACCCGGCGGGGGCGCCCGCTTCGGCCAGGATTTCGGCCAGCGCGTCCACGCTTTCGATATCCAATTCCCGCTTCCAGAATCGTTCAAACACCGCGTCGTGGTATCGCCGGAATACCGCGTCGTCAGCCTGTTGTGCGAACAGCATCCCCGCCGCTGCCAGCGCAGAGTCCCATATCTTCTGGGTGCCCCGGATCGTCAGTCCGCGCTTGGCCGCCTGGCGCCGGCAATCCATGTAGCTGTAGCGCACCCGCCGCCATTGGTGGGCATTCCGAGCTTCTTCCAGAACGATGCCGGTGGCATCGACACGAGCGGAGCCGAGATAGCTGGGGATATCGAGGATATAGGGACGCCAATCCAGGCGGATCGGGAAATCCCGCTCCAGCGCATAGCACAGGTCTTTCGCCAGGTAGGCGTAAGGACTTTTATAATCGGTATAGACGGTGATCGTGCGCGTTCCGGTCATGTGTTTCCCCCGCTTTGCCAACAGGGGAAACACTGCTCCAGGATCGGCCTGGGTTGAAGTCGGTTACCGGCCCGTCAGCAGCCGTTCCATCAGCTGCTTCACCGTCGGGATGAAGCCGTTCGAGTAGAACGGGTCTTTTCCGAAGCGATAGGCGTTGTGGCCGCTGAACATCAAATTCCGTTCCAGCGCCGCCGGATCGTCGCTGGTATGGGCGATGTCCTGCAAGGTCTTCTGGATGCAGAAGCTGCGCGGATCGGCGCGCTTGCCATTGTTGAAGTCAGGTTCGTGCTGTGCCCAGTTGGAAAACCGGCAGGTGCTGAGGCAACCCATGCAATCGGTCTGGTCCTGGAGGATTTCCGCCGCCTTGTCCGGGGTCACGAACACCAGGGTCGAATCGGGTGTCCGCAAGGCTTCCACGAAGCCCTGGCGTTCCCACTCCACGACCCGATTGCGGTCGGCGTTGGTCAGATACACAATTCGCTTGCGAGGGCCGACGCCGTATTCGGCAACATGTTCGCCGACGATCTCGGTGGTGTAGGCGACCTGGCGCTCGCTGCGTTCGCGCAGTTCCTGGATGAAGCCGTTGTTCACCGCACTGGAATAGAACCCGGTGGGGCTGAAGCGGTTCAGGAAGACATCGCCTTCCTTCAGGTTCAGCAACTTCTGCTTCCAGGCGTCGCCAATCGGGCTTTCGCGGGTCAGCAGCGGTCGCGTGCCGAACTGGAAAGCGACGGGCCCAAGTTCGGGGTTGTCGATCCAATTTTCCCAGTCTTCCAGGCACCACACGCCACCGGCCATGATGATCGGGGTTTGGCCAAGCCCGAATTCCCGCATCACCTTCCGCAGGGCAAGTACGCGGGGATAGGGATCTTCCGGGCGGGTCGGGTCTTCGCCGTTGGACAGGCCGTTATGGCCGCCGGCGAGCCACGGGTCTTCATAGACCACGCCGCCCAGCAACTCAGCCGTCTTCGAATACGCCCGCTTCCACAGCGCATTGAACGCTCGGGCGGACGAGATGATCGGGTAGTAGTACACGCCAAATCGGGCAGCGATGTCGGACAGGCGATAAGGCATGCCGGCGCCGCAGGTGATGCCGTGGATCAGGCCCTTCGCCTGCTCCAGCATCTCAACCGCGATGCGCTCCGCCCCACCCATTTCCCACAGGATATTGGCATGGATGCGGCCTTTGCCGCCGGTAATGTCCCAGGCGCGACGGGCCTGGGTCACCGCGCCTTTGACGGCGAAGTTGATCAGTTCCTCGTGCCGTTCCCGCCGGGTGCGGCCTTGGTAGGTCTGTGGGATCGGGCGGCCGTCCAGGTCGAAGCTGTCGGCGTTGACGGCGCTGAACGTGCCGACACCGCCTGCCAGCGCCCAGTTCCCGGCGGAAATGCCGTTGGAAATGGAAACGCCCTTGCCGCCTTCTACCAGCGGAAGAACATCAACTCCGCCCATCCGTATCGCATTGATCGCTCGCATCGCCGCGTGCCCCTGGAAAGCCAAAAGGGGGGTCCTTTTGACCCCGTGCTTCTTGTGCCCCCGCGTCGGGACGCCTTACCGAGGTAAAGCGTCCCGCAACGAAAGCAGTCGTATTAGGTACCCGGCTGCTCGCCCTCGCCTGCGTAACGCTCCCGACGGCCACGCTCCGGCCGGTCCTCACGCTCCGGACGGTCACCGCCGCGGGCCGGCTTGGCACCAACTTGTTCCGTGATATCGGCGCCGGTCGCCTGATCGACAACCCGCATCGACAGCTTGACCTTGCCGCGATCATCGAAGCCGATGACCTTGACCTTCACGGCATCGCCCTGGTTGACCACATCGGTGGTCTTGCCAACGCGGCCCTGGGTCAGCTCAGAAATATGAACCAGCCCGTCCTTGGAGCCGAGGAAGTTCACGAAAGCGCCGAAATCGGCGGTCTTCACCACCTTACCGTTGTAGATCACGCCGATCTCCGGCTCCGCCACGATGCCGCGGATCCAATCGATCGCCTTCTGCGCCTGGTCTTGGTCAACCGCGGCGATCTTGATCGTGCCATCGTCGTCGATGTCGATCTTGCACTTGGTCTGCTCGACGATCTCCCGGATCACCTTGCCGCCGGTGCCGATGACTTCGCGGATCTTTTCCTTCGGCACGTTGATGATGGTGATGCGCGGGGCGGTCTGCGCGACATCGCCGCGCGCGCCGGTCAGCGCCTTGGCCATCTCGCCCAGGATGTGCAAGCGGCCGTCCTTGGCCTGCTCCAGCGCGGTCTTCATGATGTCGAACGTGATGGAGGTGATCTTGATGTCCATCTGCAGGCTGGTCACGCCCGCTTCGGTGCCGGCCACCTTGAAGTCCATGTCGCCGAGGTGATCCTCGTCACCCAGGATATCGGACAGCACGGCGAAGCCCTTCTCTTCCTTGATCAGCCCCATGGCGATACCCGC
>DAIEHR010000171.1 GCA_027353465.1 Acetobacteraceae bacterium | reverse complement strand
AAACCCGGCAACCGCACCAGGCGTTCGGTGTAGTAAGCCTCGGCTTCCCGCGATTCCATCGCCGCGCTGGACAGGAAATAGTCGATCGTTGACAGGCCGGTGGTAACCGGGTGTCCCCACGCCGCGCACTGGACGGGCGCCAGCCGCATCGCCGCCAGCCGTCCGGCGACCGGATCGATCCCCACCTCCGGGTACAGCAGCGCATGCGGCGCGGCGGCCTGGATCGCATCCTGCCATGCGCCGCCGGAAGGCAGCCCCTGCACGAACCGGTCACACGATTCGGCGCAGCGGGCGGTCACCGCATCGCCGACGCGCCCGGTATGAAACCCGATCACCTCGAAGAGGCGGCGATCCAGTCCGGTCACCCAGCCTTCAAGGAACAGTTTGAACAGGGTGTGATCGCGGAAGAAGCCGCTGACGACGCCAACGCGGATGCGTTCTCCCGCCGCCGGCGCCCCCGCCAGCACAGCCGGCGAAACGGCCCGTGCGAGAACCCGGCACACCGTGATGCCATACAACGCCTGTAAGGCCCGGTCATCCTCCCCCTGGTACGGCAAAAAGAACGGCTGTACCGCCCCCACCGCATCCACCAGACCGGGCGAGTCCGCTTCGGCCGCCAACGCCTCCAGCGCCCGCGCATACAGAATGCGGCGCAGCGCGACTTCTTCGTCCGACAGATACAGGATGGGAAGCTGGTTCATGCACAGGGAAAGGCGCGCGGCGCCAAAATCCGGATTGATGGCCAGCGCGGCCGCATGACAGGCGATGGCCTCGTCCGAGCGGCCCTGCTCGAACAGCCAGCACCCAAGGTTACAGTGGAACGAGGCGATGCCCGGCTCCAGCAGGATGGCCTTGCGATAACAGTCTTCCGCCTCCGCCGATCCCAGTTCCTGCAATGCGATGCCCAGATTGGCCAGCGCCGGGGCGTAACCCGGTGCCAGCCGCGCTGCCGAGGCCAAGGCATCACGCGCATCCACCCACCGGCCGCGGCCGATCAGCCAGCGGCCGTAATTGGCCAGGGCGTGGACGAAATCCGGCCTCAGGCCGATCGCGCGGCGGTAGCAGGCCTCGACCTCCTCCGCCGGCCCGTTTTCGCTCAGGGCGTTCGCGAGATTGTACCAAATATCGGCCGAATCCGGCGCCAGTCCGGCGGCAAGCCGGTAATGGTCCGCCGCCAGGTCGTGGCGACCGAGGTCCAGCAGCGCGGTGGCCAGGTTGCAGTGGATTTCCGCCGAGCCCAGCCATGCCACGCCAGCGGCGCGACAGGCGGCGACCGCATCCTCCAGGCGACCGAGCCGGTCCGCCCGCGGCAGCGCTGGTGCCATATCGTTTGTGGCCGCGGCGGATCGGCGTGGAAGGCTCATCCCAAAATCCTGTCCGGCTTCTGACGGGCGTTGGCGAAACAACCGCTCGATGGAAGCGCATCGACCAGGCCCGCCATGGCGAGGCAAATGGCTTCCATCAAACGACTCGCTTATTTCGCCTCGGCCTCTAACTGCCGCAGGCTACCGGGAAAGGCTTAACCAATCCTTAACCGTCAGAATTTCTCCACCCAGGGCCGCAGTTCGACTTCCCATGTCCAGGCGCTGCGTGGCTGGTTCGCGATCTGCCAATAGGTTTCCGCGATCGCGTCCGGGTCCAGCAAACTGTCGGGCGCCTCGGCCGGGTCCTGCCGGCCCGCGCCGCGTATGCCGCCGTCGATGACGAAATGCGCGACATGCACACCCTTCGGCGAAAGCTCCCTCGCCATACTCTGCGCCAGCCCGCGCAGGGCAAACTTGCCCATCGCGAATGCGGCGGAGTTTGGATACCCCTTCACGCTTGCCGATGCCCCGGTCAGCAGGATCGCGCCCGATCCGCGCGCCGCCATATGCCTGGCCGCCTGCTGGGCAACCAGAAAGCCGCCATAGGCGCTGACAGAAATCGCGCGGGCAACCTCCTCGGGGATCAGGTCCGTCACTGGCCCGCGCGCGCGGGCAGAGGCATTGTAAACCACGATATCCGGCACGCCCTGGGTCGCCACCACGACCTCGAACAGGGCCGCGACTTCCTCGGGTTCGGTCGCCTCACAGGCGAACGTGGCCCCGGCGGTTTCCTCGGCCAGCTTCCGCAATTTGTCCGGATCGCGGGACGCCATGGCCACCTGCAACCCGTGGCGGGCGAACAGCCGGGCGAGAGAGGCGCTAAGGCCAGGACCCACACCGACGATCAACGCGGTTTTCATATCCATTTCAACGCCCTCCGGAGATCGGTACGATAACGCCCGTGATATAGGACGCTTCCGGTGACAGCAGCCATAAAACCGCCGTGGCGACCTCATCCGGGCTGCCGACACGCCCCATCGGCACGCCGCCGACCATCCGCGTCAGCCGATCGGGCAACCCGGCACGGGCATGCAGATCGGTCTCGATCAGGCCGGGGCTGACCGCATTGACGCGGATGCCGCGCGCCGCCAGTTCCTTCGACGCGCCGATGGTCAGGCTGTCCACCGCGCCTTTCGACGCCGCGTAATGGATCCACTCCCCCGCGCCGCCCAGTTCCGCCGCGCGCGAGGAGATGTTGACGATCGCGCCGCCGGCGCCACCGTTGTCGGTCGCCATCCTGGCCACGGCTTCGCGGATCATCAGGAACGGCGCGCGCACGTTGACCGCCAGGACCATGTCCAGCGTCGCCGCCGTCACCGAATCGATCTTGCCCATCGTCCCCGGAGTCCCGGCGTTGTTGACCACCGCCGTCACTGGCCCAAGCTGTTCATCGACAGTGCGATATAAACCAAGGATCGCGGCCTCGTCCGCCATCTCCGCCCGCACGGCGATCGCCTGGCCGCCGGCGGTTCGGATATCCGCAACCACCTTGTCCGCCAGTGCCTGGTTCGACTGATACGTCAGCGCCACCGCGTAACCGCGGGCCGCCGCCAACCGCGCGACCGCCTCGCCGATACCTTGGCTGCCGCCGGTCACAATCATCACTTGCCGCATAACGCTTTCCCCCTTCTTTTGCCCGTTCATTCCCGTATCATCCGGCCCTAACAAACAGACAACCCGGAGGATGCGCCAGTGCTTGGTTTGATGCAGTCGCAAGGACTGATGATCTCGTCGATCCTGACCCACGCGGCCCGGCACCACCCAACCGGAGAGGTGGTATCCCGCACGCACGAAAACACCACCCACCGCTACACCTGGAAAGATGTCGAAGCCCGCTCCCGCAGGCTGGTCCGCGTGCTACAGAAGCTGGGCGTAGGCGCCAGCGACCGCGTCGGCACATTGGCCTGGAATGGTTATCGCCACCTGGAAGTCTATTACGCGGCACCGGGCATGGAGGCGATTTGCCACACCATCAACCCGCGCCTGCACCCCGACGACATCGCCTACATCGTCAACCACGCACAGGACAAAGTCCTGTTCGTGGACGCCAGCTTTGCCGCCCTGGTCACTGCCATCGCGCCGCGGATCGCGGTTACCGTAAAGACGGTTATCATGCTGACCGCGTCGGAAAACATGCCAGAGGTCACGCTCGCCCCCGGCATGACGCTGGCCTGCTACGACACGCTGATGAACGAGGCCGACGAGGATTATGTCTGGCCGCTGTTCGACGAAAACACCGCCAGCGCGCTGTGCTACACGTCCGGCACCACGGGCCGGCCGAAGGGCGTGCTGTACAGCCATCGCTCCACATGGCTGCATGCCTATGCAACCGCCCTGCCCGATGTATTGGCGATCAAGTCCACCAGCCGGGTTCTGCCGGTGGTGCCGATGTTCCACGTCAATGCCTGGGGCATGCCCTACGCCGCCGCGCTGACCGGTGCGTCCCTGATCCTGCCCGGCCGCCACCTTGACGGCGCCAGCATGGCCAATGTGCTGAACGCCGAACGGGTGACGTTCACCGCCGGCGTACCCACCGTATGGCTGGGGCTGCTGCAATACCTGCGCTCCAGCGGCGAGAAGCTGCATACGGTCGAACGTATCATGACCGGGGGTTCCGCCGCCCCGCCGCTGCTGATCGAGGCGTTCCGCGACGAATACGGTATTGCGGTGGAGCACGGCTGGGGCATGACCGAACTCAGCCCCGTTGGCACCTATAACGCGCCGAAGCCCGCCCAGGCCGGCCTGACCAAGGATCAGGCCGCGGCCCACATGCTGAAGCAGGGGCGCATCCTGCCCGGCATCGACATGAAGATCGTCGATGGGGACGGCAAGGAACTGCCATGGGACGGCGTCGCGTTCGGCGACCTGATGGTCAAAGGCCCCTGGATCGCCAGCGGCTATTACGGCGAGCCACCGAACAGCGCGCTGGACAAGGATGGCTGGTTCGCCACCGGCGACGTCGCCACCATCGATGCCGACGGGTTCATGGAGATCACCGACCGGTCGAAGGACGTGATCAAGTCGGGCGGCGAATGGATCAGTTCCATCACGCTGGAGAACATCGCCGTCTCCCACCCCGACGTGGCGGAGGCGGCGGTTATCGCGGCGCTGCACCCGAAATGGGACGAACGCCCGCTGCTGCTGGTGGTCGCGGCGCCCGGGAAGACAGTCGATCCCGCATCGGTGCTGGCGCTGTACGACGGCAAGGTCGCCAAATGGTGGTTGCCGGATGAGGTCGTGGTGGTGCCGGAGCTGCCCCACACCGCCACCGGCAAGC
>DAIEHR010000165.1 GCA_027353465.1 Acetobacteraceae bacterium | reverse complement strand
AGCAGCACGATCCCGACCAGCGTCGCTACCGCCGCCCAGGCCCTGTCACTTGGGGCAAATCCGCCGCCGCGGAAAGTAACCGGCCCGTCACCCATCGACAGTCTCCCGCTCCGCCTCGGCGGCGTCGTCGCGAATCATGCGCCAAAGGCGCTGTTCCAAGGCGATCAGATCGGGGTCCGCCAGGTCGCGGCCCGCCAATGGACGATCCACCCGCAGAATGTCGCGTATCCGGCCGGGGCGGCGGGACAGAACGACGATCTGGTGCCCCAGGCGCACGGCCTCGGCCAAGTTATGGGTGACATAGATCGTGGTCGTCCCGGCGGCGGCGATCAACGCGGAGAACTCATCCAGCAGCAGGTCGCGGGTTTGCGCATCCAGGGCCGACAGCGGTTCATCCAGCAGCAGGCACGCCGGCCGCACCGCCAGTGCCCTGGCGATACCGACCCGCTGCTTCATGCCGCCTGACAATTGTCTGGGCCAGGCGGCAGCGAAGTCAGTCAGGCCAGTCATCGCCAGAACCTGCGCCACGCGGGCGGCACAATCCGCGGCCGGCAGCCTGTCCTCCAGCACCAAGGCCACGTTGCCGGCGACAGTGCGCCAGGGCAGCAGAGAGAAATCCTGAAACACATAGGTCAGTGCGTTCAGGCAATCGGGCGGCGTGTCCCCGGCGCATATCACCGAACCCGCCGTCGGCGCGAGCATCCCGCCCATGATCCCCAACAGGGTCGATTTCCCGCAGCCGGAGGGTCCGACCAGCACCATGACCTCGCCCGGTTCCGCGGTCAGCGAGATGTCCTGCAACGCCTGCATGCCGGCATAACGGTGGCTGACGTGGGTCATGGTCAGGCGCAGACCGCCGGTGTTGCCGCGTGTCATCGGGTTGGCAGAAACCGCGTATCGATCATCGAAGCTGGGTCGGCATCGCCCTTCACCAACCCCTGCTGCCGGAACCAGCGTACCTGATCCAGCACGTCCTTCACATCCAGCGCGCCGCCCGCGTCGTAATATCCGACACCCTCCAGCACCTTGCGCCTGGCATCCGGATCGCTGGTAAAGACGTATTTGGTCAGCAACGGGATGACGGCATCGGTCGTAGCATCGATGATCGGGTGACCCGCGGCATCCAGGCGCAGGAACGCCTGGCGGTAATCCGCCACTCCGCGCTGATACGCCGCGGCGAAATGCTTCAGCACATCGGGCTTGCCGGCGATCATCGCCGGAGTGGTGAACACGGCGGTTAGCTGATACGGCACGACATCGCCAGCCCAAGCGATAATATGCGCCCGCTGCGCCTCCGCCAGCGGTTTGGCCATGGAGGCAACCGCGATGGTGGCGTCCACCTGACCGGTCGCCACCGCGGCGACCATGTTGGAAATCTGCTGCACCGGCCGCAGTGTTACCGATCTGACGTCGAATCCGCGTGCTTCGGCGATCCGCCCAACCATGTAGTGGAATGAAGACCCATACTGCGTGATGGCGAAACTATGCCCGGCCAGCTTGTCCAGGCCGGTCAGCCCGCCGTCGAACGCCTTGTTGGACACCAGGATCGCGGCGCCCTGGTAGGCTTTTTCCTCATGTAGCCCGCCGCCGATGACCTTCAGCGTGCCCTTCTCCGCCAGATTGAAGAACCCGCCGGTCAGCGCCGTCACGCCGACATCGATATCGCCTGCCACGGCGGCGGCGGCGATCGGCTGGGCGGCCTCGAAGAACCGGAACGTCACGTCCAGGCCTTCATCGCGGAAATACCCACGCTCTTGCGCGATATAGAATGGCGCGGGCGACAGCGTGTGCAGAAGGCCCAGCCGAAGCGGTTCATCGGCCCGCGCGGCGGACGCCAACAGCAGCCCGGCCAGCAGGATTTTTCCCAGGATTTTTCGCAACATGGAGCCGACCTGTCACACGGCCGGGGACAGGACGCAAGCCGTTGATCCTCTATCAGTGCGCAGGCCACTGGTGGCCGAAACAAGGCCCGCGCGGCGTGGACTCACGATAATGTGAACAATCATTAATTGGGGAGGCCGGCGCGGCATGGCAAACGGAATGCCACCCAGAGGCAGGAACTGCCACTTGCGAATTTTCATAATCGACACATCGCGGCCGAACCTGAAGCATGGCTAATACGGAGGCCCCGGTTGCCCGGACCACCGATCCGTTAGGCGGGCCGATTCGCGAACGGCGTTTTTCGCCCTCTCTTCGCACCTGTCTTTTCGGTTTAACAATTGTTACCGTTCTGCCCTTAGTCGGCCTGTTTGGCCTCAAGGGCTACCAGGATTACCGCACCAACAGAGCCGCCTCCTTGCAGCGAACGCTGGAAGTTGCTCGCGGCATGAGGCAGTCCGTCGAGGCTCAACTCTGCGCCTATATCGAGGGTACGCAGGTCCTGGCGGACACCAGCACGCTCGCCGACGGCAACATGGACGGATTCGCCCGACGCGCACAGACGTTTGTCAGCCACCATCCAGGCACGCTGCTGGGGGTGATCGATCCATCCGGCCTCATCCTCCAGGTGTTCGAAGCAGGACGACCGGTCCACCATCCGCAGGGCCTTTTTACGACCCACAACGGCGTGGCCCGCGCCGTCGAAACCCGCCGCCCGGCGGTGTCCGACTTCTTCGTAGGCGCTTACCGGCATCAGCCGTCATTCAGCATCAATGTGCCAGTGGAACGGGATGGTAAAGTCATCTACGTCCTGTCGTACAATCCCACTTCCCGCGCCCTGCAAGCCCTGATCTCCGAACAGCACCTGCCCCCCGACTGGGTCATTTCAATATTCGATAGTGGCGACGTGAATGTCGCGCGCGTGCCGAACGACGCCAAATATATCGGCAAACACGCGGCCGATTTGCTTGACGCTCGGCTGGCGTCAGGATCGGAGGGCGTTTTCTCCCATACGACGCCGGAGGGAACCCGCGTTCAAACCGCATTCAGCCACACGAATACCTTTGGCTGGTCGGTGGCAATCGGTGTGCCGGAGGCCGAATTGCTGGCGCCGCTATGGCAGTCGCTGGTGCAGACGGCGGGCCTCGGCGTCATTGCGCTCCTGCTCAGTGGCTGGGCGGCCTATGTGCTGGGCAGGCGCGTGCTGGAGCCGGTTCACATCCTGGTTCGGTGGGCTACCACGCCGAATGCTCCTAAACTGCCAGCCTCGCTTGGCTTACGTGAGGCCGACGATCTCGCCCAAGCCCTGCAAACCGCGGCACAGCAGCGAGAGGCAGTCAGAGACGAGTTGCGTACCCTGTTCGACATCAGTCCCGTAGGGATTGTGCGCACCGATCCAACTGGCCGTATCCTGGAGGCCAACGATGCCTTCCTCCGGCTTAGCGGGACATCAAGAACTCACGCGCCCGCGGACGGCTTGCCTTGGCAGAGCCTGATGCCGCCGCATCAGGATCCCCGGCAGGAAGCGGCAGCCGCGGAATTTCGGGAGCGCGGGTATTGCGATGCCTATGAAGGGGAACTTCTGAGACCGGACGGCACGCATGTGCCGGTATTGACCGCAAGCGCACTTCTGGATCGTCAGACTGGCCACACCGCTCGGTTCGCGGTTGATCTTGGACGCGCAAAGCGGGCGGAAGCAGCGTTACTGGCAAGCGAGGCCCGGGCGCGCGAGCAACTGGCGGAGCTGGCCTTTATCTATGATACCGCCCCAGTTGGTCTATGCGTCCTGGACCGTGATCTTCGGTATGTGCGCATCAACGAGCGTCTGGCCGAGATCCATGGCCAGGCCGCCATCGAACATCTCGGCCGGACCGTGCGCGAGATCGTTCCAGGCCTGGCCGATCAGGCGGAGACGCTGGCACGTCGCATCCTCGAGACCGGCGCGCCGGCGCTAGGCCTGGAGTTCTCGGGGGAAACACGGGCACAGCCGGGTGTGATTCGAACCTTGATCGAGCATTGGCTGCCGCACCGCGACGCCGAAGGGCAGATCGACCGGATCAACGTCGTTGCCGAGGAAATCACGGAGCGCAAGCGCATCGAAAGAGCGCTGGCGGAAAGTGAGGCACGCCTGCGGCTGAGCCAGGAAGCCGCCGGACTTGGTGCGTGGGACTGGAACCGCGTCACCGGCGCCTGGCACTGGACGCCTCAGCAATTTAGGCTGCTGGGCCTGGATCCGGCGACCGCTGGCCCACCCTGCTTCACAATGTGGCTGAACGCCGTTCACCCGGACGACCGGGCGATACTTGAAGCCGCTGGCAAAGTGGCATGCGCCGGTCTTGCACCGTTTGCGGCGGAATTCCGGGTTAATCCGCCGGAAAGCGACACCGAACGATGGATTCACACGATGGGCGAGACGATCCGCGATGCCGCGGGCGTTCCTGTTCGGGTTCTAGGTGTGACCATGGACATCACTGAACGGCGCCAGGCGGAAAACGACCTGCGGCGCTTGGCTGAAACGCTGGAGGAACGCGTGGGCCAGGAAATGGCCGCGCGCGAGAACGCCCAGATGCAGCTTGTGCAGTCTCAGCGGATGGAGGCCTTGGGTAAACTGGCGGGCGGCATCGCGCATGACTTCAACAATGTGCTGCAGGCCGTGGCCGGCGGGCTGGAATTCATTCAACGACGCACCGACGATGCACCAACAGTGGAGCGCTTTGCCACGCTGTGCTCTGACGCGGTCAAGCGCGGATCGGCGATCACCAGCAGGCTTTTGACGTTCGCGCGCTCTGGCACACTCCAGGCCCAGCCGATTGCGCCAGGCATTTTGCTGCAGGGGCTGAAGGAGATGCTGGCGCCGCTGCTGGGCGTCAGCATCACGATGGTGGTTGACGCGGACCCAGGCCTGCCGCGGCTGCTGGCGGATCGGGACCAGCTGGAAACGGCGTTAGTCAACCTGTCGCTGAACGCGCGAGACGCAATGCCAGACGGGGGAACGCTGCGGCTGGCGGCCAGCCTCCAACCCGCCACGGACACGGCGCAAAGCGGCGCCTTTCTTCGACTGGATGTCTCCGACACCGGGACCGGCATGGATGCCGCGACGCTGGCCCGGGCCAGCGAACCGTTCTACACCACCAAGCCCATCGGCAAAGGCACCGGCCTGGGCCTGTCCATGGCGAGGGGGTTCGTCGAACAGTCGGGCGGTCGCTTCGCTATCGACAGCGCCCCGAATCGTGGCACGACGGTCAGCCTGTGGTTGCCTGGCGTCGAGGCGGACGCCTGCGACCTGGAACCGCTTGCCGTCGCGCGGCCCGAGCCTGCAATGGCGTCGGGCCATGTATTGCTGGTGGATGACGACGCGATGGTGGCGACGGCACTCGCGGCCCAGCTAGAGGCCAAGGGATACATCGTGCGGCCAGCGTCGGATGCAGCCGCCGCGCTGGCGGATATGGAGCTGCATACACCGGATCTGCTGCTGACCGATTTCGCGATGCCGGGGATGGACGGTTTGGCCCTGATCCAAGAAGTCCGGCGCCGGCACCCCAGCCTGCCGGCGATCCTGCTGACTGGCTACGCGTATGCCAACGAACAGCTCGTGACCGTGCGGCGGGAACAGCATACGACAAGGCTATTGCGCAAACCCGTGTTGGCGGACGAACTCGCGGCGGTCATTGCCGAGTTGTTGGACGCACGCCGCGACTCGCCACGACGAGCCACCATCGGCGCCTGACGCACCCCTGGTTCACAACCGTCCCTGGTGCGTGTATTTGCGGCCAGTGAGGCAGTGCTGGTTGACACCTATCAATGGCCGCGATCCACAACGATCTTATCGTTGCGCGCTTGCCGGCCATTACGGGTCGGCCTGGCACGCGGGGAAGCTTACAGCAAACAAGGGAACAGTCCGTGGCAGACACAGCACCGACGCCGGAACAGTTTTTTCCAGTCCGAGACGACTTCGCCAAAACGGCGCACCTGAACGCCGCCGGTTATCAGATGGCCTACAAACAGGCCGCCGAAAATCCCGACGCCTATTGGGCCAAGGAAGCCGGCCGGCTGAGCTGGATGACCTTCCCAACTAAGATCAAGAACACCAGCTTTACCGGCGATGTGTCGATCAAGTGGTTCGAGGACGGGGTCTTGAACGCCTCGGTCTCCTGCCTGGACCGCCACTTGGCCGACCACGCCGATACCACCGCCATCATTTGGGAAGGCGACGATCCGTCTGTCAGCCGCCATGTCACGTACCGGGAACTGCACGACCAGGTCTGCCGCCTGTCCAACGCGATGAAGACCCTGGGCGTGAAGAAGGGCGACCGCGTCACTATTTATCTGCCGATGGTGCCCGAGGCGGCGGTGGCGATGCTGGCCTGCGCGCGCATCGGTGCGATCCATTCGGTGGTATTTGGCGGCTTCTCCCCGGACAGTCTGGCGAACCGCATTCAGGATTGCGATTCCACGCTGCTGATCACCGCCGATGCGGGCCGGCGCGGTGGCCGCTCCGTCCCCTTGAAAGCCAATGCCGACGCCGCGTTGAAGACCTGCCCCAGCATTAAGAACGTGATCGTGGCAACCATCACCGGGACCAAGGTCGATCATGTCGCCGGCCGCGATCATGATTACAGCGCCTTGCTTGCCGCTGCATCGCCTGATTGCGCGCCGGAGCCGATGTCGGCCGAGGACCCGCTGTTCATCCTGTACACCTCCGGCAGCACCGGAAAGCCGAAGGGCGTGCTGCACACCACCGGCGGTTATCTGGTGTGGGCCAGCTACACGCATGAGAACGTGTTCGACTACCGCCCCGGCGACGTTTACTGGTGCACCGCGGACGTGGGCTGGGTGACCGGCCACACCTACATTCTGTATGGACCGCTATCGAACGGCGCGACGACGCTGATGTTCGAGGGCATCCCGAACTACCCCGACAGCAGCCGTTTCTGGCAAGTGATCGACAAGCACAAGGTCAGCATCTTCTACACCGCCCCGACCGCGATCCGCGCCCTGATGCGCGATGGCGCGGGACCGGTGAAAAAGACCTCCCGAGCATCGCTGCGTCTGCTGGGCAGCGTGGGTGAGCCGATTAATCCGGAAGCGTGGCTGTGGTATTACAACGTGGTGGGTGAGAAGCGCTGCCCGATCGTCGATACCTGGTGGCAGACCGAAACCGGGGGCATCCTGATCAGCCCGCTGCCGGGTGCCACCGCACTGAAGCCCGGTTCCGCGACCCTGCCGCTGCCCGGCGTGAAGCCGCTGCTGGTCGATGGCGACGGCACCGAACTGACCGGCGCGACCGAGGGCAATTTGTGCATCTCCGACGCATGGCCCGGCATGATGCGGTCGCTGTATGGCGACCATCAGCGTTTCATCCAGACCTATTTCACCACCTTCAAGGGCCTTTACTTCACCGGCGATGGCGCTCGGCGGGACAAGGACGGGTATTACTGGATCACCGGCCGGGTCGATGACGTGATCAACGTGTCCGGCCACCGCATGGGCACGGCAGAGGTGGAAAGCGCCCTGGTGGCGCATCCAAAGGTCGCCGAGGCGGCGGTTGTGGGTTTCCCGCATGACATCAAGGGCCAGGGCATCTACGCGTACGTCACGCTGAACGCCGACGAGGAACCGACCGAGGAACTGCGCAGGGAACTGGTAGCGTGGGTTCGCAAGGAAATCGGGCCGATTGCCTCGCCGGACGCGATCCAATGGGCGCCGGGGCTGCCGAAGACCCGCAGCGGCAAGATCATGCGGCGGATCCTGCGCAAGATCGCGGCGAACGAGACGGATGGGTTGGGGGATACCTCCACCCTGGCCGATCCGGGCGTGGTGACGGAACTGGTGGCGAACCGGGTGGGGTAATCCCGGTTTGGTCGCGGCCCGGGGTTTCCCGTGTCGCGACCGGCTGGAGACAGAATCCCGCACGCCGGGCAGCGAGACGCCCAAGAGACGCCAACAACAGGACCCTGTCACGGTCGCCCGGGTCAACGCCCAACTCGACGCCGCGATCCGCGCCGCCGGCCTAAACCGGCGCCAATCCGGGCTGCCATTTTCCAACAGCGCGGCCCGACACCGAGCTCCCTGACCCCGCCAAATTGCCGGCCCAACACGGCCATGTTATCCGACGCCGCATGACCCACTCCCCCTCCGTCCCACAAACCTGGGACCACGAAGCCGACGTCGTCGTCGTCGGATTCGGTGCCGCCGGCATGGCTGCCGCTGTTACCGCCCACGAACTCGGCGCCAAGGTGCTGATCCTGGAAAAAGCCCCCGAAGGCCAGGAAGGCGGCAACACCCGCGTCGCCGGTCAGGGCTATCTGAACACGTCGTCAGTCGAATCGGCGATCGCATACCTGACCGCCCTGAACGGCCCCTTCACCGTGCCGGAAGCCATGGTGCGGGTCTGGGCGGAGGAAATGTGCCAGAATAACGACTGGCTGCGCGGCCTGGGCGGCGACCCACAGGAACATCAGCATCCCCCCGTCGGCATCGAATTCCCCGACCTTCCGGGCGCCGACTGCGTCCACAAATTCCACGACGGCCCGACCTACGGCTATTCCTACACCTGGAAACTGTTCGAGCGTCTGGTGAAGGAACGACCGATCGGGATCCTGTACGAAACCCCGGCAAAGCAACTGATCCAAAACGACATCACCAAGGAAATTCTGGGCGTCCGCACCGCGCAGGGCCTTAGGATCAAGGCCCGCAAGGCGGTGGTGCTGACCTGCGGCGGGTTCGAGAACAACCAGGAGATGATCCGCAACTACCTACCCGGCGTGCCGTACTGCTACACCTCCGGCAGCCCGTATAACGAGGGCGATGGCATCACCATGGCGATGTCGGTCGGCGCCGATCTATGGCACATGAACAACTACGCCGGCCCATCCATGGCGCTGAAGGTGCCGGAGGTTCGCACCAGTTTCTCGATGCAGGCGCTGCACTACAGCAAGCAGCCGCCGGGCGGCGCGATCGTTGTCGGACCGGATGGGAAGCGATTCACCGACGAAAAGTATAAGACTCGCCACGGCAAGGTCCCGGTCAACGGGCGCTGGCTGCCCCTGGCAACCCCATGCCCGATGTTCCTGATTTTCGACCACACTCACTTCGCCGCCGGCCCGCTGTACGACGGACACCCCAGCCATGGTTGGACCCAGATCGTGGAGCGTTACGAATGGAGCGCTGACAACAGCGCTGAACTGACCAAGGGCTGGATCAAGACCGCGCCTACCCTCGGGGCGCTGGCGGAAGCCATCGGCCTGAGCCCAGCGACGCTGGACGCCACAGTGGCCCGCTGGAACCAGTCCTGCCAAATGGGTCGCGACACGGAGTTCAATCGCACCCTGATGCTGAACCCCATCGTCGAAGGCCCGTTTTATGCGGTAGAGCTGTCGCCCTCGATGCTGAACACCCAGGGCGGCCCACGGCGCAACGAACGGGCGCAGATCGTCCGCCCCGACGGCACGCCGATTCCCCGGCTATATAGTTCGGGCGAACTTGCATCTCCGGCACTTCGAATGTCAGACCTATGCCCAAGCGTTCCGCATCGCGCTTGAGCCGCAGCAACGCAGCCGGGCAAGTGATCCACTTGAAGTGGGTAGTCAACGAGCGCACCGGCAACAACAGCAATCTGGCATCGCCCGCCATCAATGCCCCGGCATAGGCATCGTTGGTCGCGTTGGCGGGACCGAACACCAGATCGACATGCGGGCCCTTTGTGGCAGTAGCCGCCGATCGCAGCGCCCCCTTGACGCTGGAGCCGAAGATGCACGGCCAGTTGTTGTGCGCTTCACGCTGTATGGGCAGGTCGATGACGTCCAGTGCGGAACCCGCGCCTGCGTGGATGGATGTTTCCGCGTGCAACCCCAAAATTGCTGTTTTCATTTCTTCTCCCGATTACCAATAGCCAACGGCCAATTCGCCGCGTCCCAATTCTGTTTCGTTGCCGATCTTCAGCCCGTTCAATTGCTGGGCAGTTTGAAGCAGATCGCCATCCGTCTCGCAAAAATACACACTGCCTGCCGGTATCAGGCTCAACGCTGCTCGCGAGCGATGTTTATGCAAATCCCAGCCGCCCTCGCGCTGCGCCTTGCCGATTACCGCACAGCGAAGGGTCAACCGATTGCCGGCGATTTCTCCGCACCAGACTCTCGCACCTTGCGCATCTGTCTGCTCTTCAAATCCCGGCGGCAACCAGTTTCCGTTGAAGTCAGCCGCCGTAC
>DAIEHR010000163.1 GCA_027353465.1 Acetobacteraceae bacterium | reverse complement strand
AATCTCCCGCGAGACCTCGATGAATTTGTCGAAGTCCTTTTGGCCGATGTCGCCGCGGCGGATGCGGTCACCAGAAATGCGGGCTTCCTCGCTGAGCAGACGGGTGGCGAGCTGTTCGGAGCTCATTTCCAGCGAGAAGATCGCAACCGTTGCCTTGGGCAGGCCGTTCGGGTCGGACTGCCGGGCCTCCGCCTGCAGCGCCTTCGCGGCGCCAAAGGCGATTTTGGTGGCCAATGCGGTTTTGCCCATGCCGGGACGGCCGGCCAGGATCATCAAATCCGACGGATGCAGGCCGCCCATCTTGGTGTCCAGGTCGCGCAGGCCGGTGGTCAGGCCCGAAACCGTGCCCGCACGGCGGAACGCCCGTTCGGCACCTAGAATCGCGTCGGTCAGCGCGCGTTCGAAGGTGACGAAGCCGCCGCCGGTGCCATTATCAGCGGCCAGGTCGAACAGCGATTGTTCGGCGGCTTCGATCTGCAGGGCGCCGTCGAGTTCCGGATTGGCGCCGAACGCGTTGTTGACGACGGTCTCGCCGATATCGATCAACTGGCGGCGCATCCAGGTGTCCAGGATCGCCTTGCCGTAGTCGCCGGCATTGATGATGCCGACCATGGCAGTCAGCAACTGGGTCAGATAGGCGGTGCCGCCGACTTCCTCCAGGATGCCCGCGTGCTCGAACTCCGCCTTCAGGGTGACGGCGTCGGCAAGCTGGCCGGCTTCGATCCGGCGGGCGATGGCCTGATAGATGCGGCCGTGGATCGGGTCGGCGAAATGCTCCGCCGCCAGAAACTCGGAAACGCGCTCATAGGCTTTGTTGTTGGCCAGCAGGGCACCGAGAAGCGCTTGCTCTGCCTGGACGTTAGAGGGCGGGAGGCGTTGGGAGAGGCCGAAGAGGGGGGTGTCGATGGTGTTCACGGCTGTAGTCTAACCCAGGCCGGGCGGCGGCGCATGATGGTACGGGCCGGTTACCCTGTGGATAACGGGGAGGAAGTTGGATTGCGCTCGCGCCATTATGCGCGTTTTGCCAGGCCGGTGGGAATCTCGGCGCCCAGCACGCCCAGCACATGCCGGCCGTAACGCTCCAGCTTGGAGGCACCCACACCTTTGATCGATGCCAGTTCGTCCAGCGTCGCCGGCTTCGCCGAGGCGATTTCCCGTAACACCGAGTCGTGGAATATGACGTACGGAGGTATGCCCTGCCCTTTCGATTCCGCAAGGCGCCACAGGCGCAGCGCCTCATACAGAGACGCATCGACAGGAGCTTCCGAGCCCTCCGAGCCAGACGCGCGGCCGCGTTCGGAGCGTTCTGTCCTCACCGGCTTCGGCTGGTCCTGACGCAGGATCACCTTCACCTCGCCGCGGAGGATCGGCCTTGCGACCTCCTCGACCATGAACAGGCCGCCATGGCCTTCGGTATCCACGTCCAGCGCCCGCAGCGCGATCAACTGGCGGATCAAGCCGCGCCAATAGGTGGCGGAATGGGCCGCCCCAACGCCGAAGGTGCGCAGCCGGTCGTGGCCGTGACGCAGGATACCCTCGGTCCGCTCCCCGCGCAGAACCGAGACGATGTGCGCGGCGCCGAAAATCTGTTCGGTGCGGTAAACCGCGGACAGCGCCATCTGCGCCTCGGTGGAGGCATCAATCGTAACCGGCGGGACCTCACAATTGTCGCAATGACCGCAGTCCCGGTCCAGCGTCTCACCGAAACAGGTCAGCAAGGAGGTCGTGCGGCAGGTCACCGCCTCGGTCAGCGCGATCATCTCCTCCAGCTTGGTCCGCATGACGCGCTTGCGCGCCTCAGGGGCGCCGGACTGCGCCAGCCAGTGCCGAGCCTGGGCGACATCCTGGCCGCCGAACAGCAGCATCGTATCGGCGGGATCGCCATCGCGGCCGGCGCGCCCGATCTGTTGATAATAGGCCTCCGGGCTGTCCGGCATATCCAGATGCACCACAAACCGCACATCCGGCCGGTCGATACCCATGCCGAAGGCGATGGTGGCGACGACCACCAGCGGCTCCCCCGACCGGAAACGGGTCAGCGAGTCCCGCTTGACCATCGGGTCCAGGCCCGCGTGGAACGCCACCGCCGGGTAGCCCTTCTCGTTCAACTTAGCCGCCATCCGTTCCGTCTTCGCTCGGCTGCCGCAATAAACGATGCCGCATTCGCCCTGATGGCGTTTCAGAAACTCCATCAACTGCGCGGTTTCACCCAGCTTGGGCGCGGCGGACAGGCGCAAATTGGGACGATGGAAGCTGGAGACGAAGACCTCCGCCCCCTCCATCTTCAGCGCCGCCAGGATGTCCTGCTGGGTGCGCGGATCGGCGGTCGCGGTCAGCGCGATGCGGGGCACGTCGGGAAACATATCCGGAATACGCTGCAATTCGCGGTATTCCGGGCGGAATTCGTGGCCCCATTGGGACACGCAGTGCGCCTCATCCACCGCGAACAGTGCCAGCGGGATGCGCGCCAAGCGGTCCATCGTGCCGTTGGTCAGCAGCCGTTCGGGAGAGACATACAGCAGATCGAGTTGCCCTTCGATCAGGTCGCGGGTGATAGACCGCGCCTCGGCGGGGTCGATTTCGGAGTGCAAGGCGCCGGCGTTGACACCGACCTGACGCAGCGCGGCCACCTGATCATCCATCAGCGCAATCAGCGGCGACACGATGACGGCGGTGCCCGGACGGACCAGGGCGGGCACTTGGTAGCAGATGCTTTTGCCGCCGCCGGTGGGCATCAACACCAGCGCGTCGCCGCCCGACACGACGTGACGCACCACCGCATCCTGTTGGCCGCGAAAGCCGGGGAAGCCAAAAACCTGGCGCAGAACCTGTGCCGGATCTAGCATCGTGGTATCGGCGAACATCCCGGCTGAAAAACTCCCGATCCCACATGCGCCACGAATCGGCTGGCGCTGACGGCACTATAGGCGCGGTGACCGCGAAATCACCAACGCTGAGTGGAGGGCCTCACAGGTGCTACCTGTCGCTCTTTTAACGCTGGCGGCGGACGGGGCCGGTCGCGACGATACGGGGTATATTTATTATTTTACAAATCGTTATGGGGTCACAGGTTCGCGGCAAAGGACAGACCACTGACGATCAATCGTGATTTCCCGGCAGGGCGGAATTAGCGATAATGACCCTATCATCGACAGGATCCTATCGACGATGTCAGGTTGTCTCGTTTTGTTCCGCCGTCTGGCTATCGCCCTCATGATGTGCGGGGTTCTCACGGGTCTAGCCGCAAGCCGCGCGGAGGCTCGGATATTTGTTGGGATCGGTGTGCCTTTCTACGGGCCGGGCTTTTACCCGCTACCTTACTATTACCCGCCGCCGGCGTACTATCCTCCTCCACCGCTGTACTATGCGCCGCCGCCGCCAGTCTATTATCCGCAGCAGAGCTATGCCCAGCCTGCGATGCCGAGCGTTGGGCAGTCGTGTCACGCGGGGGCGTATGTGTGCCCGATGGACCGTCCGGCTGCTTCGGGTTCGGCATGCTATTGCCTGGATAACCGAGGCCAGCGCGTCGCCGGTCGCGCGACCTGATGGCGCCCAGCCGCGGGCTACCCCCGCAGGGTGAACAGGGAACATCCGGATATAGGGGCCCCGTTCCGCATCAGGTCGCGGGAGCGATCGAGGATTACGCGATCATCGGCGATTGTCACACCGCGGCGCTGGTCAGCAAGACCGGGTCAATCGATTGGCTGTGCTGGCCACGTTTCGACAGCCCCGCCTGTTTCGCCGCACTGCTGGGATCTTCGGACAACGGGCGTTGGCGCATTGCGCCACGGGATGCGACGGATCGCATTGCGCCACGGGATACGACGGATCGCATTGCGCCACGGGATACGAAGGATCGCATCGCGCCACGGGATGCGACGGATCGTGATGCACCGCACGACACATCGGTTCGCGTGACACGGCGGTATTGGCCGGACACCCTGATCCTGGAGACGTTATTCGAAACTGAAACCGGGTCGGCCGCCCTGATCGACTTTATGGCGGTGGAGAAGAATTCCATTGTGCGGATCGTCGAAGGGCGCACCGGGTCCGTAGAGATGGCATTCGATCTGGCGTTGCGGTTCGAGTATGGCTCCGCCGTGCCTTGGGTGACCAGGCTGAACCATGGCAGCGGCATCCTGGCCGTGGCGGGCCCCGATCAGGTGGTGCTGAAAAGCGACGTCAAACTGCATGGGCGGGGCATGACCACGGTGGCGGAGTTCACCACCGAGCCTGGCAAACAGACCCGGTTCGTGCTGACCCATGCCGCCTCGCACCTGCCAGTGCCGGTCCCCCCGGATGCGGACGCGGCGCTGAACGATACCGACGCCGCATGGTCCGGATGGTCGGCGCGCGGCAAGTATCGCGGAGCCTATCGCGCCGAGGTGCAGCGGTCGTTGCTGACACTGAAGGCCCTGAGCTACTACCCCACCGGCGGAATTGTCGCCGCGCCGACGACGTCCCTGCCGGAGCAGGCAGGCGGCAATCGTAACTGGGATTATCGCTATTGCTGGCTGCGGGATGCGACGTTCACGCTGATCGCCCTGATGCATGCTGGATATCGAGAAGAGGCCCAGGCCTGGGGCGCATGGCTGCGGCGCAGCGTGGCGGGAACGCCAGGGCAATTGCAGACGCTGTATGGAATCTCGGGCGAGCGTTGGATCCAGGAATGGGAAATACCGTGGCTGTCCGGCTATCAGGGTGCTGCGCCGGTGCGTGTTGGCAACGCGGCCAGCAACCAATTACAGCTGGATGTCTTCGGCGAACTGATAGACGCGCTTTATCAGGAAGCATCCATGGGGCTGGTGCGCCCCAGTGCCAGTTGGGAATTGCAGCGGGCGTTGGTCGGGCATCTGGAGAAAGTCTGGGAGCAACCCGACGAAAGCATTTGGGAGGTACGCGGCGGGGCACAGAACTTCACCTTTTCCAAGGTCATGGTCTGGGTCGCAATTGATCGAGCGATCAGGGGCGCGGAGGAGTTTGGTTTGCCGGCACCGCTGGCGCGCTGGAAGGCGCTGCGGACCCGCGTGCACGAAAGGGTCTGCCGCGAGGCCTACAGCGAAAAGCGCGGTAGCTTCGTGCAGTATTTCGGCGGCGACACGCTGGATGCGAGCCTGCTGCTGATGGCATTGGTTGGGTTTCTGCCGCCAGAGGACCCCAGGATCATCGGCACGGTAGAGGCGATCGGACGCGATCTGATCGTCGATGGGTTGGTGCGGCGCTACCATACGCAAGAGACCAATGACGGCCTTTCCGGCGATGAAGGTGTGTTCCTGGCTTGCAGCTTCTGGTACGTCGATAACCTGGTGCTGCAAAACCGCGATCGGGAAGCGCGGGAAATGTTCGAGCGGTTGCTTGCCCTAGCCAACGATGTGGGGTTGCTGGCCGAGGAGTACGATCCGGTCTCGAAACGCCAGTTGGGCAACTTCCCCCAGGCGTTCTCGCACTTAGCGCTGATCAATACCGCGCTGAACCTGGACAGCCATGCTGGACCGGCGGAACAAAGGCGCGGCGAGGCGGACTAGGCCGAGGGGCTACGACGAAATATCTGTCCAGTGGACGCACGGGCTACGGAGCCCGTCATCCATGACGTGCAGTGCTGGCCTCGAAAGAGCCGTGGCTGCGGGCCTGCCCGGCATGACGATGGGAGGCCGCCGGCCTCCCATCAAACAATCCGTCTATTTCGCAACGAATCCTAAGCCGCTTTCGCGACCGCCCGCTTGGACACCACCCCGATCAGGTGCGCCCGGTATTCCGAACTGGCGTGGATATCGCTGTTCAGATCATCGGCGGGCGTCACGATGCCGTTGATCGCATCAGGGGAGAAGTTCGCCGACAGCGCCTTTTCCATTTCCGTATGCCGGAACACGCCGCCCTGGCCAGCACCGGTAATCGCCAGCCGCACGCCCGAGGCGTGCTTCGCCACGAACACGCCGACGATCGCATAGCGCGAGGCCGGGTTACGGAACTTCTCATAAGCGGACTTCTGCGGGATCGGCAGCTCGATGGAGGTGATGATCTCGCCCTGCTCCAGCGCCGTGGTGAACATGCCCTGGAAGAAATCGTCGGCGGCGATGGAACGGCGGTCGGTCTTGATGGTGCCACCAAGCGCCAGGATCGCGCTGGGATAGCAGGCGGCAGGGTCGTTGTTGGCCAGCGACCCACCCATGGTGCCGCGATGCCGGACAGCTTCGTCGCCGATCAAAGACGCCTGATGCGCCAGGCCTGGGATCTTTGCCTGAATGTCGGGGTTGCTGGCGATATCGGCATGACGGGTCATCGCGCCGATGACGATCTTGTCGCCCGCGACGGTGATGCCGGACAGCCCCAGCTTGGACAGGTCAACCACGGTGGACGGCTTGTTCAGCCGCTGCTTCAGCACCGGAATGAAGGTCTGGCCGCCGGCCAGCGCCTTGGCTTCCATGTCACCGGACAGCACCTTGACCGCATCCGCCAGGCTGCTGGGCTTCTGATATGTGAAATCGTACATCTGTCTTTATCCCTCTGCCTTAGGACTATTCGGCCGCCATCCGAGGCGTGGACGCCTGGATGATGGACCAGAGTTTGGGGCCGGTTGCCGGCATGTCCAGGTGCCGCACGCCATAGTCTTTCAACGCATCAACCACGGCGTTGATCACGGCCGGGGGCGAACCGATCGCCCCGACCTCGCCGCAGCCCTTGGAACCAAGCGGGTTATGGGTACACATCGTATTCTCGGTCGCGACCGACATATTGGGAATGTCGTTCGCCCGGGGCATCGTGTAGTCCATGAACGACCCGGTGGTAAGCTGGCCATCGGCGTCGTAGCCGCAGCCTTCCATCAGCGCCTGGCCGATGCCCTGGGCAACGCCGCCCTGAACCTGGCCCTCGACGATCATTGGGTTGATGACGCGGCCCACATCGTCCACCGCCGTGAAGTTCACCATCGCGACAACGCCGGTTTCCGGGTCGATCTCGACCTCGGCGATATGGCACCCACCGGGGAAGGTGAAGTTCTTCGGGTCGTAGAACGCGGTTTCGTCCAGGCCGGGTTCCAGTTCCTCGATCGGGTAGTTGTGCGGGACATACGCGGCCAACGAGATATCGGTCAGCGTCTTCGACTTGTCGGTGCCAGCGACGGTGAACGTATTGTTCTTGAACTCGATATCCTCGACCGAGGCTTCCATCAGGTGGGCGGCGATCTTCTTGCCCTTGGCGATGACCTTGTCCATCGCCTTCACCATGGCCGAACCGCCGACAGCCAGCGACCGGCTGCCATAGGTGCCCATGCCGAACGGAATCTTCGCCGTATCGCCATGCACCACCTCGACCTGATCGAACGGCACGCCGAGTTGATCCACCACAAGCTGGGCCAGCGTGGTTTCGTGACCCTGCCCGTGGCTGTGTGTCCCAGTAAACACCGTCACACTGCCCGTCGGATGCACCCGGATTTCCGCCACCTCATACAGCCCCGCTCGGGCGCCCAGCGAGCCGACCACCGCCGATGGCGCTATGCCGCAGGCTTCCACGTAGGTGGAGATGCCGATGCCGCGCAGCTTGCCGCGCTTTTTGGCTTCCGCGCGGCGGGCTTCGAAACCGTCCCAGTCGGCGTTCTTCAGCCCAACCCGCAGCGTCGTCTGGTAATCGCCGCTGTCATATTGCAGCGCCACAGGCGTCTGGTATGGGAAGGCGTCGGCTGGGATGAAATTCTTGCGGCGCAGTTCCACCTTGTCGATGCCGGTTTCATACGCGATCACATCCACCAGACGTTCCAGCAGATAAGTCGCCTCTGGCCGGCCAGCACCGCGATAGGCGTCCACCGGGACGGTATTGGTGAACACCGCCTTGACGTTGCAGTAAATCACCGGGGTTTTGTAAACGCCCGACAACAAGGTCGCATAAAGGTAGGTCGGCACCGCGGGGGCAAACGTGGACAGGTAGGCACCCATGTTCGCCAGCGTGGTAATCCGCAGGCCGAGGAAATGGCCTTCCTGGTCGATCGCCATTTCGGCGGTGCTGACATGGTCGCGGCCATGCGCGTCCGACATGAAGCTTTCGCCACGGTCGGCGGTCCACTTCACCGGACGGCGCAGCTTGCCGGCGGCCCAGGTGACGATCGCTTCTTCCGCGTAGTGATAGATTTTCGACCCGAATCCGCCGCCCACGTCGGGCGCAAACACCCGCAGCTTGTTTTCCGGGATGTGCAGCACGAAGGCGCCCATCAGCAACCGGATCACATGCGGGTTCTGGCTGGTGGTGTAGAGGGTAAACTCGCCGGAGGACGTGTCGTAATCGCCCAGCGCGACGCGGGGTTCCATCGCATTCGGGATCAGCCGGTTGTTGGTCAGCTCCAGCTTCACAACCTTATGGGCGTTGGCGAACACGCCGTCGATCACGGCTTTGTCGCCGATCGCCCAATCGTAGCAGATGTTGCCGGCAACGCCGTCATGCACCTCGACCGCACCGGGCTTTACCGCGTCGGTCAGATGGGCGACGGCCGGCAGGTCGGTATAGTCAATCTCCAGCAATTCAGCGGCGTTGCGCGCTTCCTGCTTCGTCGTGGCAATCACCACGGCGACCGGATCGCCGACATGGCGCACCTTACCGGTTGCGATCGCCGGATGGGCCGGTTCGGCCATGGGCGAGCCGTCCTGATTGTGGATCTGCCACCCGCAGGGAATGCCGCCGACGCCGTCGGCCGCCATATCGTCGCCCACGAACACCTTCACCACGCCCGGCGCGGCGGAAGCGGCGGCGATATTGATGGAGTTGATCTTCGCGTGCGCCCGGTCGGCCCGTTTGATCACCGCGTAAAGCTGGCCGGGACGGTTGATATCGTCGGTGTAGTTACCCTTACCGCTGAGAAAGCGGACATCTTCCTTGCGGCGAACGGATGCGCCGATTCCCTCGAATCCCATGATCGTTCCTCCCTAGGCCCGCGGCGCTTATTCGGCCGCTTTGGCGTGCATCAACGGGTGAGCGGCGGCGATCGCCTTCACGATGTTATGGTAACCGGTGCAGCGGCACAGATTGCCTTCCAGCCCCTCACGGATTTCCTTTTCCGTCAGGCCGGCAGGGTGCGACTCCACAAGGTCAATGGCTGTCATGACCATGCCGGGAGTGCAGAAGCCACATTGCAGCGCGTGATGCTCACGAAACATCTCCTGCATCGGGTGCAGGGTGCCATCGGCGGCGGCCAGGCCTTCGATCGTGGTGACCTTCGCACCGTCAGCCTGTAGCGCCAACTGGGTGCAGGATTTCACCGAAATGCCGTCCACATGGACGACGCAGGCGCCGCACTGGCTGGTATCGCATCCGATATGGGTGCCGGTGAGGCCAAGCTTCTCACGCAGCAGTTCAACAAGCAGGGTGCGTCCTTCGACTTCTACCGTATGTTGCTTGCCGTTAACCGTCAGGGTTACCTGAGGCATCGCGCTCCCTTTCGTGGTGTCACTGTTGACAGATCAGGCGCCAAGGGCGTTCAGCCGACGATGGCCAGCGCCCATGGACGATCCCGTTAGGCGGAGTTTGGTCGTTTCCGCCGTGTCTGGTCAAGCGGGGTATGGCGCTTTCCACCCGGTGATCCAAGCCTGCCGCCGACGAATCGGTTGCGTCATGGATCACATCCAATATTGCCAGATCCGCGCCTTCCACTCCTGCTCCCGTTCCGATAGCGACCGGTCCTTCCATTTCCGCAGGTCGATCTTGGATGCGACCGACATGTAGCGTCGCAGCAGGCTTTCAACCTGCGCGGCGGTCTCGTGACCCAGGATGACGGCATCGACCTCGTTATTGAACACCACGCTGCGCCGATCCAGGTTGGACGATCCAACCGCCGTCCAGGTGTCGTCAACCACCGCCAGTTTGGCATGCACCACGGCGTCACGCATTTCGTAGATTTGCACCCCGGACTCTAGCAGATCGCCGTAGGCCGCCCTGGCTGCAAACACGGCGCTTTCCACATCGCTGAACGCCGGCGCCACAATGCGGACGTCCACCCCGGCTCGGGCGATCTTCGCCAGTTCCATCCGTTCGTCGTGCGGCGGAACGAAATACCCGCTGCACAGCCAAACGCGCCGCCGGGCATTCTTCATCGCGGTCATCAACGAGGCATAATACAGCGGGCGGCGGTTGCCTGGTGAACTGCCGATAACGCGGATTGTCTGCACTCCGGCGCGCGGCAAATTCGGAAAATAATCCGCATCGTCCACGGGGGGCGCATTCTGTTCACGCCAGGTGCCGAAAAATAGCTGCTGTAATTGGGCCACGGCCGGACCTTGAATGCACACCGCGGTGTCGCGCCAATAGGCCATGCGGGTGTTTCCATCGGCCGGAACGCCCGCGCTGGGTGGATTTTCGTACGCCAGGTCCAGGTTGATGCCGCCGGTGAATCCAATACGGCCGTCGATCACCGCGATCTTGCGATGATCGCGGTCGTTCGGCGACCAGCTGACCCGGGTCTGGAATGGGTCAGTCGGATTGAATTCGATGATCTGTGCGCCGGCCTGCCGCAGGGTCTGGAAAAACGCGTCCGGCGTGTCGCGTGAACCGAAGGCGTCGTAAATCATGTTGACCTTCACGCCGGCCCGCAGCCGACCCAGCAGCAGGTCCGACAGCTTCACGCCGTTGGATTGGACGTTGGCCAGAATGAAGTATTCCAGGTTGATGCTGTTGCGCGCCTTGGCAATGGCCTCGAAGATAGCAGCGAACGCCTCGGTGCCGCTGGGCAGCAGGGTAACCTTGTTGCCGAAGACAAGTGGGCTGTCCGACAGCGCGCGTTGGACGTCATATTGCTGCTGCAGGGCGTCTTCGTCATCGACCGCCCCTTGCGGGTGAGCCTTGGATGTCCGCCCCGTCAGGCCGATTTCCCGGGCGCTGATGCCATCGATCGTGGGGACCGCGGCGCACCGGCTAAGCAATCCGGCCGCCGCGAGGGCAGCTAGGGTGCGGCGGCCAAGCGGCCGGAGCGGCGATTGAATCAAATGTTCCTCCAGGAAATGTCAAACACAGATATAGCGACCGCCGTTCCCACGAACGTTGTCCGGCCAACAATTTCACGTCAACAACGGATGGAGTTCCGCTGCATCCAAACCACCGGCTGAGTGTGGAAGCCATGTTTGGAGACGCTTCATGTCCATATCGCGGCCGAATTGCGCCATCCCCAGGGATTTGTGGGCCAGAGCGGCGCGAAACCAGCGCGATGATGTTATGGCGGAATCGCCGTCATGGATGGCGGCTGCCGCGAACTCACGCAGATTCGCGGGCCTTCTCAGCCGCCCTTTGGGATGCCGAGACAACCGCGGTGACAGAAGGCCCGTCCGGAACGAAAGCCCGGACGATCGATTTCCGGTATCGCCAGGAAACCGGGGCGAGGCGACGATGGTTCCGCCACGCCGCCGGTCGCCGCCTAGCGCCCCTTGAACACCGGCTTGCGCTTTTCCTTGAAGGACAGCGTGGCTTCCTTGAAGTCTTCGCTGTTCTCTGCCTCCCGCTGCATCGCATCCATGCGGGCTTCGTCCCGCTGGTCGCGTTCCAGGCCCAACTGGTTGATGAAGTATTTCGACGCCTTGATCGACAGCGGCGCATTCGCCGCCAGGGTTTCGGCATAGGCGATCGTGGTCGCCTCCAGTTCATCGGCATCGACCACGCGGTTGATCAGGCCGACGCGCAGGGCCTCGTCCGCCTTCAGACGCCGAGCGGAGAACATGATGTCCTTTGCTACGCTGGGGCCGACCAGATCGACCAGCAGCTTCAGTCCGGACGGCGCATAGGCGATGCCGCGCACCGCCGCCGGCACGCTGAACTGTGAATCGGTGGAGGCGAACCGAAGGTCGGCGTTCAACGCCATGCCCAGCCCACCGCCGAGGCAATAGCCGTAGATCATCGCGATCAGCGGCATATCCAGATTCAGCAATTTACGACTCAGCTTTTCCGGCGCCTCGCGGGCCAGACGCGCGGTTTCCGCGTCGGCGCGGGTTTTGTCGAAGCTGGAGATGTCGGCGCCGGAAATGAACGCCTTACGTCCGCCGCCGCGCATCACGACGACCTTGATGGCCGGATCCGCCTCATACGCCTCGATCACCGTCAGGGCGTCTTCGTACATGCCCGGGGACAGGGCGTTCATCTTCGTGGGGTTGTCCCAGATCAGCCAGCCAATCGATCCGGTCGTTTCCGCGCCCACCAGTCCTGATGTCAGGTTCATTGCCGTGATACCTTGTTTTGTCTGCTGCGTGGATACGGCGGGACGGCGGTATGTTCAATGCTCAGGCGCGTAGGGTCGCACCGCGTCCAACAACTGGTCGGTCGGGGCAAGGCGCGGACGGCCGCCATCCGTTGCCGGTGGAACGATGGTCACACCCCATTCGGGCAGCCTCGCCAGCGAGGCCCGCGCGACCGGGTGATCCAGCAGCGCCTCATTCAACGAGGGCCCGAGGATAACGGGCGTGCCACGTCCCACCGCTTCTGCCGCGACGGACAGCGCCAGCGTATCGGCGATGCCGTGCGCGAATTTATTCAGGGAATTGAAGCTGCACGGGGCGAACAGCACCACACCAAGCGGCGGCCGAGGGCGGATTGCCGCGTCGAAGTAGGATTCAACGATTTGGACGCCATCGACCTCCGCAAGGTCGCGCGGCGCGA
>DAIEHR010000125.1 GCA_027353465.1 Acetobacteraceae bacterium | reverse complement strand
ATCGCAACACCGCCGCATGAAATCCGCTGCCGGCGAACCCCATGGTCTTCGTCGGCGGGTTGTGACAGCACCGAGCAATCGGGCCCGACGGCAATGGTCGCGGGGGTGGGCCCCGGCGCCAGGGTCATTGCCAAACCACCGGTAATCGCCGGCCCGATCGCCGCGACAACCACCACGCCCAACGCAATGGCCAGAACCGCGCGCAACGACGCCGCCGGCCGGGCGTCACGCGGGGAAAGCGAGGCGGGGCGCGTCGAAATCTCATCCTGCCGGAATGGCAGGCCCAGCGCGATCAGCAGCAGAATCACCAGCGAAAAGAAGATCCAGCCATAAAGCACATGATCGGTCGCCGCCGCCTGCGCGCTGCCCAAGAGATAGCCCAGCGATACAATGCCGATCGCGCGCAAACCGTTGGCGAAAATCGGAACCAGCACGGATGCCAGGATGAACACGCCGCGCCGCGCCGGGCTGCGATACATCATCAGTGCATAGAGGCAGCCAAACGCAAGGGAGGCGATTAGGAAGCGAAGTCCGGCACACGCCTCCGCGATGAAAAAGGTTCCCTGTGGAATTTCTATGATGTAGCCATCGATGTACGCGGGAATACCAAGGATATCCAAACCGTGGCGGACCAGGAACGTGGTGATATCCTGTAACGTGGGGGTCAGGAACTCCCCGAACGGCACCAGAAAGAACAGATACAATAGCGGGCCGGCCATTGCCCACCACAGGCGTTTGCCCAGAACCGCCAGGAAGAGGACCTCGATAAAGGCAACCACAACAAGCTGGCGGCCTTCCATGATGCCAAGCCGCTCCGCCAGCAGCCACGCAGCGCCCAGCGGCAGGCCGAGCAGCAAGGTCCATGGGGTCGGCCGAACCGATAGGCCCATCAAATCCTGGCGTCGGTCCCACAGCAAATACAGCGCGATCGGGATGACCAGGAAGCAGTGATTATAGGCGGTGGAGGCATTCCAGGTCTGGACGGCGGCTACCACCTCTTTATTGAACAGCAGACCGAGCAACAACACGCCGGCCGCCAGGGGCAGCCCGATACGCTGCCAATCCGGGGCGATCTCCGTCGGACGTGTGTCTGTCGCAACCGGAGCACTCATTTTCCGCCACTTTCGGTATGGGCCACGGCCACTGGACGCAGCAAGTCGTCGAATTTCCGCAAACGAGCGGACCAGTCGTAATCGCGCACGATGCGGGCTCGGGCGGCAGCGCCGATCGCCGCACCATCCTGGGTCGTGGCCAACCGGCAGCACGCGGCGGCGAAAGCGGCCTCGGTGTCGGCCAGCAAAACCTCGGTCTTCGGCTCCGCCTCGATCCCTTCCAACGCACCGGAGGTCACAACGACGGGCTTCCCCATCGACATCGCCTCCAGAACCTTGTTCTGGATGCCCCGAGCGATGCGCAGGGGTGCGACGCCGGCCGTGGCATGGGCGACATAGGGCCGCACATCCGGGACGCGGCCGGTCACGAACACCCCGTCGATTTGGGCCAGCCGCTGGACGTCCGGGCTGGGGCCGTTGCCGACGATGTAGAATTGCGCCGCCGGGACGGTGCGCCTGATTAACGGCAGGATCGCGGTCGCGAACCACACCACCGCATCGACATTGGGAGGATAGTCCATGGTCCCGGTAAACACGTATGTCGGAAGCGCCGTGTCGAACACCGGGGCGTGTTCCAAAGCAGGATCGAAGTAACGATGATCGACGCCGCTGCTAACCCCGCGAATATGACTGGCCCGCTCTGGGATCAGCCGTTTGAATAACGACGCCTCGGCGTCCGAAACGAAACTGGATACGTCGCATTCATAAGCGATCCGCTTTTCAAGAGCGGCCACCTTGTGCCATTCGCGCCGGTAGACCTGGCGCATTGGTCCCGAGGCGGTTTCAGCATAGGCGTGCCACTTCTCGGAGTCGACGTCCGCCAGATCGCAGATACGGGTTTCCCGCTTGGGCAGATCCAGCACATAGGGCGCCATGTTGCCGGAGTTGATGAACACAACCTTCGGCCGGACGTTTGTCATGACGTTTCGTACCCATTTCGTCAGTCCCCGGTCGCGGAAGAACGTGACACTCAGGGACTCACCGGTCAGCAGGCCGGTCAGGCAGGTCATTTTGGCGACCTTGCGGTTAAGGGTAGCGACGTGGATATCGCGGCACATCGCGGCGATGGTCGGGATATGCTGGGCATCCGACGGGTCGTCGATCAGGCAGCCGACGTGAACATCATACCACTGGGTAAGATATTTCAGGATTTGCAGCGGCCGGATCTTCTCGCCCTTCATCGGCGGATACGGCAGGCGCTGGGTCAGATACAGCAGATCCGGCATGCCCCTACCCCAGCCCGCGGACAATGAACGGACCCACGGCGTTCGCTACCGGCAACGGCAATCGTTTCCAGGCTGCGATGAACATGCGGTATTTCGGGTTCAGCGGATTGTGCTCCGGGATCGACGCCCCCGGTTTCAAACGAAACCGGTAGTGCAGCCTGGCTTCCTCGAACCCCCAGTTGTGCTTGAACGCGAACGATCCGGTACCGATCTTGCTGCGCCCGAAGTCGAACAGGCGGCATCCCCGGTCCGCCGCCCGCCGCATCGTCTCCCAATACATGAAATCGTTGCCCGCCCTGCCTCGCGCCGCCGTCAACCCGCCGCCGTAATATGGCAGGACCTCATCGCGGAAATAGAAGTTCATCACCGAGGCGATCGGCGCATCCTGATCCATGACCGTGACGATATCGGCCGCGTCGCCGAAAGCCTCCATCAGGATGCGAAAATAGCGGCGCGAGAAGACCGGCGTTCCCAGATTCCGCACGCTCTCGGCATAGATGCCATGCAGCAGATTGGAATCCCGGTTCGCAACCGACGTCAGGCCGTTCTGGATTCCCTTGCGCACCATGGCCCGCTGCTTGCGGGGAATCGCCTTCATGTTCAGCTCGTGGTCGGCCTCGATCGCCTTGCGGAAGGTGACATACAGGTCGGGCCGTTCGATCCAGCCCTCGACCGCCGGCTGGGGCGTCATGTCGCGTAGTTCCAGGGCATTTGCCCCGGTTTTCCGCAGCGCGGCATCCGCGTGGGCCAACAGCGCGACCTCGCTTTCTGTATCCGCTGCAACCACTCCGCCATAAACACAGAACGGTACCGAAATCAGCGTGTCGCTGAACAGTATCGTCTTGACCCGCCCCAGCGGCAGGATGCCGGTGATGGCGCCGTCGCGTTCGGCGTAAATGAAACAGGTGGTGTGACCGAACGCGGTTTCGATCACCCGCGACCACGCGGCGCGATGGAAGAACGTCGCCGACGGCATCGCTTCCACGAAACGGTCCCACGCCGCCTCGCTGCCAGCGTTCAGAGTGCGAACCGTGACCCCCATCGCGTCAGGCCGCCACGGCTTCGGAGATGACCGAGGCATAGACACGGTCCATTCGGTCCCATTCGAAGTCGTGCAGCAGCTTGTCCAGATCGGCCCCCATTCGGGAAAGGTTGGTATAGTGGCGCAGTCGCGACTTCCACCCGGCGTTCGCAATGCGCGGCTGGCCAGGATCGACCTCCCACGGATGGAAATAAAAGATACCCGGCTGCCGGTCGCGTCGATTCACCCTGTCCAGGCCCGCTCGGTACAGCCCGGTCGGCAGCAAGCGAAAGTAACCCCCGCCGGAGCATGGCCAGTTGCGCCCGAACAACCGAACAGTGGTCATCGGCAGCTCCAGCACGCCATTGGCGGCCGGACGGAACGGAACCCGCGGCGCATCGGGCATGCCGTATAAATCGTGGCTGATCGGGTTGATGCTGGAACTGTAAGCATAGCCTTCCTGCCGGAGTATCGGGAATACCCACATGTTGCGGTGCCCGACAGAGAACGTCGCCGCGCGATAGCCGGTCACGGCTGCTCCGCCAGTATCCTCCAGCAACGCCTTGGTCCGCCCGACATCCGCCCGGAAAACCTCTGGATCCTGCATATCCGCCCGGGTGTGATCCCAGCCATGACTGGCGAGCTCGTGCCCGTCTTCGACGATCCGCCGGATCAACGCCGGAAAGCGCTTAGCAACCCAGCCCAGGGTGAAAAACGTGGCCTTGACCCCAGCGGCGTCGAACTGGTCCAAAATCCGGTTGGTGTTCAGATCGACACGTCGCGGAAACGCATCCCAGTCCTTGCGGTCGATACAATGCGCGAACGCCTGAACCTGGAAATAGTCCTCCACATCGACCGTCATGGCGTTGCAAATACGGGTCATGGCAGGGAACCCGGAGACAACACCCGGCCCGTGGCGTTGGCTTCCAACAAATCCATCACGCGCTTGAACACCTGCTCCTGCCGGAAGGCATGCCGTTCCAGTTGTTCAATCCGCCGCACCAGGTCGTCACGCTCCATCATCGCCCGTTCGGGCGGCGGGACCGGTTCCAGACCGGCGCCCAGATCGCGATTCAATTCGGCCGCGGTGTCGTCCACGATACCGCCGGTGATGGTGTGCGTTTCCTCGATCGCGCCAAACAGCAGCACGCGGGAACACAGCGTGTTGATCCGCCGCGGAATGCCGCCACTGTGGCGAAAGACCGCCTCGAACGCCGCGTCTTCCCAGACTGGATCGTCTCGCCAATCCACCATGCGCAACCGGTGCTCAATGTAGCGGCGGGTCTCGTCCTCGGTCAGCGGCCCGAGGTGATAGGAGGCCAGAACCCGCTGGCGAAGCTGTTCCCAGTCCTTGCTGGCCAGGATCGGGCGGAACTGAGGCTGCCCCAGCAGGATCGTCTGCACCGAGGCCTTGCCGTCCACAACAATGTTGGACAGCATCCGCAGTTCCTCCATCGCCGCCAGCGACAGGTTCTGCACTTCGTCGATCACCAGCAGGCAGCGACGCCCCTGTTTGCGCTGGTCGCGGATCATGTGTTCGAACCGCCGCAGCAAGGTGGATTTGTCGGTGCCCGGCGTATCGCCAAGGCCGAAATTCGCCATCGCCAGGCGCAGCAGATCGTCGCCCGATACTTGCGTCGTGACGACCCGAGCAATGATGTAGGTGTTGCGGTCGAGTTGCGACCACAATTGCTCAACCAGCGTCGTCTTGCCGGCCCCGACCTCACCGGTGATGACGATGAATCCTTCCTGCTGTGACAATCCGTACACCAGGTGCGCGATAGCCCTACTATGCCCGCTCGATCCGAAGAAGAATCGGCTGTCAGGCGTCAGCAGAAACGGCAGGCCAGAAAGATTGTAGAATTTTTCGAACACGGTTTGCGCTCAGAAGGTTTTCGACAGGCCGAGGATGAGCATATTCTGATAGAAGCTGAATACCGCCACGCTGGCCTGCTGTTCGAAGAATGAATAGCGCACACTGGCCGAGACTGTGTTTGAAAGTTGCCACTGCCACGCCAGGCTGGAAACGATAGAAGTGGTGTTACCTGGATTCAGTCCCAAGCCGGCGGTCTGATTTTGGATCGAGTATGAGACGGCGGCATTCAGAGTCATATCCGGATGCATTTGATGGACCCAGGTCGTCGTGAACGTATCCGCCTGAGCGGCGGTGTTTGCCCCAAATCCCTGCGTGGTCTGCTTGCTGACTCCGAAGTCGAACGTGAAGATGTCTCGGTCCTGCGCTGTCTGCATACCTAAATCGAACATATCGGTTCGAAACAGGCCGTCCTGCAGCGGCAACGCGTTGATACTGCCGAACAACCGCCCGCCGGTCTGACCATTGACCAGAGCACCGTTACCCGTGCTGGTCGCCAAGCCTAGCTGGTTTTGCAGATTTTGCAGTTGGGTTCCCAAGGTGCTGCCATAGGAAACCGTGAATTTGGTCCGCGCGCTCAACGCATAGTAGCCGTTCGCGGAAACCGAGTTGAACCCATACTGATGACCGTAGCTCACTGTAAGCTGGCTGTCGGGGTTTGGCGTAACGGTGGTGCCAAGACTCCATGTCAGGTCATGGATCGGCGCGGCATTGAATCCGGTGTAAACGATGTCCTCGTGGCCACCTGATACGAAAACCGAGATAGCCCTGGTGGCAAAATAGGTCACCATATCAGAAATGGTTGTGATGCTGGACGAGGATTGCAGCGGCGCGGCGACTGGCTGGCCGGTCAGGCCATTGATCGCCCCGGCATCCATATTTGTCTGACTCCTTTGGATATCGGCATCGGCTGCATCCTGGAAGAACTGCATGTTATCGCCGGTGACGAAGTGGGCGTTCTGCTCGTTCGTGATCAGGGTCTGACCGTTTATCCCACCGGTTGGAAATGGCGGGGACGCAAAGCCGGACAACGTGTCGGACCGGGTGACGCTGACGGAGTCGCCGACCCGTAACGTACCCAGATCGCCGAATTTGCGAAGGAAATAGGGCGACACGCCGAAGCTGGAAATTTGCGATTCGTTATTCTTATTCAGGCCAAAGGAATTGCCGGCGAGCGTCGGGATAGTTCCTTGCGGAGTCGCGGCCTGGGTCGCGCCGACCCCACCGATTCCGCCGAAACCGCCATAGGTGTTGACCACACCCGCCACCGCTCGGAGATCCACAAACAGCAGGTCCGGCACAGCAGTGATCGTCGCGGTGCCACTAAGCTGCTGGGACAGCGAATTCAACGAGCTTTCCCGAGCATACAGCGACAGTGTGGGGGTGACAGTGAAATTGACGACGGCGCGCGGCGTATCGCCCAACAGGCTAAAGCCCGGTGCGAAGTAGGAAACCGCGTCCCAAACCCGCGGACTGTTCTGCTGCAGCACGTTGTCTGTCAGCATCTGCTGAAAGTCGATCCGCGGCGTGAACGTCCAGGCCTGCGCGCCAGCCCCACCCAGGCCGTTGACGATCTGAAGCTGGTGCTGGAGGTCCTGCGCGTCGGGCGCGGCCAGTTCGGTCCCGTTCGGCACTGGGTTGTCGCCGGTGGGATCTACCAGCGGAAATGCCCACGCGGCGGCTGCCCCCGCCAAACTGAACAGCGCCGCAAATCCAAGGACGCGCGGCATCAACGTGGACAGCGCCGGCCGGTCCGCCTGTCGGGTGGGGTCGATCATCCCGTTGCCGCGGGTCCCGTGATCAGGACGAGTAATACGAGGAATAGGCGCCGAACGTGTAGCGCGACGAAATCTGCTGCTTGTTCAGAACCATGGTAATGGTCGGACACGCCTGGATGAGGTCCAGCGACGCCTCGATCTCATCACGCTGCGTGCGATCCGCCTCCACAACGAACAAAACCTGGCCCACGACTTGCGCCAGCACAGCGGGATCGGACGTGGACAGGCAGGGTGGGGCATCCAGGATCAACAGGCGATCGGCATAACGGCGGCCCAGGCTTTGGATCAGCCGGGTCATTTCCTTAGTGGAGAACAGTTCCGCGCTGCGTTCGCGTTCGCGGCCCACCGGCAGGATCGACAGACGCTCGATAGGGGTTTTCACGATCAGCGGGGCCGGGTCCAGCTTGGGGTTCGCCGCGAGGTCCAGCAACCCCCGGGCTTGTGCCAGCCCAAGGTTGTAGCAGATCGAATCGCGCTTGGAGTCAGCATCTACCAGCAGGACGTGATGGTCGCCCTGCCGGGCGATACTGCCGGCCAGGTTGGTGGACATGAAGCTTTTGCCCTCACCCGGCCGCGAACTGGTGACGAGCAACAGGTTGGAGAAGCCGGGTTCGGCACCGGGTCCAAATGCCGCCCTGATGATCTGACGCTGCACCAGCCGAAATTCTTCCGAGATTCGGGTGCGGGTGCGCGACCAGTCAACCATTCCGGCGCGTTCCAGCGAGAGGGCATCGACCGAGGTCGGGCCTTGCAGCAGCGCGGCCGCGGGATCGGCGGCGAACCCCCGCGACGTGATCCCGGCGCCGGGTGCGGCAAACTCTGGCGGATGCTCCAGGACCGCGGATTGGCCAAGAACACGGGCCTGCCGCAAGACCGCCGGGGACGGCAGAGCGGGCGCGGCGAGCCGTGGATCCGGATCCATGTCGGAAGGCCCAGGGCCGTCGATGCCTTGCGACGCTACGGCCGGTTGCGCCTCAGGCGTCGCCGGACGGGGTGGCGGCGCAAATAGCGACGACCGCTGATGGCTCTCTGATCGTTGCGACGTCGGTTCGATGCCCTCGGCGGCGCTTTCCGGCACGCCCGCGGGTCCGCCGCCGGGCTGAACCAGCAACTGTGCGGCCGAGTCCTCCAGCGCCCCCGAACGAAGCAATCGTTCCGCGACACGTTCGACCAGGTGGGAAGCCTTCGGGATCAACATCAGGCGTCAACTCCGTCGGATCGGATCGAATGTGTCATGGTTAAATCAGCGCTGCCGAACGAAGAATGTGGAGCATGAGCCCGCCATAAACGCCGACCAGAACCGCGATGGCGGAGCCGAAGCGCATGACAGCCATCAACTGCTGGCGGAATGGAATTAACCCAAGGACGGAGATACCGCCCAATACAGGAAGGCCCAGGTTGCGAAGTTCATCGACCGTAGAGAATGATCTGTCGAGTTGCCCGAACAGGATGGTGATGCCAATCCCGGTAGCAAGACCGCCCAGTAGCACGCCCGTCACCAGCAGCATGCGATTGGGCGCAACCGGCAGGCGCGGTATTTCGGGAGGGTCGATGATCTGCAGCTTAACCTTGTCGGCCTGGGTATCGGCGGCCTGGGCGATATTCGCGGACTGAAGCCGCCCGAGGAGTTCTTCGTAGTTTTTGCGCAGCACGCCGTAGTCGCGGTCCATGTTCTGGTATTCGGCAATCAGGCCAGGCTGTTCGCGCTGCACTTTCTCCAGCCGTTCGCGATAGCGCACCGCGTCGTCGCGCTGACGCTGTAATGAAATGATGGCGGTATCCGCCTCAATCAGTTTCACCTTCAACTGGTCATAGACCTGGTTGGGGACCGACCGTTTGATCGTGTTCGCGGCGTTGTCCCGGGCGGTCGCGGCATTCGTGGCAGCAGTCGCGGCAGCGGACGGGTGCGGATCGTTCTTCAGGGCCTCGATCAGTTTCCGTTGCGCGATCACGTCAGGATGCTGGTCGGTATCCTTCAGCAACAGCATATTGAGCTGGTCTTCCGCCTCCTGCAGCCGGGTACGGCCCCCCGGCCCCGAACCCAGGCCAAGCCCGTTTGGGCCGCCGCTTTCCACCACCAGCATGGGTGGGGTGTTCTCGACCTCCTGCTTCAAGGCATCGCGGGAGATCAGGGCGTCCTGGAGTTTTCCTTCAAGGGCGGCAGCCTGAGCCCGGGCATTTTCAAGCGCAGGCACATTTGGGTTGTTGTCGGCCGGCAGAATTTCGATGTAGCGAGCGCGAAAATCCGCGCGTCGCTTTTCAGCGGCGCGAAGCTGCTGCTCGTACGACTGGATCTGCCGCTCCAGGAATCGGCGGGCATTTTCCATGTCGGAGCGGGAGCCGCCGGTGGCACTTTCGACGAAGATGGTCAGCAGCGTCTGCACCACGTCATGGGCCAATTTGGGGCTTTTGTCGCGATAGGTAATGGTGAACAGGTTCTTGGTCTGTGGATTGACCTTGATATCAGCAGCCAGGCGGGTCAGCAGCCGCTCGCGATCCGACGGGCTGTTCAGCGTTAGATCTAAGTCAGTTTTAGAGACGAGCTTTTCCAGGTTCGGCCGGCTCAACAAGGTTCGCTGCAGGATTTCCAACTGCGTCGTGGGGGCGGAATCCGCTGCAAGGCCGCGCAGCAAAGGGGTCAACACCGCATCCGCGTCGACGAAAAGCCGGGCCGCTGATTCATATGTGTTCGGAATGGTATAAACCGCGACCCAGCCCACACCGCACACCATCCAGGCGACGATCGCGCCCATCCACCGCCGCCGCCAAGCCGCGCGCAGGTATCGGGCAAGCATGACACGTAAGGAGTCCATGACTGGCTGTTCCTCAGAACCAGGACTGCGGGACGATAAGCGTATCGCCCGGGCTCATTTCGATGTTCTGGGTGATGTCGCCGTCCTTGATCAGGCTGCTGAGCCGTACCCTGATCGTTTGCTGGTGACCATCAGGATCTACGCGCACGATGACCGCGCGATTACCGGCCGCATATTTCGTCAAACCATGCGTCGCGATCATCACGTCCAGAAGGGTCATGTGGTCGCGATAGGGGATCGCGATTGGATCGGTCGCTTCTCCGATCACCCGAACCTGCCGGTCCGACGGACCGATGAAGCTGCGCACGATAACGGTTACGTTCGGGTCTTGAATATATTTCGTCAGCCGCTGCTCAATCTCGCGCGCCAGTTGCGTGGGGGTTTTGCCCGCGGCGACGATATCCTCGATCAACGGGGTGGAAATGCGTCCATCAGGGCGCACCGCGACCCCGCCCTCGCTGAGATCGGGATTGCGGTAAACGAAGATGCTGAGCGAGTCACCGGATCCGATGACGTAATCGTCGGGCACCTTGGACGACGATTTTTCGACCACCGGCGGTCCGGAATGACCGCCGAACAAATTGTCATCGCCGCAACCTGACAGCGCCAGAACGAAGGCAAGCGCACACAGCGATCGCCTTCCGGCCCGCGACTTAGCCTGACGTTCGGCCCGGGCCTCAACATCGGATCGGGTCTGCTCAAACCAATCTTGGATCACGTCAACCTCTGGATAGACGGAGCAGCACGGTGGATCATCCGGCTGATCGGCAGGCGAAAAAATATAGATTGCGTGGCTTTTCGGCACGCAAGCGAAAACAGTCACGGCGAGGGATGGGCGATGGTAGGCGCGGAAGGAATTGAACCCCCTCCTCTGCCGTGTTGGGGCAGCGCTCTGCCAATGAGCTACACGCCTTTCTCATCCTCACGGCACCGTGAGCCTTGATATACCATCGCCCCGAAGCCAGTTCAACGCGAAGGCGCACTTCCGCGCGAAATAGAGGTAGTTTCGCACAAAATGCGACCTCTGGTTACAGGTCAACAAGATGTATGATCCATTTTATGGAGGGTGGTCTCATCACTAGTATCCATTATATATTGTTACGGGAATTTACCACAAGTTGTCCTAATTTTCATAAATTTGCCGATTTTGAAAATGCGTTTGACGACCCTTATGCCGATCTGCAACGATCAGAACATCGAACAGCCCTCGTCACGCCTCCTTAACGACGCTCGCTATGCTAAGGCACCGCCTGAACCGCTCCCCCGACCGGCGCAGAGCGACGAGTAACGGACGTTCTTTAATGCGCCGTCGGACGGATTGAAAGGAAAGCCTCGGTGCAGCTGTTATTTTGAACCATTCGGTCGCCATGCCCCTGTTTCGACGGCCGCCCCGCGCGATGGATTTTCCTGGACCTTGCAGCCTGACGATGCGATTGCCCGTTAGCATCGAATAGACAACGGTCAGCCGCCGCGCATTTGGTATATAACGGATCATGACACCGGATATTCCCGCGATCGTTTTACTGCATGGCGTGTGCGCCATGGTCTACGGCCTGCTGACGGCCCTGCTGCTCGCCCGTCAGCCCGTCAGCCGAACTGGTGCCTGGCTCGCCTTCGCGTGCGCGGCCACGGCGGCCTGGGCGGCCACCTTCGTCATTGCGTGGCAGATTCCGATCGGACGCCTGGGCGGTTGGATGGAAGTTGGCCGGTCCGCGGCCTGGTATGGTTTCATATTGCACCTCTATCGCCGGACCACCGCCGCAAACGAACAACTGACAGCCGCCTTCAAGACCATGGGGCTTCTAGCCCTGCTGATGCTGCTCGGCACCCCGTTGGTGGACTTCCTCGCGGCACCCGGTACGTCCAGCCTCCAGTCCTTCAATACCGCGGCCCGGCTCGGTTTCGCCGTTTGCAACCTGCTTTTGCTGGAAAACCTGTATTTCAACACGCCGCCCGAATCCCGCTGGAACATCAACCTGCTTTGCGTCGCTCTAGGCGGAATTTTTCTGTACGATCTGCTGCTGTACGCTGATGCCATGCTGTTTCACCAGTTGTCGTTCGCATTGCTAGAAGGGCGCGCGCCAGCGGTTACCTTCGCCGCCCCACTGATCGCCGTCGCAGCGGTTCGAAACCGTCGGTGGGCCGTCGATATCCATGTCTCCCGAGAGGTGGTGTTTCACAGCTTCACCCTGATCGGCAGCGGCATCTTCCTTCTGGCCATCGCCCTTATCGGCGAGGTATTCCGGCGTGGCGGGTCGGAATGGGGACAGGTCGCGGAGACATCCCTGATTTTCGGAGCCATTTTAACGATCGCCGTTGTCCTCACCTCGGGTTCGGCCCGTTCGCGGATACGCACGCTGGTCGTCGATAATTTCTTCAGCAGCCGTTATGACTACCGTAAGGAATGGATGCGCTGCATCGACTCCTTGACCGCGGCCGATGCCTTTGTCGCCCTGCATAAGCGCGCGATCCGCGCCGCGGCCGAGGTGGTGGACAGCCCGGCCGGGGTGCTGTTCGTGCGTCCACCGCGCGATGTCGCGTTCCAGTGGGCGGGGTCATGGAACATGCCGGCGGTCACAGCCCCGGTTCCGCCAGGCCACCCTTTAGTCGCTCTATTTCGCGATGGTGACTGGATCGTTCAATTACAGGAACATGCCGGCTCGGAAGCCTGGTTTCCGGAACTGCCTCGCGCCTGGCTGGTGCTGCCGCTCAATCACTTCGGCGCCCTCATCGGGTTTGTCGTGCTGGCCAAGTCGAGAGCCCAATTCAAACTGGACCGCGAAGCGTTCGACCTGCTACGTGTGGTCGGTCGCGAAATCGCGAGCCGTGTGGCGGAACAGCGGGCGATGCAGGTCCTGACGCAGACCCAGCAGCTTCGCGAATACAGCCAGCGCTTCGCGTTCGTCATCCACGACATCAAGAATGTCTCCGGGCAACTCTCCATGCTTTTGACCAATGCCGAGGTCTACGCGGACAACCCGGAGTTCCAGCGCGACATGCTGGCGACGGTGCGGGCATCCGTCGGGAAAATCACCCGCTTGCTGTCCCGCCTGCAGGCAGAGCGGCAGGAGCGTGACGCTGGCTTGATTACGCCCGGTGAACGGCTGGGCGACATCGCCGAAGCCGCCCGAATGACACGCCAGCATACCATCGTTATGCGGAATCACAGCGGCAGCGCCGGCGCTGCGATCGATCCCGATGCATTCGATGCGGTCGTTACTCATCTGCTTAATAATGCGATCGATGCCTCGGACGCGGAGACCGACGTGGAGATCGACCTCAGGGTAGAAGCGCATGGCGTTGTCATCGACATCGCCGACAAAGGATTGGGTATGACCGCCGAATTCGTCCGCGACGAACTGTTTCGCCCGCTGCGCACCACCAAGGATGGCGGACACGGCATCGGTGCTTATCAAGCTCGGGAACTGTTGCGCGATTCCGGCGGTGACCTGTTGGTCATCAGCAAGCCGGGCGAAGGCACGACAATGCGAATCATTCTCCCCTCGGTTCGGGCAAGCATTGCCGAACCGATATCAGCCGAAGTCTAGGCGAAATCTCCATGGCCAAACCGAAACTGCTGATCGTTGAGGATGACGAGGGCCTTTGCTCTCAGTATCGCTGGGCATTTCCGACCTGCGATATCCTGATGGCGCACGCCCGGCCGCAGGCCGTGGCACTGGTGAAACGGGAATATCCTCCGGTCGCGATCATGGATCTGGGCCTTCCTCCGGACCCGGACGGCGTCAGCGAAGGGTTCGCCACGCTGACCGAAGTGCTGCGGATCGCCCCCCAAACCAAGGTTATCGTCGTCACCGGCAACGGCGAGCGCAAGAACGCGCTGCGGGCCATCGCCCTCGGCGCTTACGACTTTTGCGAAAAGCCCGTCGAAATCGACGTCTTGCGCACGATCATCGAACGCGGCCTGAACCTGCACCGCCTGGAGGAAGAAAACCGCCGCCTGGCGAACGTGCCGACTCGCTCCTCTATCGAGCGCATCGTCACCAGTCACACCGGGATGCTGAAGGTCTGCCGCGACATCGAAAAGATCGCGACGACCAATGTGCCCGTATTGCTGCTGGGCGAAAGCGGCACCGGTAAGGAAGCGCTGGCAAGGGCCGTCCACGACCTTGGGCCACGCGCCAAGCAGCCGTTCGTCGCCATCAATTGCGGCGCGATCCCGGAAAACCTGCTGGAAAGCGAATTGTTCGGCCATGAACGCGGCGCCTTTACCGGGGCGGTGAAACAGACGATCGGCAAGATCGAGATGGCGCACAAGGGCACGCTGTTCCTGGACGAGGTTGGCGACCTGCCGCACCCGTTGCAGGCCAAGCTGCTGCGATTCCTCCAGGACCAGATCGTCGAGCGGATCGGCGGCCGGCAGAAAATCCAGGTCGATGTCCGCGTTGTCTCTGCCACCAACGCCAATCTGGACGAAAAGATCGCCCAGGGGGTGTTCCGCGGCGACCTGTTCTACCGAATGAACGCCTTCACGATCCGTATTCCGCCGCTGCGCGACCGCGGGACCGACATCGTGCTGCTGGCGAACTTCTTTCTCAACCGCTTCAACCAGGAGTTCGGCCGTGGCATCCGCGGCTTCAGCGAGACTGCCATCGCGGCAATGAACGGGCACGAATGGCCAGGTAACGTCCGCGAACTGGAAAACCGCCTGAAGCGGGCCGTGGTCATGGCCGAACGGCGCATGATCGACGCGTCTGACCTTGAGCTTGAACCGCCGGTGCGGGACGTCCCCGATCTTGACCTTCGGGCGGCGCGCCTTCGGGCGGAACGGGAAGTGATTCAGGAAGCGCTGATGCGCAGCAACAACACATTATCAGTGGCTGCACGCCTTCTGGGCGTCAGCCGTCCGACATTGTATGGACTCATGGAAGCTCACGGTTTCGCGACCGAGGCAGCAAAGGCGGGCGAGCCCGCCGCCGCAACACCGCTACCGAACGAACAAGGGTGAAACCGATGCGTTACAAGTCTCTCGGCTGGATTATAATGGGCGCGTGGCTCGGCGCATATCCGATCGCCGCCCATGCCGCCGATTATCTTGCGTCGGCCAAGGCGGCCTTGCGCAAGGGAGACCTTAAATCGGCGCAGATCGACCTGCGAAACGCCGTCCGCAACGATCCACAAAACGCCGAGGCGCATTACTGGCTTGGTCGAGTCGCATTCGAACTGGGCGATCCGGTGGCGTCGGAGCGCGAGGCTCAGGCAGCCCGTGATCGCGGCTTCGATCCGCATCAGACCGTTCCGCTGCTGTCGCAGGCGCTTCTGGCCCAGAACAAGTTCGATCAGGTGCTGGATAAGCTGAAACCCGAGGGCAAGGACCCGCTGTTGGATGCCTCGATCCTGGTGGCGCGCGGCTACGCACAGATCGGCCTGAAGCGACCCGAAGATGCCCAGAAGTCATTCGCGGAAGCCGAAGAGGTGGCACCCAATGCCACCGAACCGCTGTTGGCCGATGCGCGCCTGGCAGTGGCACGCGCCGATCTGGCGACCGCGCAGCAGAAGATCGACCGCGCCATCGCCGCCCAGCCCAAGTCGGCCGAAGCATTGCTGGCCAAGGCCCAGTTGCTCCGGTTGAAAAACGATGTGCCGGGCGCGATCGCGGTCCTGGACGAACTGATCGCCGACCAGCCCAGCATCATGCAGGCGCGCCTGGATCGCGCCAGCCTGGAATTGTCCGCTGGAAAGAACGATGCCGCCAAGTCCGATATCGACACCGTGTTGAAGGGAACCCCGGGCAACGTCCAGGCGATCTACCTTCAGGCCGTCATGGAAGCACAATCGCGTAACTACAAAGGCGCCGACGCCGACCTGGAACGGATCGCCGCTTATCTCGGCCGCATCCAACGTGCGTTCTATCTTCAGGCCGTGGTGAAGGAGCAACTGGGCCAGTTTGAGCAGGCCGAGGAAGCCGCCCGCAAATACCTGGGCCGAGCACCGAACGATCTGGCGGCCTACAAGGTTCTGGCCCGCATTCAGTTCGCCAAGAAGCGACCGGATCAGGTGGTCGATACCCTCGCCAAAGTGGCCGAATCCGGTAAGGGCGACGCGGAGACCTTCGATCTGCTCGGTCGTGCCTACGCCGCGACGGGCCAGGGCGATAAGGCGATCGAGTCCTTCCAAAAGGCCGAATCCATGGCACCGAACGATGTCGGCGTGCAGACGCGCCTGGCATCGGTCCGCATGGGCATGGGCGACGTCGATACCGCCGTCGGGGATCTGGAACACACGCTGCAACTTGCCCCCAAGGTCCCCGCTGTTAGCGAGGCGCTGTTTTTCGCGGCGCTGGCCACTGGCGACACCCAGAAGGCCGGTGATGCGCTGGCGAAGATCCGCGCGGCCCAGGGCGAAACCGAAATCGTCGGAAACCTGGAGGGGCTGTTCAAGCTCGCCCAGATCGATTTCGCGGGCGCACAAAAGACCTTTGCCGATCTGGTGCGGAAATATCCTGACTTCATTCCGGCCAAGATCAATCTTGCCCGGGTCGATACGATGATCGGCGACACCGACGCGGCCAACACCATCCTGGCCGACGTCCTGGCAAAGCAGCCGACGGCCGAACCAGCCCTGAGCATGGTGGTCAGCGGGTATGTGAGCGCGAACAAATTGCCCGAGGCGGCCACGGTGCTGGAACGCGCCCATAACGCCGACCCGGCCCAGACCCGTATCACTGTCAGCCTGGGCGAACTGTACATCCGCCAGGGCTTTGCGCAGAAGACGCTGGACCTCGTCGCCGCGGAAAAAGGAACGAACGCAACGTCGGCGGATATCCTCAGCTTGCGGGCCGCCGCCGATCTCGCCCTGGGCCTGAAGAAGGACGCACGCGAAACCTATTCCCAAATCCTGAAAGGCGACGCCCGCGTCGTCGGCGCCCGCCGTCAACTCGTTGCCCTGTTGATTGACGCTGGCGATTTCGAAAGCGCCCGTAACATCATTACCGCCGGGATCGCCGCGAACCCGCGTGACTACCAACTGTACCAGGACTACGTGATGGTCGATCTGAAATCGACCGGCATGGATGCCGCCCTGGCGACCGCCGACCGCCTGCAGTCGGAGGATCGCGACTTCACCGCCATCAAGGCGCTGAAGGGGGATATCTACCTGGCGGCGAACCGGCCGGCCGATGCGGTCGCGGCCTATACCGCAGCCAATGCGGCCAATCCGTCCAGCCTGCTGACGACCCGACTGGCTGGCGCG
>DAIEHR010000124.1 GCA_027353465.1 Acetobacteraceae bacterium | reverse complement strand
CGATAATTGGGAAACCGCCTCAAAAACCGCCCGATGGCAATCGTGCCCTCCAGCCGAGCGACCGCCAGGCCGGCGCATTGGTGGACACCGAATGCAAACGCCAACTGGCGGTTGGGCCAGCGATCGATCTCCAGCCGGTCTGGATTGGCGAAGACCTCCGGGTCGCGGTTGGCCCCGCCAATGCACAGCGTAACCGGCGTGCCGGCGGGCACCGGGTAGCCAGCGATTTCGGTGTCCGCCAATGTCATGCGGTTGCCGAGTTGCACCGGACTTTCGTAGCGCAGGAATTCCTCGATCGCCGGCTTCATGACCTCCGGTTCGGCATTCAGGCGGCGGATGATGTCCGGTTCGCCCGTCAGGGTCACCAGGGTGTTGCCGATCAGGTTGGTCGTGGTCTCGTGCCCCGCATTCAGGATGAAGATGCAGTTTTGCAGCAGTTCCGCCTCGTCCAGTTGGGTGCCGTCCGCCTCACCCTGGATCAGCCGGGTCAGCAAATCCCGGCCAGGGTCGCCCGGAGTCCGGCGGCGGTCGGCGACCAGAACCCGCAGATACGACAGGAACTCCGTCACCGCTTGGTTGCCCGCGGCCTGTGTTTCCGGCGTCAACGCGGGTTCCAGCGCCCCCAGGATCGCCAGCGACCAGTCCCGCAACGGATTGCGGGCATCCGGCGGGATGGCCAGCAGATTGCCGATCACGTCGATCGGGATGGCAGATGCGAAATCGGCGATCAGATCGAAATGACCAAGCGTGGCGATCCGGTCAAGCAGCGAATCGACCAGGGCGATCAGCCCCGGTTCCATGTCCGCGATCACCCGCGTGGTCAGCGCGCCGGCGATCAGGCGGCGAACGCGGGTATGTCGGGGCGGATCATTGAACACCAGGCTGGTGGTGTGGTGGGCGAACAGCGGGGTGCCGACGCCGAATTTAGGACCGAACTCGGCCTCCTTCGCACTGCTGAACGTCTTAGCGTCACGATAGACGGTGACCAGATCGGCATGGCGGGTCAGAAACAGCGAACCGTCCGGCATGCGCTTGATCGGTTCGTGCGTCCGCAGCGCGTGAAAGGTCGGATACGGGTCTTCATGAAACGACGGCGGCAGCGCCCGAAGGTCGAATTGCCGGGCGAGGTCGGACGATCGCATCGGGGCATCTCCTGATCGGGGTTTTGATGGGCGAGCAGCGGTTAGCTGTCTTCGACAAACGGGTTCTTGGTCCCGCGGAACTGCAACCGAATCGGCGTGCCCGGCAGTTTGAACGTGTCCCGCAGACTGTTCACCAGATAGCGCGAGTAATCTTCCGGCGTCTGCTCCGCCCGGGTGCCAAACACGACGAAGGTCGGCGGACGCGCCTTGGCCTGGGTCACATAGCGCAGTTTCAGGCGGCGGCCGCTGACCAACGGAGCTTGATGGGTTTCCAGCGCATGCTCGAACCAGCGATTCAATTCGCCCGTCGGTATCCGCTTATTCCACACTTCATGCGCTGCTCGGACGGCCGGCAGCAGCCGCTCGATCCCCGCACCGGTCAGCGCCGACAAGGTGACGACCGGGATGCCCTTCATCTGCGCCAGGCTTTCCTCCAGCCGCTCCATGATCGCCTTGCGGGTGGCGTTGCGGTCCGGGACCGCGTCCCATTTATTCAGTGCGACGATGCACGCCCGGCCCTCGCGCTCCACCAGTCGGGCGATTTGCAGGTCCTGGTCGTGGATGCCCTCGGCAGCGTCCAGGCACAGCACGACCACTTCGGCCATTTTCAGGGCTTCGATGGCCGAGCTGACGGACATCTTTTCCAGCGGCGCTTCGATCCGGGCGCGTTTGCGGAGGCCGGCGGTATCGACGATCTCGATCTCCCGGCCTTCGTCGTCGGTCAGGATAACGGCAATGGCGTCGCGGGTCAGGCCCGGTTCGGGGCCGGTGATCTGACGTTCCTCGCCCAACAGCCGGTTCAGCAACGTGGATTTGCCGGCGTTCGGGCGGCCGACAATGGCCAGTTTCAGCGGCCGGTCATCGTGGGCTTCGTCAGCCGCCGGTTCCTCGGGCGGCAGAGCGTCGGCGATTTCCGACATCAGGTCTGCGACACCCTCGCCATGTTCGGCCGAGACACCGACGGGGTCGCCAAGCCCCAGCGAATAGGCATCCAGAATCGAGGATGTAGCGGTCCGGCCTTCCGCCTTGTTGGCGACCAGCAATACCGGCTTGCCCTGGCGGCGCAGCCACTGGGCGAAATGTTCGTCCTGCGGCGTGACTCCAGCCCGTGAATCCAGCACAAACAAGACCAGATCGGCCTGCGACACCGCGCTGGCGGAGGATGCCCGCATGCGCCCCGCCAGGGTCTCCGGTGCGGATTCCTCCAGCCCGGCAGTGTCGATCAGCTTGACCATCCGGCCGCGCAACTGCGCTTCCGCTTCCTTACGGTCGCGGGTTACACCGGGGGTATCGGCGACAAGCGCGATACGGCGGCCGGCCAGCCGGTTGAACAACGTCGATTTCCCGACATTGGGGCGCCCGGCGATGACGACGATTGGCAGCCTGGGCGGCAACATATCTTTCTACCTCAGCGCAGCGCCATCAGGCGCCCGTCGTTGGTCATGATCAGCACCGTTCCGCCGGCGACGACGGGGGCGCTGGGCGCCGGTTCTTCGGACAAACCGATATGGCCCAAAATGTCGCCGGTGTAAGGGCTGATCGACAAAGCGTCCTTGCTGGTGCCGGTGACAATCAGGCGGTCGCTCACCAGCAACGGCCCGAACCACGTCAGCGTGTTCTTGCGCTTAACCGGATCCTCAAAATGCGGAAGCTGGGTGATCCAGGCAATCCGCCCATTGGTGATGTTGATCGCCGCGATCTGTTGTTCGGCGGAGATGGTGAACATCCAGTCGCCAGCAATGTGAGGCGTGTCTTCGCCCGCGATCTGACGGTCCCACACCCGGCGCCCGGTCGGCACGTCGTCGCAGATAAGCAGGCCACCCATGCTGATCGCATACACCAAGCCGTTGGCGATGACCGGCAAGCCGCGGATCGACAGAAAATCCGCGACCGACGCCCGGCCTTCCGAGGCGCCAAGCCCGTCGGTCCATACCACCGCACCGGTTTCGGCACGCAAGCAAGCAAGTTCGCCAGACCCGAATCCGGCCACGACCAGCCCGCGATAATATGCCGGCGCCGGTTGCCCAAGCATGGCGGTCAACGGGGTAGAGGATTGGAAGCTCCAGAGTTGTCGGCCGTCGGCGGCATCGAACGCAACCAGACGGTCGTCGATCAAAATCACGAACACACGCCCATCGGCGATCATCGGGGCGGATCTGGCCGGGACATCCAGCGACTTGCGCCATTTTTCATGGCCGGTCGCCAGATCCAGCGCGACCATCTGCGACAGACCGTTGACGGCATAAACAGTCGTGCCGTCCGCACCCAGGCCGCAGCCGACATTGGTGCTTTTGTCGTCCTTTGGCTTGGTTTCAGCCGTCCAGCGGCGCTTGCCATCGGTCAGCCCAAAGGCAGACACCATCGCCTGGGAATCCATGGTGCAGACAGTGTCGTTCAGCACGACCGGTGGTGCCATCAGGACCTTGCGATACCCGCCGCCCTCCCCGATGTCGGCTTTCCAGGCTTCGGTCAGGTGGTCATTGGCCGCAAGGTGTCCCATCAGATGCGCCGGATTACCGCCGGCCTGGGGCCAGTTCGCGTTGGTGACGGCGGGCGGCAGAACAATTTTGGCGTTGGCGTCATCCACGATCAGGCCGCGGCGATCGACGACCACCGCTTCGCGTTCGCCCGGCAGAATAACCTTCTTATCGCCGAAAACATCGTCGAACCACGCACATCCCCCCAGCGCGAGCGGAGCGAGCAACGCGGACCGCCGGCCCAGCATGGTCTTGGATACGGCTTTCTCGGTCACGCCAAGGCTTCCCTGTCGGTTGGTCGGTGCGGCGGTCATGTCGCGTTGGTCATTTCGCCTCGGGGGAACCGAGACCCGCCAGCAGCGCGGACGCACGCGCCCGCAGTCCGGACGGCGCGGCGATGTCGTTGGACAATGCCTGAAACATCTGGCGCGCTTCCTGTTGCTTGCCCTGGCGAAGCGCGAGCAATGCCAGTTGCTCCCTTGCGAGGCCGGACCAGGGATTGGCGGGGTCCGCCAGCGGCTTCAGGCGTGATGCCAGTTCCGCTGGGTCGCCATGGTCAAGCTGATGGCCGGTTGCCATCAGGCTGGCAAAGTCGCGCAGCAGAGTATCGGCGCTGGAATCAGACGACACGGCATTCCACAGCGATTCGGCGCCTTGCAGGTCGCCCGCCTTAGCTTTCAGCTCCGCCGCGCTAAGCCGAGCGAGTGTCTTGTAGCCTTGGGGGCCGCTGGCGGCGAGTTGGTCCAGCGCCTTTGTATCGCCAGCCGCCTGGCCAGCCACGAAAGCCGAGGCGGCTGCCATATCCTGCTGATTCTGATGGCGCGTCCACAGCTGCCACCCAGCGGCGGCGGCGACAATGGCCACGGCCAGGGCAACAAGCAGCCCGGCATACTTCTTCAGTAGCCGTTCAGCACGCTCTGCCCGGAGGTCTTCCTCAACCTCGTCGAAAATATCAACCACGCGGATTCTCTCGCCTGCCTGCTGTGCCACGGCTGCCGGACGCCGGACGCCGGCCGCGGACCATAGCGGCGTCGGGGTGTGGCCGCAAACCGTCGTCGCGGCAAGGATTCATTTACTTTTGGGGCGTAGAACCGGGGCATGAAAACACTCGTTCTGGCTTGTATCCTTCCCCTGGCCGGGTGCGGCATGTCCGATAACCTGATCGCAGCGGCCGCGGTCGGGACAAGTGTGGGCAGCGTCGCGGCGATCCAGCGAACCCCGGTCGATGCGTTATATTCCTGGTGGACGGGACGAGACTGTTCCGTGGTGCGGCTGGATCGTGGCGAAACCTACTGCCGAACCGAGGAGCCAAAGCCCGACCCACCAGCCTATTGCACTCGTACCCTTGGGTCGGTGAATTGCTGGCAGGAACCCGCGACGTTGCCGGATCACCCCCCTGGCCTGGCCGACGGCCCGATGGATCTGACCGTGGAGCAGGAAGCCGACCGGGTTCGGAGTTGGCCTTAAGATCGGTGATTGAGGTTTATGGGGAATGCCGGTATAGGAGGTTCGTCGCCCCTGACGGGGCGCGCTGGACCCGTAGCTCAGCTGGATAGAGCGTCGCCCTCCGAAGGCGAAGGTCGCACGTTCGAATCGTGTCGGGTCCGCCAATCAAGCCAGCACCTAGGCAGGGCCTGTTCGCAATTCAGGTCTTGGCAAATCGGCACATGTCCTGGCTTCCCGCGGTTTTCGCGGGGCGCCGACCATGCACATGCTGAACGACGCCCAATGGGCCAAATCCGAAGCGGCAATCGCGGCCGTGAAACTGCGCGGCGCACGGCGTCGCATTTGGGACTAGGTTTCGGCCTGGGCGCCCCCCTTGGATGGGCCGGGCTCCCCGTCCCCGATGCAGCTCATGATCTCGTCTTCGGCCTGGCGCCAATGAATCTGATCACGGCCGTGTGGTTGCCCCTCGTTTTCCCATAGCTCATAAGCCCGCGTGGCAATGAGATTCCGAATTGCCTCAACTCTCGTGCCCTTCATTTGATCACCTTGGCTATCTACCGCGGGTAAACGGCCACCCGCATGTTCACTCCGCTGTTCTATGGTGCATTCAGTTGACGAGAGCGCGGAAGCTCGTGTTGCTGGTTCAAAACGTGTCATCAAGCCAACGGCGCAAGCGATTTCCTGCTCGATCCAGCGCCGGACTTCTGGTGGCGCAGCCATAATCTCATCAGCCGACAGCGCAACACCAAGCATGAACTTACCCCCCGTTCGAACGCCCTTGCCAGGGATTGTCCCACGGTTATGCTGTCGTCCGCATTGATCCAGAGCAAACGTCGTCCAGTACCCGGATGGTGCGGACCTCGATGGCGTACCCGGCATCGGGTAGATCTCCGCCACCGCCAGCCCTCGATATGAGCAGTCTATCTTTGACCGAGACCAATGCCACTCAATTGAGCCCGCATCATCTTCGTCGCTCTTGATAAACACAATAAAGGCGCTCGGGGTGCCCGTTCATCACTGACTAATATTCGGAGTAGCCGACGGCAAATATTTGCGTTTCGTTCGCACCTCAGAAAACAATGCCCAGTCGAACCGACGCGAGACATCAATGGGCCCCGGCCATGGAACACCTCGAAACCATCACTGAATCGGTCAAATTCAGAAATAATCGCGTTCTGTTGGTTTTTTTAGCCACGACACCTATAATGTCCACCAGAATGGATACGGATTGTTCCAAAGCGACGATCGACATCGCTCAGTCTTCACGCGCGATCGAACACCTTTGACGGCTTGGGCCCTGGCAAAGCGAAAGTGGCGGCCGATCTCGACGGAGAAGGTAAACCGCCAGTATTTTAGCAGTATATATCGTCAAGGCACTATGCATGCAACTTAACTTCGCTGGGATATGCTTCACCGAAGGTACTGGCGTCTCGTCCTCCTATAATGCGGTTCTGGTCGCTGCCTCGTTAGTTATTGCAGGGCTCGCCTCCTATGCGGCGCTGGAAATGATCGCGCGTATGCGGGTAGCCAACGGAGTCAGGGTTCGCTTCTGGCAGGCCGGCAGCGCGATCGCACTCGGCGGGGGCATTTGGTCGATGCATTTCATGGCGATGCTCGCCATGCGGCTGCCATTCGCCATTACCTATAGTCCTGGCCTAACTACCCTATCCCTGGTCGTCGTCATCGCGGTGGTCGGATGTGGGCTGGAAATTGGTGGAAAGGGGCGGCCGAGTGTCGCTCGCATCGCCGGCGCCGGCATGATCATCGGCCTGGGCGTCGCGGCGATGCACTACATCGGCATGGCAGCCATCCTTTTCCCCGGCTCCGTCGCCTATACCCCCGGATTGTGGGGGCTCTCCATCCTGATCGCCATTAGTGCGGCCATCGTCGCGCTTTGGCTGTCGATGACGCTGGACGATGCCTTGGAACGTAGCTTTGCCGCGATCATCATGGCGGTCGCGGTTGCGGGTATGCACTTCACCGGCATGCAGGCAGCAGTGTTCCAGGCCAGTTCTCTTGCGCAGGCGGACGGCGGTGTCGCCAACGGGGCAATCGCGACGACAGTTGGTGGCATTACAGTGTCGCTGGTCGTCCTCGCGCTCGTATTAGTGGCGGCCGAACGAAAAATCCTCGACGGCAACGATCGCGAGTCGCGCGTTCGCAAGAATTCCGCGGCCACAATCGCCGCCATCGAACGCCAGGTTTCCGCATTGAGCGAGGACCTCGCTCATGAAAGGATGATCGAACAGATTCTTGCCAGCGTGTTCAAACTTGTCGATGCGCCGATGTCGATCGTCAACGAGAAGGGCGAATTCGTGATGACGAACCCGGCCATGGATCGACTGCTTGACACGCCCCCCGGCGCCTTGGTGGGGCAGTTGTCCATGAGTTACGTTGCACCCGTGTGCCGTGAACGCATTTCCAGATTGCGCGACCGGCAAATGATCGACCGCAAGCCTTACAGCACTGACGCGCAGTTCTTCCGGAAAGACGGGTCGATCTTTTGTATGACCCTGACCTCTGCCATCGCTGACGAGGAGCCGCTTCATCGCTTTCGGGTGATCACCCTTAGTCACTCCACAACGTCCCGGCTGGATATCCCGGCTCGATCCGTCGTTGCCGCCAAAATCAAGGTCGTTGGCCTGGAGGAGATGGAAGCCACCCTGGGGGATGAGTGGGCCGCGTTTTCGGAACGGATCATGACCGCGGCCGAACGGATCATCAATACCTGCCTGGTTGCCGATGAATCCTGCGTTCGCTCTGGCAGTTGCGGCTTCTTGCTGGGATTCGGGACGGCATCCGAGGAGACGGCATCGGAACGGGCCGGAATCATCGACCAGACGCTTCGCGAAGCCCTTCGGGGCCTTACCGCGGATCCGGCGGCGCTGGAGATCGTCACCGCGACGGCAACCACCCTTGTCCCAGGCGACACAGCGCCGGGGGGCCACCTCGCCAACGAAATCGTCGGCGCGGCATTGGATGCTCGGCTTCAAGAGATCAGGCCCGCGGCGCCAGTACGGGCACACACACCCTTCCATCTCGCCGGCTGCCTTTTCGAGCCGGTTCTGACATGCAAGCGGGGCGAGTTCGTTGGACACTACGTCAGCTTACTCCCATCGACTGCCGACGGGTCCATCGCGGGCATCGGGCTCTCGCAGGCGGAGCTCCAAGGCCGTATCCTCGCGGCCATCGAACAGCAACGCGCGCGCGATGAGCGTCACGGCTCATCGGGCCTGATATTCGTGGATATCCGGGTGGAAACCCTGCTCAGCCGATCGAGCCTGGAGATGCTGTCGAAATTGCTGAAGAGCGCCGGTCCCGCCGTACAGGGGCAGCTTGTGATCCTGTTATCCAGGTGGCCGTCAGGCATGCCCCCCAGCCGTGTTCATGACCTGATCAATGCTGTAAAGCCACTATGCAAGAATCTTGGCTTGCATCTGGACGAACTCGCGTTGCCCAAGCTTGATCTCGGTCTCTTCGATGCGCCTTACGTCGCGATCGATGCCAGTCAGGTCGGAGTCAACTGCGACAAAAACGGCAAGCTGGAACGATTCGTCCTGCAGCTTCATGCAAAACGGGCCCGCGTGCTGTTTAGGGAAGCGCATTCTATGGCGATCGTGCGACAGCTCCAGCCGATTGGGATTGATTTGGTCTCGATGGAAAGCCGCGTTGCCCTGGCGGATATCGGGCGCGAGCAAAGCCAGTTCGCGGCGGGATAGACCCGTTATCACCTCCGTAGCCGGTCCGACTGGCAGATCGGCCAGGAAGCGACTAAACAGCGGCGATGCAACGTCTTTGGATCGGTTTTGGCGCATTGGCCGGCTTCGCCGCGGTCGCAATGGCGGCCTTTGCGGCGCACGGCGTCGGTGACCCGGTCGCCCTGCGCATCGTCAGCAATGGCGTGCGGATGCAGGGATGGCACGCACTGGCGTTGCTGGGCACCGGTCTTTGGGTGCCACGTGGAGGCCGCCTGGCCGACGCGGCCGGCGCGGCCTTCGCGGTGGGTTTAGTGCTGTTCTGCGGCTCCGTCTATTCGTTGGCACTGGCTGGCATTTCCTGGGGCATCCTGGCACCGACGGGGGGAACGCTGCTGATGATCGGCTGGCTGCTGCTGGGTGCCTCCGCCCTCCGCGCCCGATGATCGGGTCCGCGTATCTCGCCGCCGAGGGGTTCGAGGACTCCCTGGCGGACGAACTCGGCCGCCGTGGCGTCACGATCGCCGCATGGCACGGCCGGCTGGCGTTGTCGCCTGACGCGCCCGTCCACGCTGCCTGGGCGCTGGACATCTGGACCGACCCGCGCGAAATCGAAGCCCCCTCCGTCAAGGCAGCCGCCGACGCCCTGCGCGCCCTGCAGCGCAACTGGGGCGCCTATGCCGCTGGCCTCCACCGCCGCATGGGGCTGATCCAGGAACGCCTGCCACCGGTCAAAGCCCGCCCGCTGGTCTTCCCGTCCCTGCCGCCTGCCTCCCACCTCGGCGCATGGACCCTGCTGGCGCCGGATCGCCTGCTGGCCAGCCCGACCAAATCCAGCCCGTTCGTTAACGGCGAATGCCTGTTCATCGAGGATCACATCGGGCCGCCCAGCCGAGCGTATTTGAAATTGTGGGAGGCGCTGACCCGGTTCGGACGATACCCCAAACCGGGGGAAACCTGCTTCGATCTGGGCGCCTCGCCGGGCGGCTGGACCTATGTGCTGGCCTCGCTGGGCGCAAACGTCACGGCGGTGGACAAGGCGCCGCTGGACCCGGGTGTCGCGGCAATGCCCGGTGTCAGCGAACGCCTGGACAGCGCGTTCGCCATGGCGCCGGAGCCGGTGGACTGGCTATGCAGCGACATCATCGCCTATCCCGACCGTCTGCTGGCGCTGGTGCGAAAATGGATCGACGCCAGGGCCGCGCGCCACATTGTCTGCACCATCAAGTTTCAGGGCCCCACTGATCACGACGCGGCAGAGGCGTTCGCGGCGATCCCCGGCGGACAGGTCATCCATTTGTTCCACAATAAGCATGAACTGACGTTCCTGTGGGGTGCTTGCTGACAGGCCACCGCATCGGCTAGATGCCCCCAGATTCGAGGTGTGGGGGCGTGCATGGCGGTCAACAAGATTTTCCCGGATGCGAAGACGGCTCTGGCCGGCGTGCTGCGCGACGGCATGACGATCATGTCCGGCGGGTTCGGGCTGTGCGGTATCCCTGGCGCGCTGATCGAGGCGATCCGCGACAGCGGCGTGAAGAACCTGACCATCATCTCCAACAACGCGGGCGTGGATGACGCCGGCCTGGGGCTGCTGCTGCAGACGCGGCAGGTGCGGAAGATGATCAGCTCCTACGTCGGTGAAAACGCCACCTTCGCCAAGCAATATCTGGCTGGCGAGCTGGAGATCGAGTTCAATCCGCAAGGCACCCTGGCCGAACGCATTCGTGCCGGCGGCGCGGGCATCCCGGCCTTCTTCACGGCGACCGGCGCCGGCACCCAGATCGCCGAGGGCAAGGTCCAGCAGGAATTCGACGGGCGGATGTATGTGCAGGAGCGCGGGCTGCGGGCCGATCTGTCCATCATCCACGCCTGGCGGGCCGACCCCGAAGGCAATCTGGTCTATCGAAAGACCGCTCGGAATTTCAATCCGATCATGGCCACCGCCGGCGAGATGACGGTGGTGCAGGTGGAGGAAATGGTAGCACCGGGCGCCTTCGACCCCGACCATATCATTACCCCCGGCATCTTCGTCGATCGCATCGTCAAGCTGGATTCGGTGGACAAACGGATCGAACAACGCACCGTGCGGAAAAGGAGCTGAGCGATGGCCTGGACCCGTGACCAAATGGCCGCTCGCGCGGCAAAGGAACTGCAAGACGGCTTCTATGTGAACCTGGGGATCGGCATCCCGACCCTGGTGGCGAACCACATCCCGGCCGGCATGTCGATTCAGCTTCAATCCGAAAACGGCATGCTGGGCATGGGCCCCTTCCCGTTCGAGGGTGAGGAGGACGCAGACCTGATCAACGCCGGCAAGCAGACCGTCACTGAACTGCCGACGACCAGCTTCTTCGACAGCGCCGCCAGCTTCGCCATGGTGCGCGGCGGCCACATCAACATCTCCATCCTGGGTGCGATGCAGGTGGCCGAGAACGGCGATCTGGCGAACTGGATGATCCCCGGCAAGATGGTCAAGGGGATGGGCGGTGCCATGGATCTGGTGGCCGGCGTGCGGCGCGTGGTGGTGCTGATGGAGCACACCGCCGGCGGCAAGCCCAAGCTGCTGAAGCGTTGCAATCTGCCGCTGACAGGCGCGGGCGTGGTGGACCTGATCATCACCGACCTGGGCGTGTTCGAGGTCACGGCCAAGGGGCACGACGACGGCCTGGTGCTGGTGGATATCGCGCCCGACGTGACGCTGGCGGAACTGCACGAGAAGACTGAAGCCCCGTTCGCCATCGCGGCGGGATTGGCGGTCGAGGCGTAATCCGGTTACGGTCCCCCGCGCTAGTACGCGGGGGCGATCCCCTCGTGTTGCATTGAAACAAGATCAGGGGAAAACGCATGTCCGAATCATTGCCGGTCGTTGCCCAGAAGGGCTCCTACAAAGTCGAAGTCGAAGCCGGGAAATCCTATTGGTGGTGCGCTTGCGGCAAGAGCAGCAAGCAGCCGTTCTGTGACGGATCGCACAAGGGTTCGGCGTTTTCGCCGATGAAGTATGAGGCGACTGAGTCCGGAACGATCGGGTTCTGTGGCTGCAAGGCGACCGGCAATGCGCCGCGTTGCGACGGTTCGCACAAGAACTTGCCGTAGTTTTTCGTCAGGGCTGTCGCGGGAAACAGGGGCTATGGAGCGCAGCCCCTGTCGCTTTCGTAAGGAAGCAAGGGGCTAACGCAGAGAAGCAGGGCGATGCCGCCAATTCCGCGGATGGAGCGGTTGGCACGGTATCGGCCCAGCGTTCGATTTCCGGCCGTTCGATACCGAAGTTATGGATACGCCGCGAAATAACTGCTTCGGTTGACGCACGCTCAGGGGAGCCTGTCATGGCGGCCGCAGGCCCCATAGGCGTTCAAATAGGAACAACAGCACTCGATTTTTTGATATATGTCATGGCAGAATTTGTTCCGGCCACCCACGACTTGCGGTCGCGGAACAACCAAAGTCGTGGGTGGCCGCGCCAGGCGCGGCCATGACGCGGGGCATTTACAGCCAGTTCCCATCGCTATTTTAACGCCTATGAGGCGCAGGCCCGCCATGGCGATGAGAGGCCGGCGATCTCCGCTAA
>DAIEHR010000138.1 GCA_027353465.1 Acetobacteraceae bacterium | reverse complement strand
TCGCACCATCGGCATCCATCCCACAGCGGCGGAGGAGTTCGTGACGCTGCGCACCCGCACCCGCACGACCGACCTGGCGAAAGCCGCGGAGTAGGATACTGCTAAGCGATCGTGAAATCCCGAACCCCGGCCGCCACCGGATCGCCCGGCGCCGCAAGAATCCTGGCGTTGGTGGATTCATCCGTCGACGCCCTCGCCGCGAACCGGCCGCTGCCGCTGCTTTTAGCTTTAAGTCTGCTGGCGACCTGTATCTGGTGCGCGTGGCTGCTGGATGCCGGCTTCATTTTGGGCACCTCCGCGTTCTGGCGGAATCCCCACGGGGTCGTCGGCAACGGCTGGGCCGACATGCCGCAGGCCCTGAGCGGCTACATCTTCTTCCAACGCGACACCTGGCACATTCCGTTGTTTCAGGTTGCCGAGCTGGGGGCCCCACAGGGCACGAACATCATTTTCACCGATAGTATCCCCTGGCTCGCGTTGGCCGGGCGGGTGCTGTTCCAGGCTACGGGGCTGCCGGCGAACCTGTTCGGCCTGTGGACCGTCGGATGTTTCGCAGCCTCGGCGATGACGATGACCGCCCTTGCGGCGGCACTGGGTCAGCGCAATCTCGCTGCCGCGGCGATGGCCACAACCGCCGGTCTTTGCATGCCCGCGCTGCTGGCGCGCTGGGGGCACACGTCGCTGATGGCGCAGTTCGAGGTTCCGCTCGCGCTGGTTTTCTACATCCGCAACCACCGCTCCAGCCGGCCGTGGCGGCTGTTCGTCCTGGCGGGCGGCTTGTCAGCCCTGGCGTTGTGGACCCATGCCTACATCTTCGCGATGGTCCTATCGATCGTCCTCGCCACGCTCGCGCAGGCGGTTACCACCCGGTCGCTGCGCTGGGAGAAGGCAGCCGGTATCGCAGGCGGCCTGATCGTTATCCTTGGCGGGATGATCGCCCTGTCCGGCTATCTGCACTCGCGCGGTGCATTGGGCACCGGGGCGGCCGGACCGTTTTACACCATGAACCTGCTGTCGCCGTTCTTCCCGCAGCGCAGCGGCCTGCTGCCCCCGTTCCGCGACACGCTGGTCGATGGCACTGGGGGCCAATACGAGGGATTCAGCTACCTGGGCGGAGGCATAGTGCTGCTGCTGTTCGCGACGGCGCAGCGTCAGATTCAAGCGCTGCGACATGGCTTGACCCGCCATCCATGGCTGTTCGCTGTGTTGGCCGGCTGCACGGTGTTTGCCCTGTCGAACAAGATATACTTTGGGACGGCACTGATTCTTCACGTCCCGCTGCCGCTGTGGGTGCTGAACATCGCATCGATCTTCCGCTCCGACGGGCGGTTCTTCTGGCCGGTTATGTATCTCCTGGCCGGGCTGGGCATTTCTGCCGCGATCCCGGTGTACCGTCGCGGCGGGGTGCTGCTTCTGATCGCCGCCGCGCTGCTGCAATGGGTCGATGCCGCACCGCTGCGGCAGGCCTTTGCCAGCCATACCCGCGCACCGGGGGCACCCCATATCGATCTGGCCGCTTGGCAGGCCGCGATCCAACGCCATGACTCAGTGCGGGTCCTGCCCCAGCATTTCTGCCTGAAACCGCTGCACTGGAACAGCGAGGTGGCGGTCGAACTGCAACTGCTCGCCGCGACCGCCGGCCGTCCCATCAACTCTGTCTATGCGTCCCGCTTCCAGGCCGACTGCGCCGCCGAACAACGCATCGATCCCACCCCGCGGGCTGGCGACCGGCAGTTGACGGTGGTGCTGGACGAATTCGCCGGGTTCGAGAAGATGCGGGCGTTCGCCCAAACCCACGGCACCTGCCAGTCCGGCCCTGGCATCGTGGTGTGCAGCGGCATCCCTCAGGAGGCGCCGATGCTGGCCACCTTGGCCCAAACCGACCGCGCTTCGGTGCCAAACAAATAGCGCCGGTCCGTTTCAAGTCCGCCGCCCTAGCCATTCCCCCCAGCGCGCGCCATCATACCAACCGTGTGTACCGTCGTCGTCCTTGTCCGTCCCAACCATCTGGTTCTCGCCGCGAACCGCGATGAGCGTCTGGATCGTCTATGGGACCCGCCCGCTTCGTATTGGCCCGATCATCCGCACACCACCGCCGGGCGCGACCGCACCGCCGGGGGCACCTGGATGGGCATGAACCGGCACGGCGTGGTCGCCACCGTGCTGAACCGCCCCGGCACGCTGGGACCGGCCGAGGGCAAGCGAAGCCGCGGCGAACTGCCGCTGATCGCACTGGACCACCCGACCGCGGCCCAAGCCGCCGCGGCGATCCAGCGCCTGGACGCCGGCGCATGGCGCGGCTTCAACATGGTCATCGCCGACCGCACCGGCGCGATCTTCCTGCGCGGTCTTGGCCATGGCACACCGCAGGCGGAACCGCTGCCGCACGGTGTTTCCATGATCACCGCGCACGATCCCAACGACATGGACAGCCCCCGCACCGCCCGCCATCTGGCCCGATTCGAGGCCGCCGAACCAGCAGGTCCGAACGACCTGGCGGCCTGGCGCACGATCCTGGCGGACCGCCACGGCGAATCGGCGGAACAGATCAACGTCGTGCCGCGGGGCGGTTTCGGCACGGTCTGCGCGTCTTTTGTCTCGCTTCCGGCGACGGGCCAACCCATATGGCTGTTCGCGGCCGGGCCGCCGGATCGGGCCGATTTTCAGCCGGTCTTTTGTACCGGGGATAGCGCTGCTATACCCGCGCCTCCGCCGACCCATACGCGTCCACATGACGCGACGACCACCTAAGGAACCAAGCGATGGCCCGCCGCCGACAGCTCTACGAGGGCAAAGCCAAAATCCTGTTCGAAGGACCGGAACCGGGCACGCTTGTCCAGTACTTCAAGGATGACGCCACCGCTGGCAACGGCGCGAAGAAAGGTATCATCACCGGTAAGGGCGTGCTGAACAACCGCATCAGCGAATACCTGATGATGCGGCTGCACGAGATCGGCGTCCCCACCCACTTCGTCCGCCGCCTGAACATGCGCGAGCAACTGATCCGCGAGGTGGAGATCATCCCGCTGGAGGTGGTGGTCCGCAACGTCGCCGCCGGCAGCCTCGCGACCCGGCTGGGGATCGTGGAGGGCACCCGCCTGCCCCGCTCGATCATCGAGTACTACTATAAGAACGATGCCCTGAACGACCCGATGGTGAGCGAGGAGCACATCACCTGCTTCGGCTGGGCCAACACCGCCGACCTGGACGACATCGTGGCACTGACCCTGCGGATCAACGATTTCCTGTCCGGGCTGCTGCTGGGTGTCGGCATCACGCTGGTCGATTTCAAGCTGGAATTCGGCCGGCTGTGGGAAAACGACGAAATGCGGATCATCCTGGCCGACGAGATCAGCCCGGATAACTGCCGCCTGTGGGACAGCAAGACCAACGAGAAAATGGACAAGGACCGCTTCCGCCGCGACCTCGGCAAAGTCGAGGAAGGCTATCAGGAAGTCGCTCGGCGTCTCGGCATTCTGCCGGAATCCGGGACGCGGGACCTCAAAGGGCCGGAGTTGATGCAATGAAAGCGACCGTGACCGTGATGCTGAAGTCCGGCGTGCTGGACCCGCAAGGCAAAGCCATCGCCCACGCGCTAGGAACGCTGGGCTTTACCGGCGTGGAGGATGTGCGCGCCGGGAAGGTTCTGGAGATCGAACTGGCGGAGACCGACCCGGCGAAAGCCAAGGCCGCCGCCGAGGAGATGGCGCGCAAGTTGCTGGCGAATACGGTGATCGAGAGCTTCCGGGTGGCGGTGGATGGTTAGCACCTTCCTCCCGCCGTCATGGCCGGGCTTGTCCCGGCCATCCGCCCCCAATCGTTCGTGCGCAGATGGCCGGGACAAGCCCGGCCATGACGGTGAGCGAACAGGTGCCGCTCGGACCAATGGGTCCGTCCCATGAAAGCAGGAATCGTTATCTTCCCCGGCATCAACCGCGAACGCGACATGGCCATCGCGCTGGAGGCCTCGTTCGGCGCCAAGCCGCGCATGATCTGGCATAAGGACACTGACCTCGGCGGCGTTGACCTGGTCGTGGTCCCCGGCGGCTTCAGTTTCGGCGACTACCTGCGCTGCGGCGCCATGGCCGCCCAGTCCCCGATCATGCGCGCGATCCACGACCATGCGGCGAAGGGCGGCTATGTCCTGGGTGTCTGCAACGGCTTCCAGATCTTGACCGAGGCCGGCATCCTGCCCGGCGCCCTGCTCCGCAACGCCTCGCTGCGCTTCCTGTCGATGGACTGCCATCTGCGTGTTGAACGTGCCGACACCGCGTTTACCCGCCAATACCAGACGGGCGAGACTTTCCGAGCAGTGATGGCGCATGGGGACGGCAATTACTTCGCCGATGAAGCCACACTGAACCGGCTGGAAGGCGAAAACCTCGTCGCCCTGCGCTATGCCACCAAATCGGGGGAAATCACTCCGGAAGTGAACCTGAACGGCAGCGCCCGCTCCATCGCCGGAATCCTTAGCCCCAACCTGCGCGTCCTCGGCCTGATGCCACATCCGGAGGACCTAGTGGACAAGCTGATGGGCGGTGCGGACGGCAAACCGCTGTTCGACGCCCTCGCGGCAGCGTAAACCTCGCATCATGAACGCAATCGTCAACGAATCCCTCGCCCGCAGCTTCGGTCTCAGTGCCGAGGAATACGGCCGCGTGCTCGCCATCATGGGCCGCACCCCCAGCTTCACCGAACTGGGCGTCTTCAGCGTCATGTGGTCGGAGCATTGCAGCTACAAATCCAGCCGCGTCTGGCTGAAACAGCTTCCGACCAAAGCCCCCTGGGTGATTCACGGCCCGGGCGAAAACGCCGGCGTGGTGGATATCGGCGACGGGCTGGCCGCCATCTTCAAGATGGAAAGCCATAACCATCCGTCGTTCATCGAGCCCTATCAGGGCGCGGCCACCGGCGTCGGCGGCATCCTGCGCGACGTCTTTACCATGGGCGCGAGGCCCATCGCCAACCTGAACGCCCTGCGGTTCGGCAGCCCAACCAATCCCCGCACCAAGCGCGTCGTCGATGGCGTGGTGCGCGGTATCGGCGGCTACGGCAACTGCGTCGGCGTTCCTACCGTCGGCGGCGAGATCAACTTCCATCCGTCCTATGACGGCAACCCGCTGGTCAATGCCATGACCGTGGGCATCGCGGCGAAGGACAAGATATTCTTGTCCGCCGCCGCCGGTATCGGCAATCCAGTGGTCTATGTCGGCTCCAAAACCGGCCGCGACGGCATCCACGGCGCCACCATGGCCTCCACGGAATTCTCAGCCGACTCGGAAGACAAGCGCCCCACGGTCCAGGTTGGTGACCCGTTCACCGAAAAACTGCTGATCGAGGCCTGCCTGGAACTGATGGCCACCGATGCCATCGTCGCGATCCAGGACATGGGTGCCGCGGGTCTGACCAGCAGTGCCGTCGAAATGGCCGGAAAGGGCAATGTCGGTATCGAGATCGACCTCGATCATGTGCCAGCTCGCGAAACCGGCATGAGCGCTTATGAATTCATGCTGTCGGAAAGCCAGGAACGCATGCTGATGGTGCTGCGTCCGGATCGTGAGGATCTGGCCCGCTCGATCTTTGAGAAGTGGGACCTGGACTTCGCCATTATCGGGCGGATCACCGATACCGGCCGGATCGTCGTCAGCCACAAGGGCGTCGTGGAAGCCGACATCCCGCTGGCGCCGCTGAACGATCAGGCGCCGCTGTACACCCGCCCCACCGTCGATACGCCCAAATCCGAAAAGCTGAACCCCGCCCGCATCGAGGACCGTTTCGGCCTGACCCGAGCGCTGGAGATACTGGTGGCGTGTCCCGATTTGTGTTCGCGGGCCTGGGTGTGGGATCAGTATGACAGCACGGTTGGCGGCCAGACCGTCAAGCGCCCCGGTGCAGCCGATGCCGCCGTGGTGAAGCTAGAGGGTCTGAAGCGCGCCGTGGCACTGACCACCGATTGCACGCCGCGCTATTGCCTCGCCGATCCCGAAACGGGCGGCGCGCAGGCGGTTGCGGAAGCATGGCGCAACCTGACCGCCGTGGGCGCCCGTCCGCTGGCGATCACCGACAACATGAATTTCGGCAACCCGGAAAAGCCCGAGATTATGGGTCAGTTCGCCGCCGCGATCCGCGGCATGGCCGCGGCCTGCGAGGCGCTGGACTTCCCGGTCGTGTCCGGCAACGTCAGCCTTTACAACGAAACCGAGGGTAAAGGCATCCTGCCGACCCCGGCGATCGGCGGCCTGGGCGTGCTGGACGATGCATCGCAGGCGGTGGGTCTGGCGCTGCCGCCATGGCTGGACATCGTGCTGATCGGCGCCACCACCGGCTGGCTGGGCCAGTCGATCTGGCTGCGGGAGATTGCCGGCCGTGAAGACGGTGCCGCACCGCCGGTCGATCTGGCGGTGGAACGCGCCAACGGCGATTTCGTCCGCACCCATATCCTGAACGGCACCATTCGCGCCTGCCACGATGTCTCGGATGGAGGCATCCTGGTCGCGCTGGCGGAAATGGCCATGGCCAGCGGCGTCGGTGCTCGGATGATGACCCATCCGCGCGACATACCCGGCCATGCGTTCTGGTTCGGCGAGGATCAGGCACGCTATCTGGTCGCGGTTCCCGACCACGCCGCGTTCGTGCGCATCGCCGAAGCCGCCGGTATCCCCGCTATGCGGCTTGGCACCTCCGGCGGTCAGGATCTGACGCTGCCGGATGGCGGATCGATCGCGATCGCCACGCTGAAGGCGGCGAACGAGCGCTTCTTCCCAACCTGGATGGCGTGATGTTATCCCGGCGGGACCCGGGGCATCGCCCTGCCCCGCATCTACCGCGAACCTGAAAGGAACCCTGTCCGATGGCGATGGCGGCGAATGAGATCGAGGCGCTGATCAAGGCAGCCTTACCCGACGCGAAAATCACCGTGGAAGACCTGGCCGGCGACGGCGACCATTACGCCGCCAACGTCGTCAGCGAGCAGTTTCGCGGCCTGTCGCGGGTGCGTCAGCATCAGATTGTCTATGCGGCGCTGCGCGGGCGCATGGGCGGGGAGCTTCATGCCCTTGCATTACAGACCTCGGCACCCGAATAATCTAGTCCGAAGGAGTTCCGAACATGGCCGACACGATTTCCCAACGCATCCAGAGCGACATCCAGACCAACGACGTGATGCTGTACATGAAAGGCACGCCGATGTTCCCGCAGTGCGGGTTCTCGGCGCGCGTCATCCAGATCCTGACCCACATGGGCGTTCCGTTCCAGTCCGCCAACGTACTGGAAGACGCCGAACTGCGCGAAGGCATCAAGAGTTTCTCGCAGTGGCCGACCATCCCGCAGCTTTACGTCAAGGGCGAGTTCGTCGGCGGTTGCGACATCGTGACCGAGATGTTCCAAAACGGCGAGCTTGAGACGCTGATGAAGGAACACGGCGTCCCCGTTAAGGCGTAACCGTTAACCGGATGTTTACCCGGACGGGAGTAGGCTGCTTCCGTCCCGTCCGGAGTTCCGCGTGCGTATCGCCGTCGTCGTCCCTGCGTACAACGTCGCCCGATTTCTGGCCGGTTGCATCGCATCGGTCATCACCCAGACCCATCTGGACTGGTCGCTGACCATCGTGGACGATGGGTCCACCGACGCCCCCGAAACCGTTCTCGCCGGCTTCCCTGATCCCCGGATCAGCTTGATCCGGCAATCCAACACAGGGGTGTCAGCCGCTCGAAACGCTGGCGTTAAGGCCTGTCTGGAACGCGGCGGCGCCGGCCCGGATGCATTTGTCTTCCTGGACGGTGACGACTGGCTGGCGCCGCATGCCTTGGTTGCTTTGGCCCGCGCCCTGCAAGCCTCCCCCCGGGCGGTCGCCGCGTGCGGCCGGTATGCGCGCGTCAGCTCCTCCGGTTCGGTTCATCTTGCGAGTCGGCCGCCCCAAGGCTGCTTGCTGGAACGCCTGCTGACCCGGAACCTGTTTGCCAACGGGGGGCATCTGCTGATCCGGCGGGAAGCCATCGAAGCCGCTGGGCCCTTCCGCGAGGATCTTAGATACGGCGAGGACTGGGAGTATTGGACCCGGCTCGCCTTGCTAGGTGAATTTATCAGCACCGCACCGCCCGGCTCCGCCAACCCGATCCTGTTCGTCCGCGAGCGCCCCGGCAGCGCGCTGTTCGCACGGGCCACCGATCCCGCCGCCAACCGCCCGGCTCTGGAAGCGATCTACCGAAATCCCGCGATCACCGAACGCTTCGGCAGGACCCGCCTCGCCACACTGGGCAAGCGGGCGGACGCTGAAACCGCCTGGGCAGTCGGCCGCGAACTGATTCGCCATGGACGCCGAAAGGCCGGCTGGCGCTGGCTGGGCCGGTCGATCAAAATCGCGCCAAGCCAGCGCCGGCTGGCATTGCTAGGACTGGCATGGCTGCGATTGGGGCCGTTCCGCCCCTACCGAATCGCCGCCCCTCAGACTTTTTCGCCAATATCGCCACTGTGATTGACAGTTGGGCGGTAATCTGTGCCAACTATACCTTGCAATCGTATTTTGGCTTGCCTTTCTGCGCTTCCGTCTCGGGTGCCTGAGGAGACCAAAGACCCGGTTGTCTATTGCATCGCGTGATTTTGCACGGTGCCCGGACGGAGAAGTACGCAGACATGGCTACCGGCACAGTCA
>DAIEHR010000132.1 GCA_027353465.1 Acetobacteraceae bacterium | reverse complement strand
GCTCTCCACGGTCTTCGCCAGCAAACCCTGAACCAGCGCCAGTGTCTGCAGCGGCTGGCGCAGATCGTGACTGGCCGCGGCCAGGAAGCGGGACTTCGCCGCGTTGGCCTGTTCGGCGTTGCGCTTGGCGACCCCCAGTTCGTCCGCCACCCGCCGCCGGTCGGTTATGTCGGCGAAGGTGATGACAACGCCTTCCACGCCGTCCTCCCGCGTACGATAAGGCAGCACCCTGCGCTGATAGAATGCGCCGTTACGCGCCTCGATCTCGCGTGAAATGGGCTCCAGGGTGCGCAGCACGGTGCGAGCGTCGATCAGCAGGTCCGCATCGGCCGCCAGCGCGTTCAGGTCCGACAGCGGGCGTCCCAAGTCGGTGGCCAGAATCGAGAATAATGCCTTGGTGGCGGGGGTGAAGAAGCGAATATTCAGGTCCTGGTCCAGAAACAACGTCGCGACATCCGTGCTGTACAGCACATTCTGCAAGTCGTTCGACGTGGTTCTTTGCCGTTCAAGCGTTTCCTGCAACTGGCCATTGAGCGCGGTCAGCTCCTCATTCAACGATTGTAGTTCTTCCTTCGAGGTTAGCAGCTCTTCATTGGTGGACTGGTATTCCTCCTGCGCGGACAAGGCTTCTTCATTGATCGCCTTCTGCTCTTCGCTGGAAATTTCCAAATTGTGAATCGCACCTTGCAGCTCGGTTCGGGTTTCCTCCAGTTCAGCTTCCAGTTCGACGACCCGCGGGCTGTCCGAGCCGGCATACGCGTTGAGCGTGGGTTTGCTGAATTTCGGATCTTCGACAAAACAGACCAGAAACAAGCTTTCGCCGTCGCTGCTGACCGGTTGCACCGCGATGCTGAAAGAATCCGTTCGGCCGTTGTCCGCGATCCGCCCGCCAGGCACAATGACACGGGCGGCTTCCTGGGTGGCGCGTTGAATGGCGGAGCGCAGTTTGGTACGCATGCCCTGGCGGACCATCGCCAGCAAATCGTGCGACGGGTGGCCGGCAACCACGCGCAGGTATCGGTCTGTCGGGCCTAGCGAATACAGACATTCATGCTTGCGGTTGATCAGCACCGCGGCCGGAGCATAGGTTTCCATTACCATGCGCTGGCAGAGTTCCGCCAGTGCAGTCTGGCGAGAGACCGCCGGCGGTCCGCCATTTCTTTCGGTCAACCGGAAAACGTCGCCGATCGCCCCGTTGAATCCAAGCTCGCCGGGTCTGGTCCGGCCGCTATGCCGGAAAATCCGCTCCGCCTTCGATATGGCTTCAAAGCGGGTGTCCAGGCTGCCCACCGTTTCCGATGTGCCCAGCAACAATATTCCGCCCGGTTCCAGTGCGAAATGGAACAACGAGAGTACCTTGATTTGGGTTTCCGGGCGAAGGTAGATCAACAGGTTGCGGCAGGACACGAAATCGAGCCGGGAAAATGGCGGGTCGGCCAGCACATCCTGCACGGTGAACACCACCGCGCTTCTCAGTTCCTGGGAAATTCGATAGCTGTGATCTTCCTTGGCGAAAAAGCGGGCGAGCCTTTCATTCGAAACATCGGCCGCGATCGTTTCGGGATACAGGCCTTCCCGAGCGACGGTGATGGCGTCGGAATCGACGTCGGAGGCAAAAATCTGAAGTTGAATGGCAAGTTTCGAGGCAAGGATTTGCTCCCGGAACAGCATGGCCAGCGAATAGGTTTCCTCGCCGGTGCTGCATCCGGCAACCCAGATGCGAATCGGCCGATCGGGGGCATGGGCGCGCACGATATCGGGAATGATTTTTTCGGCCAGCTTCCCGAACACGTGGGGGTCACGGAAGAAACTCGTGACGTTGATCAGCAGGTCCTTGGCCAGAAGGTCAAGTTCTCGGGGATCGTTGCGCAGCGACTCCAGATACTGCCGCAAATCGGCGCCACCCGGGGCCGCCATTCCCATCCGCCGTTCGATCCGGCGCTGCAACGTGCCGGATTTGTAAAGCCTGAAGTCGTGGGACGTTTTTTCGCGAAGAAGGCTGATAATCTCTGCCAGCCAGTTCCGGGGTGCATCGCCTTGTCGGGTGTCGCCCAGCCGCACCAAGGCGTCTGGGATCTGGGTCACGGGCAACACCATATCCACGTACCCGGTGGCGATCGCGTTGCGCGGCATGCCGTCATAGTCGGCCTCTTTCGGGTCCTGTGCGATGACAAGCCCGCCCGCATCCTTCACCGCCCGCAGCCCGATGCTGCCATCGGCCCCCGTGCCGGACAGGATAATGCACGCGCCGCGCCGCCCATAGGCGCTGGCCAGGGACCGCAGCAGGAAATCGAACGGCAGGCGCGCGCCGTGCCGAACCGGGGGGCGGGATAGGTGCAGCGCACCGGCCGTGACGGACAGGTAGGTGCCGGGAGGAATGATGTACAGGTGATCGGATTCGATCGGCATCCCGTCGGTCGCCTGCGCCACCACCATGGTCGTGTGTTCTGCCAGTAAATCCACCAGCAAGCTGTGATGCGTGGGATCGAGGTGTTGAACCAGGATAAAGGCCATGCCGCTGTCGCTGGGCATCGCGGCCAACAGGCGTTTGCACGCATCCAGGCCGCCGGCGGATGTGCCAATGCCTACGACGGCGATCGTCGTCGGGGTGCTGCCCGAGGGAGTGCCAGGGCCCAACTCTGGCGGCGCTGTATCGATCCGGTCCGATGGGCTGGTCGGCATGCCAAATGCACCTTAAACGTTTGCAAGCAGAAATAAGGCCCGCCTCGTTTGTCTAGCACGGCCGCTGTTTGATAGCGACAGAGGACCGACTAGGTATTTTCCGATGCTGCACCATTACGTTGTGACAAGCGAATATGGGTACAACGGACTGGTATTGCGCCCCCGACAGTGGAGGGGGGCGATGCCGCTGACGACCCGCCCGGGAAGAGGCGCCTTGAACTAATTCCGAGACCGCATTGTCGCGTGCAGCCCAAAGGTAAATAACGATGGCTCCATTGAGTATTTTGGTAGTTGAAGACGACGCCCTGATCGGCATGCTGTTGTCGGAGATGCTGGGCGAGATGGGCTTTACAGTCTGCGCGGTTGCGACGACCGAAGACGATGCGGTCGCCTGCGCGTCTCTGCACCAGCCGGGCCTGATGCTGGTCGATCAGTATTTGAAGCAGGGAAACGGTATCTCCGCGGCGCAACGAATCTCTCAGAGTAGTTCTGTTCCCTGTGTGTTCATGACCGGCGCGGTGTCGGGGGCCATGGAAGGCAGGCAGATATTGCAAAAGCCCTTTCTGGAGGCGGATCTGATCCGCGCGATCCGGCTGGCCACGGGCTTGACCGCCAGTCCAAACCCGCAACCGTCATAGGTGCGGCGCCTGACGGCGGGCCATCTGTTCGCCCGCCGCCAGCAGAATCACCGAATTCAGGTGGCAGCCGGAGCGGCAGGCGTGCCGTTATGCAGATCAAGCGACAACGGGTTGGAGCGGCCGAGTATCGCCTTTGCCCGAACCATTTCGTCCGCGGTGCCATGTGCCATCACGACGAAGGAGTCGGCCTTAATTGCGGTTTCGTATTTTATGACGCTGTCCTTAGGGATGCCGATGCCATAAAGCGCGGCCCCCAATGCACTTAGGCCGCCGGTCAGAACTGCCCCCTCAACGGCCGAGAACGCGGTTGCCGCCAGATAACCCAGGATCACGACATGGCCCAGCACCGGGATGGTCAGAAACAGGCCACCGAAAAACAAACCCCAAAGTCCGCCCCAGAAGGCGCCCCTTGTTCCCCAGAACTTAACGCGGTCGCCGGTGTTATAAAATCCGGCGACTTTCTCCTCGGTATGATAGCCCTTGCCGATCACGCTGAGATGCTTCATCTCGAATCCGGCTTCGTTCAATGTCTTCACGGCCGCTTCCGCGGCTTGGTGATCGGCGAACACCGCGACAACTGAATCTGTGACTTCCACGAATTGGTCTCCTGAAAAGGCCGCCGCCGACGTCTGGGCATAAGCCTGCGGGCGAGAATGCCCACTTCGGAGGCGACTTTGTAAGCCTCGGAAAATACTTAGGCTGTATTCATCGGGGAACCGATGTTAACACCGAATATAACAGTTCGGTTTTACGCCACTTAGCAGAAAACGCCCGAACCATTCGGGCCTACCCGCGGATTGGTGCTAGGGTGATCATCACTCTGCCATAAGAAATTCCGCCCCTACAATAGCCGCACCGCCGCCACTATATGGGTCTTAACGATGGCGACGTCTTCCTTGTGACATTATTTTCATGTCCTGGCGCGCCGCTGGATACGATCGGAACTGACAATGTCGCAATCGAATGCGTTCGCCTTCAAGAACTCCGGCCTCAACGATTTTCTGTTCGCCGAGGTCGGCACCGAACAAAGCGGTTCCCCGCTAACGGTCCTGTCCATCCTGGCCAGGCTCGGCCAGGACCCCTGGGCCGAGGCGGCTCGGTGGGCCAAGCTGCCCAAGGCAGCCCGGATCGATTGTCTGGCAAACAGTATTTCGCAAATGCCGCTATCGCCCGGGGCACTGAATCAGGCACGCACCACGGCCGCGCGGCTGGTTCAGTTGATGCCATCACAAGCGCAGGCACAACCGGTCGCGGCATCAGGCAGGCCAAAGTTCGCATTACCCTTCCCGGTGCCTAAATGGCTGCTGGGTGTCGCGCTTGCGGGGCTGGCTTTAGCGGTGGCGGTTGCCGTGATGCGGCCGACTTCTCCTGCCGGCCCAGCAATGTCCTTCGGCGATCCCGGCCTGCAGCAGACGGGTGGGGTGAAGCCGCCCGATCCTTTGCCCGCCATGAAATAATCCCGTCAGTGACCGAAGCGGCTGGGGCGGCGCGACAGCTACTCGGCCGAACCCAGCACCAGGCAGACATTCTGCCCGCCGAACCCGAACGAGTTCGAAATCGCGTGCCGTACGGTGGCAGGCCGCGCGACGTTCGGCACACAATCCACCGGCAGCGCCGGGTCGGGAATGTCATAGTTGATCGTCGGCGGCAGCAGCCCGTTGCGGATCGAAAGCACAGTGAAGATCGCCTCCACCGCCCCGGCCGCGGTCAGCGAATGGCCGATCATCGACTTGTTGGACGACATCGGGATCGCGCTCGCCCGCTCTCCGAACACCGCCGAGGCGCCGACCCATTCCATCTTGTCGTTCTCGGGCGTGCCGGTGCCGTGCGCGTTGATGTAGTCAACGTCCTCCGGCGCAATGCCGGCATCCACCAGCGCGGCGCGCATGCACGCGATGATCGGCTTGCCGTCCGGCGATGACCGGGTGCGGTGGAAGCCGTCCGCGACCTCTCCGCAGCCTTCGACGACACCCAGCACGGC
>DAIEHR010000084.1 GCA_027353465.1 Acetobacteraceae bacterium | reverse complement strand
TCCAGCAGCACGTCAGCTTCGACAGTCGGGCGGCCCCGACTGTCCCAAACCCGGCGGGCGTGAACATAGGCGATGTTGGTTTCGGTCATACGGCAAGCTCCTTTGCCCAGGCCTTGGCCACGTCAGCCAGCCGGTCGGGCGGATCGGTCAACAGACGAACGGCGACACGGCGAACCGCGTCTCGCTGTTCATCCAGGGTGATGTATTCGACGGGCGATTTGCCATCGACCCGAGCGAGGAAAAGCGCAGGAAGCAGGTGGGCGACGCGGCGTTCCAGGCGGGCCGGCGGCTCCCACGTCACCAGCGGCAGATAGGCGTCGGTCATCGCCCGAAAGCTGTCCAGCAGGGCGCCTCGCTTCGCCGGCACCCACAAGCATTTCAGCATCAGGTGGTTCAGGCAGAAGGCCAGATCAAAGGCCGGATCGCCCCACCACGCGCACTCCGCATCCAGGAGAACCGGGCCGTCGGGGCCAACCAGGATGTTCTTTGGGCTAACGTCACCATGCACCAAAGCCAGCTTGTTGCGCTGCGTCGTCTCGATCAGCGTTTGCAACCTCGCGGCCAAAGCGGGATGACGACGGCCGGTATGGGCCAGGTAAGGCTCCAGCCGGATGTCGTAAAAGATCGCATCGGTTGGGAACTCCGCTCCCAGGCCGGGGTCCGCGGCGGTCGCGGTGTGAATCCGCCCCAGGGTCACGGCTACCGAGGCGGCGAACGCTGGTTCGACGATGCCGTCTCGCAGCCGAACCTTCCACAGCGGATATCGTTCGGCCGGCAGATACTCCATCGCCAGGGTGCCGCTTGCCTCATCCTGGCCGAGCAGCCTCGGGGTGCAGTGAGGTATTACCCTGGCGGCGGCCCGCATCCAACGCGCTTCAAACAGGTTGCGTCCCACCGGGACCTGCCAGTCGGCGGCAACCCGTAGCTTCGGCAACGCGCGCTTCACGCAAATCGGGCCGCTGGGAAGGTCGATCCGCCAGATGTCGGAGGACACGCCGCCGGTCAGCCGCTCCCCATTCGGGGCGTGGCCGGACCACAGCCGCATCTGTTCCAACGCGTCCAGAATGTCGTTCGGTGGCGTTTCCATTCGCCCGTCACGTTACCTCGCTTGGCGGCGGTGCGAAACTGCCGTCGGACCGGTAGGAAAACCACATCGGTGCCGCTACATAGGCGGCACGATTATCAGCATGACGGGACACGCGCCGATTTTACCGCCTGAGTTCCAGCTTGGACGACTGCCCGTCGCATCCAAAGGCACCAAGACCCGGCGGTTTTTGCTGATCGCGGCCGGGCTGTCCATACTCGTCCACATCCTGGCAGCCCTGACGATCGTGTTGCTGCCACGCCTGTTGCCAAAGGAGCCGCAACAACAGGCAGACGGCACCGTCGAATTGCTGATGGTGGAGCGGCAGGGCACCGTTGCCAGCCCGCCGGCCAAGTCAGTGGACAGCAAACCGTCGCCGCCGCAACCCCAACAGCAGCCCGCGCCCGCAAAGACCGAGACGCCAAAGCCCCCGGCCGCCGAAAAGGCATCGAAGACCCCGCCAATACCGACCGTGCCGGATAAAGACGCTACCGAACCCGCGCCGCCGACGGAACCGCCGGCGCCCAAAGACTCGCAGGACGACGCCAAGACACCGCCCGCGGAGCCAGCCAAGCAACAGCCCAAGGACGCGCCGAAGGAAAGCAAGGATGTCGCCCAGGTGGCGCCAACCCCGCCGCAACCGCCGCCTCAGAAGGCACCGATATTTGACTTTTCGGGAACCGACAGCGAATCCAACGCTACCGTGATGGGCTCACGCGTCATACCGGCCAGCAAGGACGATCGCTACCGCAACCGTCCGCCGATCTATCCGCAAGAAGCGCAGATTCGCCGCGAGGGTGGCATCGTCGATCTGCTGATCCATGTTACCAACACCGGCGTAACCGGGTCGGTGGAGGTTATGGCCAGTTCGGGACACCCCATCCTGGACCACGCCGCCATCGACGCGGTGATGAAGTGGCACTTCCGCCCCGCTTTGAAACAAGGCAGATCGGTGGGGTTCGATCTGCCCTTCCGGTTCGAATTCGACCCCTATTGATCACCCCGTCCGCTCGGGGGCGCCGCGATGACAGTGAATAGCGAAAGGATCCCCCTATGGTACGCATCGATCGGGTCGTCACACGTGGCGGCGACAGCGGCGAGACCTCGCTGGGCGACGGGTCCAGGGTCGCCAAGACCGATCCGCGCATCGAGGCGATGGGCGCGGTCGATGAAGCCAATGCCAGCATAGGCGTGCTGCGGACCCACACCAGAACCCGCCCGCGCGAGGATGCGATGCTGGCGCGGATCCAGAACGACCTGTTCGACGTCGGGGCCGATCTGTGTGTGCCGGGCCCCGACGGCGACCGACTGCGCCTGACAGACGCCGTGGTGCTGCGGCTGGAATCCGAGGTCGAGGCGATGAATGAAACCCTGCCCGCGCTGAAAAGCTTCATCCTGCCCGGAGGCACTGACGCCGCCGCGTTCGCCCACGTCTCCCGCGTCACCGCTCGGCGGGCCGAGCGTTCGGTGTCCGCGGTCGGAGACGTCAACCCGGTGGTGCGCCGTTATCTCAATCGCCTATCGGATCATCTTTTCGTTCTTGCCCGTGTGCTCAACGAAAATGCCGCCGCGGACGTACTGTGGGTACCTGGCGCCAACCGTTGAAAAGCATGCCGCCCTTGACAGGGGCCATCGCACAGGGTTGGCATCCGCTGGTTTAACCTGGGATACCGCTATTGGCGCACCTGTCGATGCATACGCCCGTGGGCGACATCACGGTCTTCGAGGAAGACGGTGCCATCGTCTCCCTGGACTGGGGATGGGTTCCGCATCAGGAACCCGCCCCGGTGCTGGAACGCGCCCGGGAGCAGCTTGAAGCCTATTTCGACGGTGCCCTGACCTCGTTCGATCTCGTGGTCGCCCCGGCTGGAACCGCTTACCGCCGGGCGGTATGGCAGGCGCTGTGCGAAATCCCCTATGGCGAAACCCGCACCTATGTGGATATCGCCCGCAAAGCCGGCGGAAGCCCACGTTCGGTTGGCCAGGCCAACGGCCGGAACCCGATCCCGCTGATTATCCCCTGCCACAGGGTTGTTGCGGTTTCGCACATTGGCGGCTACTCCGGCGGCGACGGATTGCCTACCAAGCGCTGGCTGCTTGAGTTGGAAAATCCGAACCGAACATTGCTGTGACCGACCTCGTCGCCCCACCACGCTACACGGAGACACGATATGACAAAGGCCATCCGCATCCACGCCAATGGCGGTCCAGAGGTAATGCTATGGGAAGACGTTCCAACCCCTGAACCCGGCCCGAATGAGGCGCTGATCAAACATGAGGCGATCGGCCTGAACTTCATCGACGTGTATTTCCGCACCGGCCTGTATAAAGCGCCGAACATGCCGCTGATCATCGGGCAGGAAGGCGCCGGCACGGTCATCGCGGTGGGTGCGAACGTAACCTCCGTCGCCGTTGGCGACCGCGTCGCCTATGCCGGCCCGCTGGGTGGCTACGCGACCGAGCGCGCGATCCCAGCCGATCGCCTGGTAAAGTTGCCGGACAATATCAGCTTCCAGACGGGCGCGGCGATGATGCTGCAGGGGATGACCGCACAATACCTGCTGCGGCGCACCTACAGGGTGAAGGCAGGCGACACGATCGTGGTCCACGCCGCGGCCGGCGGCGTCGGCCTGATCATGTGCCAGTGGGCGAAGCACATCGGCGCCACCGTGATCGGGATCGTCTCCAACGAGGAAAAGGCCGCCCTGGCGCGTGCCCACGGTGCTGCCCATACCGTGATCGGCCATGCCACCCTGGTGCAAGAGGTGAAGCGGATCACCGGCGGCGCAATGGTTCCGGTGGTATATGACAGCGTTGGGAAAGACACGTTCAACGCCTCCCTCGACTCGCTCGCCCCGCTGGGTCTGATGGCCAGCTACGGCAGTGCGTCCGGTCCGGTGCCTCCGTTCGACATCGGCATCCTGGCCGCCAAGGGCAGCCTGTATCTGACCCGTCCGACGCTGGCGACCTACACCGCCAAGCGCGCGGACCTGGAGGGTGTCGCCGCCGATCTGTTCGACGTCGTCGGCAGCGGCGCCGTCAAAATTCAGGTCAACCAGACCTTCCCGCTGAAAGAAGCTGGCGCGGCCCATATCGCGCTGGAAGCCCGCCAGACCACAGGCAGCACCGTCCTGATCCCGTAAGCCAGCGCGCTCTGGCGGCGCGGTTGACGCGTCGGTCAACCGCGCCATTCTGTAACCTGCAACATCGCAATTTCCGGAGGAACCCAATGGGTGAAATGATCCAGTTGAAGTCGGCTGACGGCTTCGAATTCAGCGCTTATGTCGCCGGGCCGGCCAACGCCACCAAGGGTGTGGTCGTCGTGCAGGAAATCTTCGGCGTGAACCATCACATCAAGGATATGGCCGACCGCTTCGCGGCACTTGGCTATGCCGTCGTCGCACCGGCTCTGTTCGACCGGGCACAACGTGGCGTGGAATTGGGCTACACCCAGGATGATATCGGCGCAGGCCGTGAAATTCGGATGAAGCTGAATGATGCCGATGTGATGAAGGACGTCGAGGCCGCTGCCAACCATCTGGCCGGCAAGAAGCTGGGCATCGTCGGGTATTGCTTCGGTGGCACCGTCGCCTGGTGGGGGGCGACCCGCACCACAAAGTTCGCGGCCTCGTCCTGCTGGTATGGCGGCGGCATTCCTGGCACGAAGAACGAAAGCGCCAACTGCCCGGTGCAGATGCATTTCGGCGAGAAAGATGCGTCGATCCCGATGACCGACGTGGACGCCGTCCGAGCCGCTCAGCCGAAGGTCGAGGTGTATGTGTACGACGGCGCCCAGCACGGCTTCGGCTGTGATGAGCGTGGCAGCTATAGCAAGCCCGACTATGAACTGGCCCAGAACCGCACAGTGGAGTTCTTCGCCAAGCACCTGGGCTGAACCAAGGCGCGAGCGAACAAACCGTTAGACCCGTATCCACGAGCCCTCGCGCGTCGATACGGGCCTGGCCACGCTGGCCCTCCTGACGAGATCAGGGTGTCGGCCCGCCGCACCCGCATCTATTCCGTGCAAAAAATCCAGAGACTGGATATCACGGAAAGATGTCGAAGGTACCCAGCGCGGTCAGAATCGTTTCCAGAACCGATGGTCTGCACGGCGCGCGTCGCCACCTGCCGGGCCTGACGGGCCTTCGCGGAATCGCCGCGTGGTGGGTGGTTCTGTTTCACTTCAAGGAATTTATCCCGTCAGGCGTCCCCGGTTGGATGGCCGGTGCCATTGGCCGGGGGTATCTGGCGGTCGATCTTTTCTTCGTCCTGAGCGGATTTATCATCGCCTATAACTATTTGCGACTGTTTCAATCATTCGACATCAGAACCTGCCTGCGCTTTTTGGGCATCAGGCTCGCTCGCATCTATCCGCTGCATCTGTTCATGCTCGCGATCTTCCTGATAAATCCGGTCGCGATCGCCGTCGCCGCATCCCGGGGCATAGATCGACAGCGGTACGATGCAGTCTATTACGTGTACAGCCTGCTGCTGGTGCAGAATTGGGGATTTACCAGCGCCCTGGCATGGAATGTTCCAGCTTGGTCGATCAGTACCGAATGGTTCGCCTATCTATGCTTCCCTATCCTCGCGTGGATCGCCAGCAGATCGACCCGCGGACCAATGATGACCATAGCCTGTATCGTCCTACCGCTGGCGATCCTGGCAACTGCGTTAGATGCCGTCGGCATTCCGCTTGGCGGCGATATTCCCACTAATGGACTGGCACGCTGCATTTTCGAGTTCACGGCTGGCATTTTCCTGTATCGCCTGTGGCAGCTGGCAGATATTGCCGCAGCGTATTATTCTTATGCTGCTGTCGTATTCGTCGCCATCGCGGGATGTTACCTGGGGTCGGTTCTCGACGAGCAATGGGCGATGCCCGCAATCTGGGCGTGCGTCGTGTTTATGCTGGCCAACAAAAGCGGCGCGATAGTTAACATCGGCTCCAACCACATCCTGGAAACCATCGGGGAATGGTCCTATTCCACCTATCTATGCCATTACTTTGTCCGCGATTGGGTGAAGTTCTTGCTGATCGGCGGCAGCGTTCCACCGTGGGTTACACTGGCTTGCTATTTGACGGCGACGTTGGCGATGTCGGCGCTGCTCTATCGTTTCGTCGAACTGCCGGGCAGAGGTGCTTTCAGGCGGCTGGTCGATCGCGCCGTCCCGCCGCGCCACGCATGACCGACGCGACCGCCGGGTTCGGGGACGCGTGCGATCGCCACGGCATGACCGGAACTTTGGATCCGGCTCCGGCGTCCAACGAAGTTACGGTTCGCGCGTAGGACGATACCGCCACTGCCATCGCCAATAAGTAATGAATCATTGGCTGGAAGGCGATGCCGATAAAAGCGCCACAACACATCAGCACGACCAGACTGACCTGAAGCGCCGCCGCCAAGTCCCTGCACCATTCATGTTCGGGCATACCGCGCACACGCTTGGCCGCGTGATTCAACATGACCAGCCCACCGATCAACATGGTCAGGAACAGACCCAGGCCGATCCAACCGTGTTCACCCAGCACTTCGAAATAAATACTGTGAAAGGCGCGCCCAAATTCAACGCTTCCCTCTGGATTAGACTCGGTCGGACCGTGCTCGATATAGTTGATGACATACATGTTGAAACCACCGCCCAGCGGGTGCTCCATGACGTAATTCAGGGTCCATTTCCAGACCAGGATCCGTGTCATCGCAGAACCATCCTGCTGGTAGTTACCGATCGTCGAAATCCGCGAGTCCCAGGCGGCGGAGGCGAAATAACCGATCGCCAACGCGGCCACGGCGACCACCGCTCCGACAAGAAACTTGTTCTTGCTCTTCGCTATCATGGCGACGCCAAGGACCACCAAGCCTACCAGCCCGGTTCGCTGGAACGTGCCGACCGTGGTAAACAGCGACACCAGCGCAATCCCGATATAGGCCAGACGGAACAGGTGGTTCTTTGGCATGAGCAGGGTATGTTTACGCAGAAACAGCGCGAGCGGTATGGTCATGACCGCAACCGCCGCAAGCGTAGCTCCCTCCCCCAGCCCGGTATTTCCGCCCGCAAGGCCGAGTTCCCGTCCATAGCCGCCGCCTGACAAAAATATCTTGGCGCCGTATGGAAGCAGATTGGCCGCGAGGGACAACACAAAAACCTGGATGAACGCGTCAATTTGGACGCGGGATCTGATGACGAAGGGGATAAAGGCTGCAAATACCAGAGTCTTAAATGCCCAATCCCACTTTTCCGCGGCAAAAGCGGGCGTCACCGACCATAGCAGAGTCATGGTGACCCAGATGGCCAACAATATATGGCAGACGGTAATAATATTAAGGCGCGGTGGTGACCGCCGGTCGAGCAAGAGATAGGCGCCGACCGCGCTGCCACCCATAATCAGCGCGACGGGCACCTGGTTAAGGATGACATAGCTGACGTTTTGCGGACTGAATATGTCCACCCACACATAACCAAGGGCCAGCGCAAACGGCGCCTGTGTTCCCAGACCTAAGAAAGACGCGTAAATCGCGAAGAGCCAGAGACTACGAAGCATTAAGGCCCTCTCAATTTACCGATCGGCAGAGTTTTCACCGACGGTCGCGTTGCCACGGACGGCGCGTGGTTGACTGGGACTTTGGGGTGTCCGGCTTGGGGGCCGCACGCTCGAACCAGGGTCTGGTCCAATTCAACCGGACGGCATTTGAAACCGCGATAATCATCATGATCGTGCTGAACATGATTCCGGCTAGATCGAGCATACCAAGTCCTCAAAGAACGGCGCGCCAACGTAGCGCCCGCTATACCGGCTTCGCCTGCCCGATGTCACGGAATCTTGTATTGCTCTCCTGCTTTGGCACCACGACAGAACTTGTGATCGGAACCTCGGGTCCGTCCACGCGTCATCGCTGGAGACAGACAGGAAACCAGCAATGACAGGATGGAAGATCGCGCTTCTGGCATTTGCGGTGGGCGGAATGGCCTCCGCCAACGCAACCGAGCCCAAAACGGCCGACACCCCGGGGGCGAAGCAGGAAGCCAAAAGGCTGAACGAACTTCCCCCCATTGCGCCGGCCCCAGCCGGACACACCGATCAGTCCGGCCGAAAGGAAGCCGGCCGCGCGTCGTATTACGCCAAGAAGTTCAACAACCGGACAATGGCCAACGGTCGCCGGATGAACCCCAATTCCGATATCGCCGCCAGTAAGACGCTGCCTCTCGGCAGTGTCGCGACGGTCACGAACCTGGAGAACGGCAAGACCGCGACCGTAAAGATCGAGGATCGGGGGCCGTATGTGAATGGGCGGGTCGTCGATCTGGCCCCCAAGGTGGCGGATCAGATCGACCTAAAGGAGAAGGGTGTCGCGCCAGTCGTGGTCAAGCCGATCACCCTGCCGCAGCCGAACGGCGAAGTGAAATTGGGGGCGGGCGCCGCTGACGCTAGCCCTTCCGAGATCAAACAAGCCGTGGCGGACACGAAGGAACTCACCGCGCCCCATACCGCCGAGAAGACGGCCGAAAAATAGCTGCTAGAGCACCCGGCCGGCGACGGCGTCCAGTTTAGCGGCAAGCGCGGCACTACGGCGATCCGGCGAGGTGATGACCGCATTATCCAGCGCGCGGTCACATCCACAGGGACATAGCTCTCTGACCTGGCCGACGGAAGGCACGATGGCCCGCACCAGGTCGCGTGCCTTGTCAGCGTTGCCCAGCAGGACGCGCACCACCGCTTCGACGGTGACGTGGTCGTGGTCCGGATGCCAGCAGTCGAAGTCGGTGACCATCGCCACGGTCGCGTAGCAGAGCTCTGCCTCCCGAGCCAATTTCGCTTCCGGCATGTTGGTCATGCCGATGACGCTGCAGCCCCAGGACCGATAAAGCTCGCTTTCTGCCTTGGTAGAAAATTGCGGACCTTCCATCACCAGATAGGTTCCGCCACGCGTAACCGGCAGCGCCAACCCGGACGCCGCCGCATACAGCGCATCACCCAGCCGGTTGCACACGGGATGCGCCATCGACACGTGCGCCACGATGCCGTCACCAAAGAAGCTCTTTTCCCGGGCGAAACTGCGGTCGATGAATTGGTCAACGACGACGAAATGTCCTGGCGGCAGTTCAGCCTTCAGGCTGCCGACCGCTGACAGCGACAACACATCGGTCACGCCCGAGCGCTTCAAGGCGTCGATATTGGCTCGGTAATTTAGATGCGTCGGCGACGTTGGGTGGCCGCGTCCATGCCTGGGCAAGAACACGCACTGAACGCCGCCGAGGCGCCCGAACAACAGTTCGTCGGACGGGTCACCCCAAGGGGTTTCGACCCGCCGCCAAACCTTATCCTCCAACCCGTCGATATCGTACAGGCCAGAGCCGCCGATAATGCCAATAACGGGTTGGGTCATGGGATCAGTGAACGTCCGACCAGATCTTGCGCTTCACCGCATAGGTGATGCCGGTCATGAACACCAGGAACAGAATGACGCGAACGCCGATCTGCTTGCGCTCCACCAGTTCGGGATTCGCGGCCCAGGAGAGGAAGGTCACGACGTCATGAGCCTCCTGATCCAGGCTGTTGCTCGTGCCGTCGGTGTATTCGACGGTTCCATCCTGAAGTGGCTGCGGCATGCCAATCTGATGGCCGGGAAACATCTTATTGTAGTACATCCCGTCCTGCATCTTGAAGTTCGCCGGCGCCGGGACGAACCCTGTCAGGATGCCATAGACATAATTCGGCCCGCCCTCACGCGCATTCACAATCAGCGACAGGTCTGGCGGCAGTGCGCCGCCGTTCGCCGCACGCGCCGCCTGATCGTTCGGGAACGGCGACTTGAACTGGCTGGCCGCGGTGGCCGGCCCGTCCTTCGGCGCGCCCTGATCATCGACACCCTGCGGAACCGTGACGCCGGCAGCGATCGCCTTGATCTGCTCAGGCTCCAGCCCGATGCCCGAGAGATCCCGGTAGTGCATCAGCTTCATGGAGTGGCAGTTCGAGCAGACGTTCGAATAGACCTCGAATCCGCGTTGGGCGGCGGCAAGGTCGTAGGTTCCGAATATCTTGTCGAAGCTCCACTTCATATTGGGCATCGCGGTGTCTTCTTCCGCGACAACCGGCGCGGCGAGCAGGCCGGCGGCGAATACGCCGGCCAGGATTGTACGCAGCTTGCCCATCACGCTTTCTCCATCGGCTTGGCGGCTGCACCCGCGGGCATCGGTCCGCCACCACGGCCACCCAGCACCGGCTTGCTGATGCTTTCCGGCAGCGGCAACGGCCGCTCCAGCTTGCCGACGACCGGCATGATCACCAGGAAATGCAGGAAATAATAGAGTGTGGAGACCCGGCTCAGGATCACCCAGATACCCTCTGGCTTGTGGGCGCCACACACACCCAACACCACGACCGCGACCACCCACAGCAGGATGAACCACTTGTAAATTGGCCGGAAACGGGCGCTGCGAACGCGGGAGGTATCAAGCCACGGCAGGACGAACATGACGAGCAGCGAACCGAACATCATGCACACGCCCAGCAGCTTGTTCGGCACCGAACGAAGGATCGCGTAGAATGGCAGGAAATACCATTCCGGCACGATGTCGGCGGGCGTCACCAGCGGATTGGCCGGAATGAAGTTGTTCGGGTCACCCAGATAGTTCGGGGCGAAGAACACCAGGGCAGAGAACACGATCAGATACACGCAGATGCCAACGCTATCCTTGACCGTATAGTAAGGATGGAACGGCAGCGTGTCCTGCGGGGTCTTGACGTCGATGCCCAGCGGGTTGTTCGACCCGGTGATGTGCAGCGCGGCGACATGTAGGAAGATCACGCCGACCAGCACGAATGGCAGCAAGTAGTGCAGCGCGAAGAACCGGTTCAGTGTTGGGTTATCGACGCTGAAGCCACCCCACAGCAGGGTCACGATCTTCGGGCCGACAATCGGGAACGCCGAGAACAGGTTGGTGATCACCGTGGCGCCCCAGTAGGACATCTGGCCCCACGGCAGCACGTAACCCATGAACGCGGTCGCCATCATCAGGATCAGGATGACCACGCCCAGCATCCACAGCAGCTCTCGCGGGGTCTTATAGGACCCGTAATACAGGCCGCGGAAAATATGGATGTAGGTGACGATGAAGAACATCGACGCGCCGTTCTGGTGAACGTAGCGGATCAACCAGCCATAGTTCACATCGCGCATGATGTGCTGGACGGAATCGAACGCCAGTTGGGTGTTCGGCTGGTAGTTCATCGCCAGGAAAATCCCGGTGATGATCATGATCATCAGGTTGACCATCGCCAACGCACCGAAATTCCAGAAGTAGTTGAAATTTTTCGGCGTCGGAAAAACCCCGTATTCCTTCTGCATCATCGTGAAGATGGGGAGACGGGTGTCGATCCAGTTGATCACCGGATTGGCGAATTCGCTCTTGTTCAGGCCGGCCATGATTGATTCCCTGCAGCGGGTCGGAAGGCGGATTAGCCGACCTTGATCTTGGTGTCAGATTCAAATGCGTAAGGTGGCAGCGCCAGATTTAGCGGCGCTGGGCCATGGCGCACGCGCCCGGACGTATCGTACTGGCTGCCGTGACACGGGCAGAACCAACCACCCCACTCACCGCGCGGGTCAGACGGCTTGTTGCCAAGCGGCACGCAACCCAGATGGGTGCAGATGCCAATCAGGATAATCCACTGGTCGTGGCCCGGCTTCACGCGCTCTTTGTCCAAACCCAGCGTCGGGTCGATCAACTGGCTGAGCTTAACGTCCTGCGCTTCCTTGATCTCGGTCGCGGTGCGATGACGGACGAAGATGGGCTTGCCCTGCCAGACGATGGTGATGCCCTGACCCTCGACAACGGGGGCGAGGTCAACATCGACGGACGACAAGGCCAACACGTCCTTGGACGGGTTCATAGAATCGATAAGGGGCCATGCGATGGCCCCTGCCCCGATCGCGGCGCCAGCGCCAGCGATGAGTTGCAGCAAATCACGCTTGGTAACCCCGTCTGGGGCGGCGTGATGGGCGGCGGCGGACGAATCAGCCATACTTTCCCTCGAATTACCGGTTCAGCCAGGCCGCGGGCGCGTCTGACCGCGAGCCAACCCTTCGACCGGCCCGGAACACCACCTTGTTACCTGCCGGGTTGCCCCGACGGCGGCGTTTGGAGCAGTCTAGAGACTGGCCCTGCCCTCTGCAACAAGCTGGCAGCAGGGGGTTATCCCGACTGTCGCGCAGGAACAAGCCCCCGATGACCGAAAATCCGCACACCGTGCCCCACGAGACACTGAAAACCGCCGCGAGAACATGGTTCGAGTCGCTTCGCGATCGCATCTGTGCCGCATTCGAGGCGATTGAGGACGACTGCGACGGCCCCCTGCACGAGCGGCCAGCCGGTCGTTTTCAGCGTACCGCATGGAATCGCCCAACCGAAGGCGGCCAGGATGGCGGCGGCGGGGTCATGAGTGTGATGAAGGGTCGGGTATTCGAAAAGGTCGGCGTCAACGTCTCTACCGTCTGGGGCGAGTTCAGTCCGGATTTCCGAGCGCAGATTCCGGGGGCGGCGGAGGACCCTCGATTTTGGGCGAGTGGGATCAGCCTGGTGGCGCATATGCAAAGCCCACTTGTGCCTGCCGCCCATTTCAATACCCGGATGCTGGTCACCACCAAGGGCTGGTTTGGCGGCGGCGGCGACCTGACGCCAATGCGGCTGGAAACCGGTCAGGCCATGGAAGACGCCGCCGACTTCCACGCGGCGTTCCAGGCCGCCTGCGACCGGCACGGCGCGGACTACTATGAGCGATTCAAGGCATGGTGTGACCGCTATTTCTTCCTGCCGCACAGGAATGAGCCGCGCGGCGCCGGCGGCATTTTCTTCGATCATCACTTCACCGGCGACGCCGATGCCGATTTTGCTTTCACCCGCGACGTCGGAGAGGCGTTCCTAAACGTCTATCCGCGCATCATCCGCCGCCGCATGGTCCAGGAATGGACCGCCGCGGAACGCGAACATCAGTTGATCCGGCGTGGACGCTACGTGGAATTCAACCTGATCCACGATCGCGGCACCCTGTTCGGTCTGAAGACCGGGGGCAACGTGGACGCAATCCTGATGAGTCTGCCGCCCGAGGTCCGTTGGCCGTAGTCACTTCAGGTTGGCCGGCAACGCTGTCTGCCCCAGCACCCAGCCTTCCCACTTCTGAATCCAGGGGTCGTCTGGCGCGGTATCCGGACGGTTGCCGGCCAGCACGTTCAGCACGCACAACACCCCCAGGACGGAATCGAACCGATCCTCGCCGCTGGCAGCGCCGCCAAACCCGTCTATCAGCGCCTGCCGCATGGCGTCATCGGGGGTTGCGGACAGAAGGTCCATGGCCGCTGTCAGAGCGCCGGCCGTCGCACAACGGTCCGCGTGCCGCCGCTTGCTGCCCCGCAGCCGGATTCCCAGGTGACGGAGCGCCTCGGCCGGGTAGGTTTCCGCCAAAGCGACCAATCCGGGTGCCAAAAGCGATCGATACGATCCTTCGAACGGCCAGATACGCAGGTTTTCAGCCGGCATGATCAGCGCCTGCCACGCCGCGATCGCGGCTTTGCCCGATTGATTAGCCCCCAAGGTCCAAAACAGCGGCGCCCCCGCCGGCCGTTCGCTCGTCGCTCGATCGCACGCACGCGAAAGCGCCGAGGCATCAGCGAAACCAAGCGCCTGCGCATGTGACAGTCGGGTCATACCGGCGATGCCACGGACGGGATAGAACGGCCGACCCGGGCCGATTTCCTCCAGCCGCGCGCAAACCTTGAAGAAGTCCGGTATCCTGCCCACGCTGTGCAAAAATGCGAGGAAATCGGCTTCTGTTCGCTGAGCCGCATAGGCACGCGGCAGCCCTATCGGCAAATCGGCACCCAACGCAACCGGGCCGCCCCCGGCCTCGACAGTCAGTCGGGACAAAAACGTCGCGACGTCGCCGACGGGACGGGGTGCCAGCATAGTCCAGCCGGTCGTTGACCGAACCGCAACCGTCACCCACCGCTTGCGCGGATCGACGCTCCAGTCGGCGTGGGCGACGAGGCTAGGATCCAAGCGGCTTTTGCGCGCGTTCCAACAAGCGGCCAAAGAAGCCGGGCGGCTTGGGCGGCTTGGCGGCTTCCACCGCCTTTAGCTTAGCCTTGGCCTCGGCCTCTCGCTCACGCTCCTTACCGGCGAGCCACTTGTCCAGGCTCATGCCCGCCTTGGCGGCGCGTTTGGCTTCATAGGCCCGCTGGCCTTCGGTCAGTGTCTTGGCGGTGGATTTGGTGGGCGGCACGTCGGTTCCCCGGTTTTCCGCCGCCTTTTCGCAGGCGGCGGGTCCGCGATCAAGCGTTTCCAAGCACTCTGCCGGGATACGCTACTGGGCGACTGATTTCGGCGTCGGTACAATACGCGTCACCACGATGGCGGACCGGTCAAGATACTCCGGCACGCGCGGCGCGATCTCATTCTTCCAGAAGTCGGACTCATAAACCGCGGCGTACAGGGCAACGCGCTGTTCCTCGCTCTCAAACCGACGGAGCCAGATATAGACGGAAGAATCGGTCTCGCCATGGAAGCTGCCGGTGATGACCATACCCTTGGCGACCTGAAAGGGGATGATCTCCTCCTCCATCATCTTGACCCAGCCTTCCCGCTTGCCGGGCAGCACTTTGTATTGTCGCAATTCATAGAATGCCATTGGTTCCCTCCTGTTTGATACAATCAGGAAGCCACGCTCGGCAGTTCCACGCAACCCTCGCGGCCGGTCTCGGGCCTAATGTTCGGTTGAAGCGCCCTGCACCGGCGGCGGCAATGCCCTGCCCCCGGCGCTCTGCCGCGCCTGCCGCAGAAGTTCGCCGCACCGCGCATCCTCGGCGTCCGACGTGCCGAATTGAATCGTTGGCAGGATCGCCAGGGGCGCGAACAGCGCGGCGAGGCCAGCAGCCGCGCCAGCCCGTGCGGCAATCTCGGCCCCCGGCCGGATCGACGGGTCCTTAAATGTGCCGCCGATGTTGATGCGGGTTGGCAGCGACCCGACCGAGAAATGTTTAGCGTCCGTCTTCAGTGCTAGATCGAGAGTTTCCTTGCCCAGGTCTATGTTCCCGCCGACGTTGGTGATTCCCTCGCCCGTGTCCAGCACCAGAGTCCTGAAATCGAGGATGCCCTGTCGCAGTGCCAGATCGCCAACAAAGCACTGAACCGGGGTCTTCCGCGGAAGGCCCAGCGCGGACAGCAAGGCGTTACCAAATTGCAGGCCGGTCAGGTCAACCAGCACCGAAGACAGGTCGCCGCCTGCCATCGCCATCTTCACCTCGCCATTGCCGTTTGCCATCAGGCTCGCAAGCGAATCACCCGTGGAATCGATTGCCCCGACACCGCTGATCGAACCCGCCCCCTGAAATATGTGCGTGGCAGCCATCATGCGCCCGACATCCAGGTTTCGCAGGTGCAGGTCCAACTTGGCATGCACAGTCTTTCCGGATTCCGGCGCCAGGTCGATATTGGCGACAAGCTCACCTTTTCCGACGCCAAACCGGATCGGACGAAGGGTGATCCGGCCATTCACCGCATCCATGACGACGGTCAGATCGTCCAGGGGCATGTTCCGCCCCTGAATTCGCGCGCCGTGATATCGAAGGTGGATATCTGCCCAATCCAAACGGGGCACGCTGACCGGTGTATCCGGTAGCAACTTCGGGCTCGCATTCGCCTTCGCTGCCGCCTCTCGCTCTTGCGGCGTGGCATTAGCGGTATTGGAACGGCCGGGTGTTCCACCGATGAAGCCCGCCAGATCGGCCAAATCGACGCGCTTGGACCGCAAATCCATCGTCACAACCGGCTTGGACTTGCCCCCGACCTCCGTTCCGCCAGGTTCCTCAACGATCGTGCCGGCAATGTCGGAGTTCCCTAGGCGGCCCTGGAAATCGGTAAAACGTATCCTGTCAAAGCCATTCAAATCCACCTTTCCGGCGATTTGATAGGCAGCCGTCTTTGGAATTGGAAAACCGACCAGTGGCTCCAGCAGTTCCATGTCCGGTCCGTTGAGGCGCAAAGTCACGTCCGCACCCTTCAACGCAACGGGGTCGCGGATCGTCCCTTTCAACGCCACGTGGGTCGGCCCGTTGGCGATCGTCAGATCGACCGGCCACGGATGATCATCGTCACGCAGGGACAGCAGTGCGCCGCCGACCAGCTTCGCCGTGATCGGCTGTGAGGCATAAGCACCCTTGGCATCGACCACCAGCTTCGCGACCTCGCCTTGCCCCTGCGTCTCGACGCTGGCGGTGAAATCAGACTTCAAGGCCGGGATGACGACATGGGCTTCGCCGTCGGCGATGTGCAGGTCACCGATCTTCGGCGGGGCGCCCCCACCGGCACCAGCCGACAACCTGAAATTCGCCTCACCATCCTTGGTTTCACTTGCCAAAACCCGGGGAGCATCCAGGCCGATCGACGGCAGGATCAAGCCATGCCCCGTGATATACCCCCACGCATCGACCTGGACCGTCAGTGCCTTGATGGTCACAAACGGCGGATCGCCTTGCGGCCAGTCCGGCGGGTTCGCGACCGCCACGTCGTCGGCGGTGACAGTCACCACCCGTCCAAGCCCGACATGCAGATGCGACATCGTCACCGTCCGGCCGATCGCCGCCGATGCACGGCGCTGGACGACCGGAATGAACCAGTCCCAGTTCCAGAACGCCGCCAGCATGACCAGCAGCACGACCGGAACGCCGAACCAAACAAGCCGTCGCGTTGTTCCAGGACTTGGCATGGTCGCGAAACGGCAACACACCGCCGCCGGTTGCCGAAGCCCGGATCAAATTTGTCTCAGTGGCGCACCATCCCGGTGCCGGAGGCCCGCTCTCGCCAGAACCGGCGCAGACCCAGCACGCAGACCGGAAGAACCTGTTCCGCGTCTTCCATCAGCCCCTCCAGCGCGTCATCGCTCATCGCCGGTTCGCCGCGTTCGGATTCCGACAAAGCCATGCCTGCCAGACTGGCGATTGGGATCAGCAGCATGGACGCGTCTTCATCCGCCAGGGCGGGTTGCCAAGCCTCGGTTCGCAGGCTGACCGCCTGCATGAAACCGGCCGCCCAGTCCTCGGCCACCGTTGTGCCCGCCTCGTCCTGCCAAAGGATCGCGGTATAGCTCAATGGGACGGAGTCCAAACCGGCCGCGATGGCGTCATACCGATCGAGGATCGCTTGTTCCACCGCCTGCCGTTCGGCGTCATCGGCGTATTCGGGTTCTTCGTTGTCCCAGACCTCGGCCAGCCATTCCTCGCGCGGCACGGTCCGCGGTCCGGAGACCAGACCCGCCAGAAAGCCGTCCAGTTCCGACAGATCCATGCAACCAGCGGGCGCGCTGTCGGAATTCAGAAAGTGTGCGAGTTCGTCGAGAGACACTATGACACCGTCCATTGCCGTGCGGTTCGCTTATAAGGCCGCGACCGATGCGATTGGAACGGTCCATCTCATGACAATGCAAGCGGTCTTTCCCCTGAACCGGCCGCCATGGGTAAAGTCACGCAACCGTCATGCGGAGAACCTAGTTGCCCACCATCCGAACCGTTTGCGCCCACGATTGCCCCGACATGTGCTCGTTGCTGGTAACGGTGGCCGATGGACGCATTACCAAAATCCAAGGCGACCCGGAACAGTCGTTCACAGCCGGCTTCGCCTGCGGCAAGGTCAACCGCGACATGGAACTGGTTTACTCGCCGGAGCGGATTAAAGCGCCGCTGCGGCGGGTCGGACCTAAGGGCAGCGGCCAGTTCGCGCCGATCACCTGGGATCAGGCAAT
>DAIEHR010000083.1 GCA_027353465.1 Acetobacteraceae bacterium | reverse complement strand
GGCAAGCGCGCCGAGGAGCGTCCGCATTTCATCGCGGCGGTGACACACGCGGTGGGCGGGTCGATGATTCCAGTGGCTGGCGGGGTGCTGATTCGCGGCGCGGACAACAGCCTGATCGGCGCCGTCGGGGTGACGGGCGACACGTCCGACAACGATGAAGTCGTCGCCCTGGCGGGGCTAGCCGCGGCTGGTTTGACTGCTGACCCGAGCTGAATTTCAACGTTTCGTTAACGAATTGCTGCCTATGATCCGCGCTTCCTTCGGGGAGCGCGGATTGTGTTTATGAATGTATGTATGCATCGGCCGGACGCGATTGATTTGGGGTGCGTGAACGCCGGAAGCAATACGGAAGTATGCGAGGTGGCGTTCGATAGTATTCAGTCTCCGGAAAGCTCGGGCCATGAATGATTTTTGGCTTGTAGCGGACGTTCCTGGACCATACATTGTGGCGATGGAAGATCGTGTTACCCGTATGGAAGACGATATGCGCGACGTGAAGTCGGTGCTGTCCCGGCTTGAGCCGATGATCATCCGTATCGACGCGACCCTGACCTCGACGTTGCCGCATCTGGCGACGAAAGCGGATCTGGCTGAGCAGCGCATTGAAACCCGAACCGAGATATCCACCCTCAGCACAGACCTGCGCGCCGAGATGGCCGATCTCTCGACCGGACTTCGGTCGGAGATGGGCGTTGTCTCCGCGGGAATTCGCGCGGAAATGGCGGCAGCGTCGGTCGCCCTGCGTACCGAGATGTCCGATCTTTCTACCGGGCTCCGTGCGGAAATGGCGGCAGCCTCCGCGGCGATCCGCGCCGAGATGTCTGACCTTTCCACCGGGCTTCGCGCCGAAATGGCAGGGTTGCGGGTCGATGTGCATGGCAAGCTGGGTACCCTGCATGAGAAATTGGGCAATTTTCCAACCAAGACCTATCTGTGGGGCGTCCTCGGCGTCCTAATCGCGGCCTATGCGTCGGGTTTGGCTGCCTTGGCGGTGCTGAAGTAATTCCGCGGCGTCGGATTAATCATTCATTAACTATTCACGCCCTATAGTCTGCTTCCCGCCGGAGAGCAGATCATGCAAGCAGTCGTTGACGAACTGGCAAGCCAAACCCTGACCGTCCGCGGACGATCGTTCCAAATCTATGACAATCCGGTTGTCGCCGCCGGCGCTGGCGAATTCGCCAGCGGGTTCGAGGAAGGCACGCTGCGCTTCTTCGATGCCGTCTTGCCCCGCTGCGACCGGACGATCGACTGGGGCGCCTATATTGGGTTCACCACACTCTATGCCGCCAGCTACGGCGTGGAGGTCTCGGCATTCGAACCAAGCCGCACGAACTTCCAGTATCTGTCGGCGAATATCGAGGTGAATCCCGCCCTGGCATCGCGCATCCGGCTATATAACCATGGAATCGGGCCAACCGACGCATCGGTGGAGCTTTATGCCAAGGCTTATGCGGACAGCGGGTCGTCTGTATTCCAGGTTGTGGAGCGGGCCCAGGCCGTCACCGGACGTAGTGCCGGCAGGATCGAACTCCGGGGCGCCGCGGATACTCTGCGGCGCGCCGGCGCCGATTCCCGCACCTTGCTGAAAATCGATATCGAAGGTGCTGAATACGCCGTACTGCCCGCAATCGCCGGCCTGCTGGCTGAACGCAAGCCGTGGTTGCATGTGTCGTTCCATCCATTCAACCTCGCCGCTGGCAAGGACCCGTACGAGGCAACGATCCACCGCCTGCGCGCGGCGTTGAAAGCCGCCGAGGCGACTGCTTGCTATCGCTACCTCCATCTGTTCGCGGAGGGCGATTGGTGTACCATCGGCCCGGACGATCGCGCGGCGTTTCTGCGCCTATATTTTCTGCAACCGAAAGCGGTGCCGCGGGTGGCGTCGCCGCAATACGGGTTTGTTGGTGCCGTGGCGTTCTCCGATGAACCGCTGCCGCCGAACGCCTAAACCTTGAACGCCGCGATCGCCTTTTCGTCGAACTTCAGTCCAAGCCCCGGTTTGTCCGGCAATACCAGCATGCCGTCCTCGATCGCCGGGGTTTCCTCATACAAGGCCAGCATCCACGGCATGTATTCGACCGTCAGCCCGTTGGGGCAGGCGGCGACCAGGTGCAGCAGGATTTCGGGCATCACATGGCTGACGATGGGCAAATTGAACGCCTCCGCCATCCCCGCGATCTTCATCCACTGCGTCACGCCACCCGCTCGGCAGATATCGACCATGACGATATCGACAGACCGGGCCTCGATCATGTGACGAAATGGAACGATGCCCCAGACGTATTCGCCACCGGCGACCGGGGTTTTCAGTGCGGCGGTTACCCGAGCGAGGCCGGCGTAATCGTCAGCGGCGGTGACGTCTTCCAGCCAGAACAGCCCGACATCCTCGATCCGGCTGCCAATATCGATCGCCTGTTCCGGCCGCCAGCGTTGGTTGATGTCGCACATCAGCTTAATGTCCGGTCCGATCGCTTCGCGCACTACGCGCACGCGGCGCACTTCCTCGGCCGGTGTCGGGTCGCCCGGCAGGGCCATCTGGGTCTTCATCTCCTTGAAGCCCTTCCGCACGAGGGTCTGTGCAGCCCGTTGTGCTTGATCGTCGCTTAGCCCGCGACGCAAGGAACCCGAGGCGTAGGTGGCCACCCGATCCCGGTGGCCGCCCAGCAGCTTCCACAGCGGCTGATCCAGCACCTTGCCCTTGATGTCCCACAACGCGATGTCGATCGCCGACAGCGCGAGAGTAAAAATACCTCCCGGCCCGCAGGAATCCCCGGTGCCGGCCCGCAGCTTGGCGACGATTTTCTCGATCCGCAGCGGGTCTTCGCCAATTGTCAGCGCGGCGAGTTCCTCCACCGCCACGCGCAGGCTGCCGGTCATCCTGCCGCCATAGAAGGTGATGCCAATGCCCTCGATCCCGCTGTCGGTACGCAGTCGCAGAGTGACCACCGGGCGGGTGCGGCCCGCTTCCTCCGGCATGTTCGCCAATGGGTCGTCTTCGGGAACAAGCAGCGTTGCTGCTTCGTAACTGGTTATTTTCATGACGTTTCCTCGGTTGGCGGGCCAACCGTAACGGCAGACCGGTCTGGGGGCAAACGCCGGCGGAACCTTTCCTTATCGCACCTTGGCGCCTGCCCGTGGTAACTATGCAAGGTCGAAATCATCGTTGTCCGGGGCTGCATGTCGAAGCGAATTCCGCTCACTTTCCTGGCGATTTTGCCGTTTGCGCTATCGTGCGGAATGGCCTTCGCGCAGTCGGGCATTGCGCCGGCGCCGTCCCCCTTCGCACCGGGCGACCTAAAGCGTCCGATATTTGAGACTGACAAGCCGGAGTATGATACCTCCGGCAAGGCGGCGGATAGTGCCAGCACCGTGCTGGCGGAGGTCGATGGGCGATCCATCACGCTGGGGGATGTGGCCGACGCCATCAGGAAGCTTCCTGCCAACGTGGCCGATTTGCCATTCCCCGACGTCTATCCCGGCGCCCTGTCGCAACTCATCCGCCAGCAGGCGCTGGTGATACGGGCGCAGCAAGCCGCGATGGATGAGGATCCCGCGGTCAGGCGGCGGATGAAGGCCGCGTCCGACCAGGTGCTGGCGAACGAATTCCTGATCCGCACCCTCACGCCCGGGATCACCGAGGCCGCCTTGCTAAAGCGGTATGAGACAGAAATCGCCGGCAAGCCCGGACCCGAGGAGGTGCATCTGCGGGTAATCATGCTGCGAACCGAACAGGCAGCCAATGACATCATCCAGCAGTTGAGCGCCGGGGCAGATTTCGCAACCCTCGCGAAAAAATCCAGCATCGATACAACGGCGTCAGCCGGTGGAGATGCCGGTTTCGCAACACTGGACATCCTGACCCCGGAAGTCGGCGCCGTTGTCTTTGCTATGGAACCGGGGCATTTCACGCCGTTCCCGGTTCGCGGCGCTGAGACCTGGTTCGTGTTGAAGGTGGAAGAGAGGCGGCGGCAACCAACCCCGCCATTCCTGCTGGTTCGGGAGAAATTGCGCCAGGAATTGATGCGGGAGGCGGTTCCCGCGGCGATCCAGTCGGCGGTTGCCGCCGTGACGGTGCGTCAATACGACATCACCGGAAAGGATGTTAATGCGGCGTCGAAGGACAGCGGCACGCCTTAGGTCGCACCGAGGCGACAAAACATTGCAATTTATCACACTGTTGGCCAATTCGGAACGGGCGGCCCGTCGCCTTCGGGCGTTTTCGCGGACGGGGTTGCCGGTCAGGCGGCCACGCCCTTTTTGGCGGTACGGACACCAACAGGAATTATTTGGTCGCCGGGGGCAATGGTTCGGTGACAGTAAGCTACACTGTGACCCAGGACGCACTGCAAATACTCTGGGGTTCGTTAGTTTGCGGGACAGGGCTCGGCGCGCGCCTTCCCCCGTATAGGCGCTACTCGGCCGACCCTAGTACGGACCAAAGCGGTGCATCCGCCACCGTCCGAACCACGAACTGAGCAGGCAGTGAACGAAATAGTTCAACCGTTGCGTGCCGCGGTCGGCACCGCAACCCGTGCGGGAACATCAGCACCGACATCCGGTTTGCGCCGAACATTGACCAGACCCGTCGGAGCGCGAGCGGCGGTTCCCGAGGCGATCACCTACGCCACCGGCGCAGTTACGGTTCATAGGTATAATACACCGCTCGGGACATCGCCGCCGCGCACCAAGCCTCAAACGTGAGATGCAAAAAATAATACACATGTCTATTATTGACACAGACGATAACATGAATTTTATTGGTTTGCGAGCTTGTCGGTGTTAGGATCATTGCCAATTCAAGATCGTGCTGCATCCCCACCGTGATCGGTTTGCGCGTATAGGTTGCAACAATGTGAAATAAGAATGCCTTTGGGTAATATGTCATTGTTTCATTTTTGCCGAATCGTTCGCAGCGGCGGGGCACGAATTTCGACCTCAGCCCGTTTGCGCCTCGCCGTCTGGGTGCTGGTCGGGCTGCTCGGCGCGACAGACGCCGCGTCGGCACAAACGATCACGCTGTATTCGAATTCGGGCAGCTCCGACGCGCTGCCCTCCTATATTCCGTTCACCATATTGAATTTGGGGAAAAATTCTAAAGCGAACACTCTGGTTCAAACGGGGGACGTGACGTCGAATTCCTCCCCGGCCAAGTTACCCAGCGCGTCGGAGATTTCGAACATCGCTTTTGGACAGGGCTCCACCCCATCGGGAGTTTTCGCGGGCGGGGTTAGCGGTAAAGCCGCTTCGCCGTTTGGCACCACCACCGCGTATAACACGACCAACTACCTTGTGGCCGGCGGCGCCGGATCGGTGACTGTCAGCTACACCGTGGCACAGGATGCGCTGCAAATTCTCTGGGGTTCGGTCGATAACAACACAACCTCCAACCTTATTACGTTCAAGAATGCCAGCGGCACAACGATTTCGACCGTTAGTGGTGCCGACATAGCTACCGCCGTCGGATCCGGCTTCGCAAACGGCACGACAAATGTCGCGCTGCGAATTTCCGGGTTGGCTGGCTACACCACTCTGGTCCTGTCGGACGCGAACTCCGCCGCGTTCGAATTCGCCCTCGGAACACCAGTTCCGGAACCCGCTACCATCGGCCTGTTCGGCGTAGCGGCCGCCGGAGTGGGGTTCGTCAGCCTGCGGGGCCGAGCCCGGCGGGCCCGTCCCGCCGCATAGGCGATTTCGTACCCAACCCAACCCGCTGTGGCGTTATGTTCGGCACAGCGCCTCCCCGGCAGCGGCCGCGCTGCGGTATTTCACCACGGCCGCATCACCGCGCAGCACTGTCCAGACTGTTTTTCCGCCCTCGCGGTGAAAGCGGATATCGAAATGGCGCCGTCCGAGGCGGAGGTCCGTCAGCGTAACATCCGGTAGCCATTCCGGCAGATCGGGATCGACATACAGCGAGTCATTGGGCGCATCCGGCTGGATCCCCAGGACCGCCTGCAGAAGCGCGAAGCACGATCCCGCCGCCCAAGCCTGCGGCACGTTCGCCCCCAGGTATTGGACTGGGAAATTCGCCCCATTCCGCTGCACCCCCGCGTACAGTTCCGGCAATTGATTCAGCAGGAAATGGCTCGCCGCATCGCTGATGTCGCGCGCGATATGACCGGCTTCGGTGCTGAAGCCGTATCGCTTGAACCCAAGAGCGATCAGGCTGTTGTCGTGCGGCCAGACCGATCCATTCTGATAGGAGTATGGGTTGTAAGCGGGATGCTTGGCCGACAGCGTGCGGATGCCCCACCCCGAATTCATGTCCGGCTGCATCAGGCGCTCCACCACCCTCGCCGCGCGATCCGGTGGCACGATGCCAGACCACAACAAATGGCCAGGATTGGACGCCACCGTCATCACCCTGCGCTTTTCGCCGTCCAGCATATAGGCGTAGAACCCCGCGTCCTCATCCCAGAATGTTTCGTTGAATTTCTTGAACAGCGCGGCCGCCTTAGTGCGCAAGGCACCCGCGCGGTCCGGCTTGTTCAGGGCATCGAACACCTCTGCCATCCGCAGCCAGGCGTCATAGACATAGCCCTGCAACTCACACAGCGCCTTCGGACCACGCACCGGCGTGCCGTCGGGATACGTCATCGAATCGCCGGCGTCTTTCCAGGCCATATTCTCATATCCGACCGGTGAGCGGGTCTGGTACTCCTGCAGCAAATCACCGTCGCGGTCGCCGTAATTGTCGATCCAGTCCAGCGCGGCCTCGGCGTTTGGCAGGTATTTCTCCAGCAATGTCCTATCGCCGGTCGCCCGCCACGCGGCATGCAGTGTCACCAGATACAGCGGCGTGGCGTCCGCGGTTCCGTAGTAAGGCGTGTGCGGGATTAACTTGAAATGCGCGAGCTCCCCATACCGCCGTTCGTGCATGATCTTGCCCGGTTCGGCATCGCGGAAATCGTCGCGCTCTTTCGATTGCCACCGTCCCAATACATCCAGGGAACCGCGGGCGAACTCGGGATAGACCAGAATATTCTGCAACGACACGATCAGGCTGTCCCGCCCGAAAGGGGCCATGAACCATGGCAGGCCCGCGGCCGGCAGGAACACCATGTGGTCAGTGCCTTCCAGCGGCAGCCGCAGCGCCGCCATGTCATCGATCGCCTGATGAAAGAACCGGTAAAACTCTTCGTTACTGGTCTGCAATTTCAGCACGGTCTGACGCCAGTCGCGGTGTGCCTTTGCCTGTGACGACAGTTCGGCCTTGGCGGCGCACTCATGGCTCGCTTGATAGCGCTTGTCGCCGTCGGCGAACTCATACAGCAGGCAGGCATGCCATGTGCCGCCGGGTGGCAACCTGACCTCGAAGCTCAGGCGTCCGTTGGCGAAGACGGCCCGCGAATCATGGCGTCCAACCGAAACCGCCACCGACCTGCTGAAATCCGCGTTGCGATAGGTGGTACGCAGTTTCTGTTCCGCCTCCGACCAGTCGGAGTTGATGTGCCCGCGCCGAATGTCGCGCTTCGATTTCACGTCGAAAACGTCCGCGAAGTCCGAACGTATCGCGATCTCCAGGTTAAACCGCACCGGTTTCTGCCCGAAATTCGTAATATCCAGGTCTTCGTGCAGGCCCTGATTCAGCGCTCGGGCTACGGCGAACGCCAGGGTCTGGCGGGGGATGGCGCCATCCTCAGTCAGGAATGCGTGGTTGGTCAGGAAGATGCGTGCCGAATCGAAATTGACCGCCCCGCCATTCAGCAGTTCCCACGGCGTGCCGTTGGCATAGACCGACCAGGCGCTAATCAGCCGTGTGTCGAAGAAATACAGGCCCTTATCGCTTGGCCACTGTATCTGGCCGTCGGATTCGGTCACCATGACCGTCATAGCCTGATGGATCGCAATCTGCGGTGGGCCGACCTGGACCTTGAACGGCATATGCAAGAAACTCCGGGTTATTGAGACGTATATAGCGTGATCGCGGCTGCCGGATCACGTGACAGGATGGTAGGTTTTGGACGCCCTCGATATAGATTGGACCTTGGACCATATCCGTCGGCATATCGAACAAGGTTTGCCGCTGGTGCCCCTGTTCAACATCGATGTGATCGAAGCCAGCGCGGAACGAGGAGCGGTGCGGCTGCGGGCAGGGGACCATGTGACAAGACCGGGCGGCAGCGTCGCCGGGCCTGTTCAGTTCGCCCTCGCCGATGTCGCAACCTATGCTCTCATTCTGGCGGCTCGGCGGGATGAGGCAGCGGTGACGGTCGATCTGACGATCAATTTCCTCCGCCCGGCAATGGTGCTGCCGCTCGTTGCGGTCGCCACCCCGCTGCGGGCCGGGCGGCGTCTTTACACCGCGGAGGTCCGGATTACCGAGGAAGCCACCGGGCGCATGATCTCCCACGCGACCACCACGTACGCCTTAACGGGGTCCTGACCGGGCGGTTCCCTTGTCAGCCTGTCGGGGGAATTCCAAGATAGCGGCCAATCCAATGAGGGACCGTCCGCCATGACCGATCTGCCGAACCATGTCGAAATCCACGAGGAGGGCCCGCGCGAGGGCTTCCAGATCGAACCCGGCCCGATTCCGACCGCGAACAAGATCAAGCTGATCGAGGCGCTGGCCGAAACCGGCCTGCATCACATCCAGGCCTGTTCTTTCGTCAACACCCGCCTGGTCCCTGGCTGGGCCGATGCGGAAGCGGTGGTGGAAGGTTTCAAGGCCAGGCCAGGGGTTGAATACACTGGCCTGTTCTTCAATGGGAACGGGTTGGACCGGGCGCTGGCGTTCAAGGATAAGCTGGCGATCCACGGCAGCATTTCGCTGACGGCCTCGGAGGGATTTACCCGCAAAAATCTCAACCGCAGCCATTCTGAAAACCTGGAGGCGATGCGCAAGCACAGTTCGTTGCAGCAATCCAAGGGCGTTCCGGTGACCCGGATCGGCGTGATGGCGGCGTTTGGCTGCAACTACCAGGGGGACATATCGCCCGCCCAGGTCATCAGCACGCTGGAAGACGGATTGGCCATCGCGGCCGAAACCGGTGCGACGATCAGCCTGTTTTCGCTGGCCGACACCATGGGATGGGCCACGCCCGCCCGCATCGAGCGCGTGATCGGGGAGGTGCGGACCCGTTGGCCTGACATGAACTTGTCACTGCATCTCCATGACACCCGTGGCATGGCGGTTGCGAACGCCCATGCCGGCCTGAAAATGGGCGTGACGCGCTACGACTCAACAGTTGGCGGCCTGGGCGGGTGCCCGTTCGCCGGCCAGCCAAAAGCGGCAGGCAACATCTGCACCGAGGAACTGGTGCTGCTGTGCGAGGAAATGGGCATCGACACCGGCGTCGATCTGGACGCGCTGATCGAGGTCGGCCGGCTGGCGGAGGAGATCGTCGGGCATCAACTGCCGAGCGAATTGATCCATGCCGGGAGTTTGGCCGCGTTCCGGCGGAAGGCGGCTTAAGGTCGCGTCGGGGGCGGAGCGATCGCTCCGCCCCTGCCTGCTATTTCCCGCCGACGGCCCAATCATGGTTATGCACCAGGCCGTCATCGAAACGCTCATGCGGCTGGACCATATCATAGGCGCGGAACCGGCTCGCCGCCGGCATGCCGGCAAACCCGGCGGGTGCCGGCCGGTCGTGCGAACTGGCCGCCCAATTGTGGTTATGTACCAGACCGTCATCGAACCGGTCGATCGCCGCGCGGGCGGTGCTGTAGCCGGTCATGCCATCGGGTGCATACACTGCGGTTGAACGCATCGTCGGTTGCTCCTTCACGTCGTCATTCGATGAGTGAATAATTGACATTGCACGGGCGAAAGCGAAGCCCTAATTCCGTTGGAATCGCGCAATACCGTGGCCAACTTCACAGTGCGCCGCGTAAATCTGTAAAGGATGTAAAGCATGAGCCGCACGCTGATCGGGCGGACGGTGCGCCGGCTGCGAACCGAACGGGGGCTGTCGCAGCAGGCGCTGGCCACGCGTCTGGGAATTTCGGCCAGTTATCTGAACCTGATCGAGCATGACCAGCGCGCGGTGACCGCGTCATTGCTGATCAAGCTGGGCGAAACCTTGCGCGTCGATCTGGGCGAACTGTCCGGCACGCAGGAGCGCCAGTTGGAAGTCGGCCTGCGGGAGGCGTTCGCCGATCCGCTGCTGGGCGCCGACGACGTTGCCGATGCCGAGGTCGAGGCGCTGGCCGCCAGCAGCCCGAACGCCGCCAGGGCGGTTTTGGCGCTATACCGGGCGTGGCGGGTCGCCAGGGAGGATGCCAACGGAATCGCGCTGCCCTCCGGCCGGCGAATCCTGTTGCCCAATGAGGAGGTGCGGGACTTCTTCGACGATCGCGGCAACCATTTTCCAATACTTGAGGATGCCGCCGAGGCGCTGGCCAACGAACTTGCCCCCGGCGCGCCGGCCGAAATGAACCACGCGATCGCTGAGCGCTTGCGGGTGACGCATGGGGTGCGGGTCACGGTTCAGCCGCTGGAACTGGCTTTGCGCCGCTACGATCCCGCCACGCGCGGCCTGGCCTTGTCGGAATCGCTGCTGCGGGAGAGCCGGGGCTTCCACATGGCGTTCCAGTTGGCGCTGCTAGAGGCGCGCGAGGCGGTCGAAACGGTGCTGAAGGAAGCTGCGCCCTCCACCGCCGAAGCCGGAATGCTGATGCGGATCGGCCTGCTGAACTATGTCGCGGGCGCGCTGGTCATGCCATACGCCGCGTTTCATGCCGCCGCATCGGAATTGCGGCACGATATGGAAGCGATCGCCGCCCGCTTCGGCGTGTCCTATGAGCAAGCCTGCCACCGCCTGTCCACTCTGCAACGGGTCGGGGCGAGGGGGGTTCCGTTCTTCTTCCTGCGGGTCGATCCGGCCGGCAACGTGTCCAAGCGGTTTTCGGCCGCGGGGTTTCCATTTGCCCGCTACGGCGGTTCGTGTCCGCGCTGGATCGTCCATACCGCCTTCGCGCAGCCTAATACCGTGCAGGTCCAGATCGCCGAATTGCCCGACGGCGCCACCTATCTGTGCTTCGCCCGTGCCATCGCCCAGCCCGTCGTGCGATGGGGGGAGCCGCGCCCGACCCATGTGGTCGCGATGGGCTGCGCGATCTCCCATGCCGCCGACGTTGTCTATGCCGACGGCCTGGACCTCGATCGCGCCCGTGTTGGCATCGGCCTGTCGTGCCGTCTGTGCGACAGGCCGGATTGCGGCAGCCGAGCGTTTCCGCCGTTGGAACACCGGTTGTCGCTGGATCCGCTGACCGCCGGAGCCTCGCCATACCGGTTCGAGGCGAAGGCCCACTAAGCCCCGGCGAACAGCACATCCGTCTTCTTTTAGCCGGGATTGCCGCGACTCGGGGTTGGGACTAGTGTGACTTCACGGCTAAAGGGCGCATCGGATGGCAGGTCGGGAAACCCGCTTGCCAACGGAAGTCGGTCCGGCCGGAGGAGAGGAGCGCCCATTGGATCCGACCAACGTCCAGAATCCCGACTACTTCCATAAAGTGGTCGATTGTCAGTGGGCCTGTCCAGCACACACGCCGGTTCCCGAATACATCCGTCTGATCGCCGCCGGCCGCCATGCCGACGCCTATATGATCAACTGGAAGTCCAACGTATTCCCCGGAATTCTCGGCCGTACCTGCGACCGCCCCTGTGAACCCGCATGCCGTCGCGGCCGTGTCGAGGAAGAACCCGTCGCGATCTGCCGGTTGAAGCGAGTCGCCGCGGACATGAAGGGCGATGTCGGCAACCTGATGCCCAAGCCGGCTTCCGCCCGCAACGGCAAGAAGGTCGCCCTGGTCGGTGCCGGTCCGTCCGCCATGACGGTGGCTCGCGACCTTGCACCGCTGGGGTACCATGTTGTCGTTTATGACGGCGACAGCCGGGCGGGGGGCATGATCCGCACCCAAATTCCGAAATTCCGCCTGCCGGAAGAAGTCATCGACGAGGAAGTCGGCTACATCACCGCACTGGGCCCCGAAATGCGCCTGGGTCAGCGGGTCGATAGCCTGAAGCAACTCCTCGCCGAGGACTATGACGCGATCTTCGTCGGCACCGGCGCCCCGCGCGGCCGCGACCTGCACATTCCCGGACGGTCCGAAGCCGCGGCGTCGATCCATATCGGCATCGACTGGCTGTCCTCGGTTTCCTTCGGCCATATTACCAAGGTCGGACGCCGGGTGATCGTGCTGGGCGGCGGCAATACCGCGATGGATTGCTGCCGCTCCGCCCGCCGGCTGGGCGGAGAGGACGTTAAGGTCATTGTGCGGTCGGGGTTCGAGGAGATGAAAGCCTCACCCTGGGAGAAGGAAGACGCGATCGGGGAGGACATCCCCATCCTTAACTTCCTGGTGCCCAAGGAATTCAAGCACGACAATGGCCGGCTGTACGGCATGACCTTCGAGAAGGTAAAGGCCGAATACGACGCGCGCGGCCGCCGCAACCTGGTTCCGACTGGGGAGCCGGAGCAGTTCTTTGAATGCGATGATGTGCTGGTGGCGGTTGGGCAGGAAAACGCGTTCCCCTGGATCGAACGCGATATCGGCCTGGACTTCGACAAATGGGGCCTGCCGGTACTGAATGAGGCGACGTTCCAGTCCACCAACCCCAAGGTGTTTTTCGGCGGCGACGCGGCGTTCGGCCCCAAGAACATCATCTGGGCGGTTGCGCACGGACATCAGGCGGCGATTTCCATTCACCAGTTCTGCCAGGGCCTGGACCTGAATGATCGTCCGGCGCCGGGGGTGGATGTGGTCAGCCAACGCATGGGCATCCATGAATGGAGCTACGACAACAGCCCGTCCCTGGACCTGCGCTTCAAGGTGCCGCACCGCGAGAAGTCCGCCGCGCTGAAGGACATCAAGGCCGAGGTCGAACTGGGGTTCGATTTCAAGCAGGCGGTCGCCGAGGCGCACCGCTGCCTGAACTGCGACGTGCAGACCGTGTTCACCGAACCCGCCTGCATCGAATGCGACGCCTGC
>DAIEHR010000020.1 GCA_027353465.1 Acetobacteraceae bacterium | reverse complement strand
ACGATGACACCCACCGGGAATGGCACATCACGCTGGGATTTTCCCGCCCATGGGACACGAACCGATATCTGTCGGAGTTCGCCGGCGTCTCCCCAAGAAGCTATAAGGTGGTCACCATTGACCAGCAGGGAAACCGATTGTCGGTGAAGAACCGGGATACCGCGAATGCCGGCTGAGGCCCTGGTCCTCGATGCCAATCTGCTGGTTTTGCTGATCGTTGGAACGACATCGGAAGCCTATATTTCGCGGCATAAGCGTCTGCGGGCATTCGCCGTGAACGATTTCCGCCTGCTGACGACGCGCCTATCGGCCGCGGCACAGGTTTGGGTCACGCCTAACACGGTGACCGAAGCCTCCAACCTCGCCGGACAGATAAACGAGCCTGCACGTACGCATATATTCGCCGTGTTCAGGGGTCTTCTTCGCAAACTGCGAGAAATCTACGTGCCCAGTCTCCATGCGTCGGAGCAAAAGGCGTTTCTTCGTCTTGGCGTGACAGACGCCGGGCTTTTACTCGGCGATTTCGCCGATCATGTTCTGATGACGGTCGATCTCGACCTTTACCTGGAAGCTGGCCGCCTTAGACGCAAGGCGATCAATTTCAATCACTACATCGAAGCTAACCGGACGATCGGCTGAACGGAATTCCCATGTCGCATGAAACCAACGCCCTCGCGCAGATCCATCGCCAGATCATGTGGAACCGCCTGATCGCGGTGGTGGAGGAACAGGCGCAGATCATGATCCGCACCGCGTTCTCCACCACGGTGCGCGAGGCCGGGGACCTGTCAGCCGGCATTTTCGACCTGCAAGGCCGGATGATGGCGCAGGCGGTGACCGGCACGCCCGGCCACGTCAACTCCATGGCCGAATCGGTCGGGCACTTCCTGGCCAAATTCCCCGCCGCCACAATGAAGCCCGGCGACCACTACATCACCAACGACCCCTGGCTCGGGACCGGCCATCTGCACGATCTGACCGTGGTCACGCCCGCCTTTCACGACGGCGCCATCGTCGGACTGTTCGCCAACACCGCGCATGTGATCGACATCGGCGGCCTGGGCATGGGGCCGGAAGGACGATCGGTGTTCGAGGAAGGGATGTACATCCCCATCGTGAAATGCTTCGACGAAGGCAAGCCGAACGAGACGTTCTTCGACTTCATGCGCGCCGGCTCCCGCTTGCCAGTCGAGCTGGAGGGCGACATCTATTCCTTGTGCGCCTGCAACGACGCCGGGGCCAAGCGGCTGGTCGAAATGATGGACGAGTTCGAGATGACCAGCCTGACCCCGCTGGCGACGTTCATCTTCGACAGTTCCCGGCGAGCCACGCTGGCGGAGATCGCGCGGTTGCCGCGCGGCACCTACCAGGGCGAAATCTACTCCGACGGGTATGAAGAACCGGTGCGGCTGGCTGCCTCGATGGACATCCTGGACGATGCGATCGAGGTTGATTTCGCCGGCACATCCGGCCTGTCGTCGCGCGGCATCAACGTGCCACCGGCGTACTGCCGAGCTTATTCGAGTTTCGGGATCAAGTGCGTGGTGGCGCCGGAGATCCCCAATAACTGGGCCTCCCTGGCGCCGTTCCGGATGAAGATACCGGATGGATGCATCCTGAATGCCCCCCGCCCCTATCCCGTGTCTGTCCGCCATGTGATCGGGCACCTGCTGCCGGACCTGATGATGAGCTGCCTGCATCAGGCGGTGCCGGAACGCGTCACAGCAGAGGGTGCGTCGTCGCTGTGGAACCCGCCGTTGCGGGGCGGCGGTTCGATCTCGGGCCAGGCACGTAGCAACAAGCCGGTGGTGGCGGATTTCGAGATCATCACGTTCAATTCCGGCGGCACGGGTGCTCGGCCAACGCAGGATGGGCTGAATGCGACTGCCTTTCCGTCCGGCGTGCGGACCATGCCGGTGGAAGCAACGGAAAACGTCGCCCCGATCGTGTTGTGGCGCAAGGAACTGAAACCGGATTCCGGCGGTGCGGGGCGCACCCGCGGCGGCGTTGGCCAGATCATGGAAATCGCGACGAAGGGCGACCTGGAGTTCGCGGTGAACGCCAGTTTCGACCGTATCGCCCACGCGCCGAAAGGACGAGAGGGCGGGTTGAACGGCGCCAACGGACGGGTTGCGCAAAAATCCGGCACGGTTCTGCGGACCAAGGGCTTTCAGGTGATACCGGACGGAGAGCGACTGATCCTGGAACTGCCCGGCGGGGCGGGCATGGGCGACCCGACGGCGCGCGACCCCGTGCTGGTCGCACGCGACGTGCGCGACGGGCTGGTGTCCGCCGCGAACGCCAGGGCCCTTTACAAGGTTGTCGTCACCGATCGGTTCGCTGTGGACGCCGCGGAAACGGCGCGGCTTCGTTCGGCGGGTTGAACACCCGCCGTACCGGCTTAAGACCGCCGCGCATAGGCCCTTGCCCAAGGGCACTTCAGGGAACGATCGATGGCCGATTCGGTTGAACGATCCGCGATGCGGAAAATCTACTGGCGGCTGTTGCCGTTTCTGTTGTTCACCTATCTTCTGGCCTATGTGGATCGCATCAACGTGGGGTTCGCGGCGCTGACCATGCGTGGCGACCTGCATATGTCGGCCACCGCGTTCGGTTTCGCCTCGGGTGTGTTCTTCTGGGGATATTTCCTGTTCGAGGTCCCCAGCAACCTGGCACTGGAGAAATTCGGCGCGCGGCTTTGGATCGCTCGGATCGCGATTTCCTGGGGCATCATGGTGGGGGCGACCGCATTCGTGACCGGCCCCACCAGCTTCGCCGCGGTTCGATTTCTGCTAGGGCTGGCGGAGGCGGGATTCTTTCCTGGCATTATCCTGTATTTCACCTACTGGTTCCCCGCGAAACACCACGCGAGGATCATCTCGGGCTTCATGATGGCATTGCCGGCCGCGGTCGCCGTCGGGTCCCCTATCTCCACCGCCATGTTGTCGCTGGACGGGCTGTATGGCCTGCACGGCTGGCAATACATGTACATCCTGGAGGCGCTGCCGACGATCGTGTGCGGCTTCATCATGCTGATCGCGCTGACGGATCGCCCGGAACAGGCAAGCTTCCTGACCAAGGAGGAAAGAGCCTGGCTGGCGGGGCAGCTGGCAGCCGAACGCACGGCCAAGGAAGCGGTGCGGACGATCAGCGTATGGCGTTCATTCTACAACCCGAAGGTGCTGTGGCTATCGCTGAATTACTTCGGAATCATCACGGCGAGCCTGGGACAGCTGATCTTCATTCCGCAGATCGTCAAATCGCTTGGGGTGACCAGCAACATGACGGTCGGCTGGCTGACGGCGATCCCGTATTTCGCTGGAACGATCTCGCTGGTGGCGTGGGGCGCGGTGTCCGATCGGATGCAGGAACGCCGATGGAATCTGTTCGCGACCTGTGTTGTGGCGACCGCTGGGCTGGTACTAGCCGGCGCGATGATGGGAACATGGTGGGCGCTAGTGGGGATGACGGTCGCGGCCTGCGGCTTTTATGGATCGAAGGGGCCGTTCTGGTCCACCCCGCCGATGTTCCTGACGGGCACGACAGCAGCGGCGGCGATCGCCTGGATCAGTTCGATCGGCAATTTGGGGGGCTTCATCGGGCCCTGGTACGTGGGATTCATCAAGGACACCACCGGCAGCTACGCAGGCGGATTATACGGACTTGCGGCGCTTTCCCTGATCGCGGGCGTGGTGTGCGCGGCGTTCCTGAAAATCCCAACGGACGCGTTGTCTGTCAGTACGGCGAGCCAGTATGTCGCAGGACGCAAAACATCATAGTGCAAAATCGCAATGGTATTGCAGACTTATACTGAAAAAAACTAAATTTGGTCAGTTATCATTACAATAATGCCGGCGCAATGCGCCACAGGCGGCCCAGACGAGGTGTTTGGCAGCTTATTCTAATTACTTAATGTTCACTGATTGCATTTTCATTATTATTGAGATTTTCTAATATAAGCCTTCATCCGCACCTTCTTTTCTGTTTGCCTATATCACAGTCGCGTTGTTGGATCGATCTCAATGCGACGTGATTTTGAGGATCGCGCCACGATCGTCATTGTTATGAAAGCGAAGGCTAAGGAAGCGTCAGCAGCGCACCTGCGTTCGCCATTTCCAACGGGATTTTTGGGCGCCACCCGCTGACGTACCGACACAATCCGCCTTCGCGACTTCCTAGGCACTAACCCCAGAGGGACAGAGATGACGACCTATAGTTGGACGAACCCGGTCAGCGGCGACTGGAACACGGGAACCTTATGGACCCCCGGAACAGTGCCGAATGCAACCGCTGATGTGACCATTGATGCCTTGGATACGACCGGCGCCTACAAGGTCACGATCTCGGCCGGAGAATCGGAGGTCATCAACAGCCTGACATTGAATGCCACCAACAATCTGAGCGGCACCAATTCCATCCCCTACACCGGGGCCCAATTTGAAATGGACGGAACTCTGGCATTTGCGTCAGGGTCAGCGGGTACGATCGACGGATCGCTGCAATCCTATGTGATTTCCAACAGCGGCACGTTCGTCAATGTCGGCACCTTCGCCCCCTTCCTTCAAGCCACTGGAAATGTGCTTTTCACCGGCACCAACGGGTTCTACGTCGAGAACTGGTTGCAATCCCTGGGCACGGTGACAGTCGATACGAAATCCATTGGAGAGATCACGGGCGCAACATCCACCGTCGTCGCCGGGGTAACCGTCGCCGCCAACACCATGTTCGACGGAATCTATGACGCGACCGGGGCTGACTCCGTGGTCAATCTTGGCGGCGCCATGGAAGGGCTGAAGGTCAATATCGCCACGCTGGAAGGCCCCCCCGCCTACCCGACAGGCTGGGCCGAATTGATCATGAACGGGCCGAACGCCCAGATCAACGAGTGGAACGGGACGGCGTATGTCGGACTGGAGACAACGCTGAAGGAAATTGGCGCGGCCGGCACGCTGGATTTGCTGACCATGCGCGATTACACGACGACCAACACGTTGACTGTCGATGCGCGAGGAATGCTCAATCTACAGGCCGGCACTATCACCACCGCAGGCCTGGACATCAATGGCGGCGTCGTTCAGGGCGTCGGAACCATCGCCAACACGGTTACCAACGACGGCACCCTGATGGTGCTGGCCGGCACTGCCGGCGCGGTCATGAACCTGACCGGTAGCCTGATCGGCACGGGGATTGTCGAGTTCGACCATGACCTGAAAAACGGCGGCACGCTCAACCCGACCAGCGGTACGCTGGACGTTGCCGGGGTCTCCGCGGGCCAGACGATCATGATGAACGGCTCCGATACGCTGGTGTTGAATACCCCGTCGGCGTTTGCTGGTTCGATCTCCGCGAGTGCCGGCGACCACATCATCCTGCAGGGTGTGACCGCGACGAGCGCGGTTGATAACAATGGCACCCTGTTTGTCAGCGACGGCACCACCTCGGTTGCGACGCTAAAGTTGTCGGGGACATACACCAACGACAGCTTTACCACGAACGGATCGATCATCACCGTCGGTACGGCCTCCGCCGCCAGCAATTTTACCATTACCGACACCACCACTGGCGTAACGACGACAACAGCCGGCACGCCCTATACCGGCCCGGTCGCGGGTATCACCAGCGAGTATGTCACCGCGACCTCCGACAGCCTGAATATCACCGCCACATCACCGAATTCGTTCATTCATACCGGATCAGGAACGGATGCGATCGACGTCAGCAAAGTGAACGGAACCAACGTACTCGATGGATCGACCGGATCGAACTTCCTGGTTGGTGGAACCGGATTCGATACATTCTTTCTTGATGACCGCGGGGCGACAGCCGACACTTTCTCTACCGTCGTGAATTTCCATGCTGGCGACAACGCAACGGTTTGGGGGGTGACGACGGCCGACTTCAAGCTGAATACTTATGACAACCAGGGCGCGGCCGGCTACACTGGGCTCGACTTCTCGTTCACCGCCGCTGGTAAACCCAACGCCAATCTTGTGCTGACCGGGTACACCACCGCGGATCTGACGAATGGCGCGCTGACCGTTACTTACGGCACAACGGCCACCGTCGGCTCCACGCCGGGCAGCACCTACATGCTGATCCATCATAACTGATCCCTGCTTCTGCCGGCTGTCTTCACAAAGCAGCCGGCAGAAGCAACGCTCTCGCCGGAAACGCAACCGCTCGGCCGGATAACGGCGAGCGGTCTGCGTTATTTCTGAACGATCGGCGTAGCCGGAAGGTCGGATCGGGCGGCCGACTCAGCGCATAGCCCAGGCCGGGGAAAAGAAAATCGCCAGATTGCAGAAGAAGGCGACCATCCAGATCAGCGAGCGGAATGTAGGGCGATCCGTTACGTAGAACACCACATACAGGACCCGGGCCAAAACATAGGCAACGGCCAGGGTGTTCACTGTGCCCTGCGGAACGGCCCGCATCTCCGCGAGGATCACCGCCGCTGCGAAGAACGGAAACGCTTCGAACCCATTCATATGGGCGCCCAATGCGCGTGCCCGCAAACCCGGCGAATAAAACCGCGGATCGCGCGGATTGGCGTTGTCGTACTCTCGCCTGCCGTCCATTTTGGCGGGCATAACTGAGGCAAGCGTCAATACCACGGCAGCGAGCAGGCACAGGTCGGCGATGGTCATGGCAAGGGACTCCGAGTAACGTCGCTTGCACCTATTCCACGGACGAGACGGAAAAACCACATGGCGCTGCGCTGCGACCTTATTATCCGCGATGCGATGATCTTCGACGGGATGGGGACACCCCGATTCCAGGCCGATGTCGCGGTCACCGGCGATCGGATCGTGGGCATCGGCGACCTTGGAAATTACGAAGCGGACCGGGACCTGGATGCCGATGGCTTGGCACTGGCACCCGGATTTATCGACGCCCATACGCATGACGACCGGGCGGTGCTGTGCGGGCCGGAGTGCATGCTGTGCAAGATGTCGCAGGGTGTAACGACTGTCGTGGTCGGCAATTGCGGGATATCCCTGTCGCCGGTCCGGATGAAATCCCGCCCGGCGCCCCCGCTGGACCTGCTGGGTGACGAAACCTGGTTCGCCTTCGATAGTTTCGGCGAATATGCCGACCGGTTGGCACGCGATCCTTCGCCGGTAAATACCTACGCGCTGATCGGTCATATGTCGCTGCGGGTCGAGGCAATGAACGGCGATACCCAGCGGGCGGCCACCGACAAGGAAGCCGAACACATGCGGGTCCGCCTGCGCGATGCGCTGGCGCAAGGGGCCTCCGGTTTTTCCACCGGGCTGTATTATCCCCCGAACATGATGGCGCCGACCGATGAAGTGATCGCGGTGGCCGAGGCGCTACGCGCGGCTGGTGGGCTCTATGTCACACATATGCGCGACGAGGCCAACGACGTGCTGTTGTCGATCGAGGAAACCCTGAAGATCGGCCGGGCCGTCGATGTGCCCGTGGTGATCAGCCACCACAAATGCTCGATGCCGGAGAATTTTGGCCGCAGCGCGCAGACGCTTCCGGCGATCGATGCGGCGGCAGCGGGGCAGAAGGTGGATTTCGACGTATATCCCTATGCCGCGGGATCGACGGTTCTGATGCCGCATCGTCTTCGCAAGGACGTGCCTGTGCAGATCACATGGTCCGTGCCACACCCTGAATGCGCCGGCCGGATGCTGGCCGATATCGCGATGGAATGGCAGATCGACCCCAAGGCGGCGGCGGAGCGGCTGGTGCCAGCCGGGGCGATCTACTTCCAAATGGATGAACCCGATGTGCAGCGGATCATGGCGCACCGGCTGGCGATGATTGGCAGTGACGGGTTGCCCCACGATTCCTACCCGCATCCCCGGCTATGGGGTACGTTTCCCCGCGTGCTGGGCCACTATTCGCGCGATCTCGGGCTGTTCAGCCTGGAGGAGGCGGTGCGCAAGATGACCGGGCACACCGCCTCGGTCTTCGGTATGGTGGATCGCGGCGTCATCCGGCAGGGGGCCTATGCCGATCTGGTTTTGTTCGATCCCAAGACGGTGCGGGACGCGTCCACCTATGATGCGCCGACCCGGGTTTCCGAGGGTATTCTGGAGACCTGGGTCAATGGCCAGTCCGCTTATGTGTTCGGCGACGGGGCGACGGCGGCCCGGGCCGGACGGCTGGTAACGCGCGGCCGCGGCTAAGCATTCTTTCCACCCTGCCAGAAGCGATATGTCACGCGATTGAAACGCCTTTCGCGCGTGACACGCTGGTGAGGCCGGGCTAACAGGGCGGGCCCATAAACCCCTTGGCGGAAATCCCCCTCAGCGAATGTCAGCCACGACCCGCTATTCGATGGCCGCCGGATGGCGCCTGCCCAATATCTGGGATCTGGTCGCGTTCGTGTGCGTCATTGGCGCTCTGGTGGGCGTTGGCCATGTCGCGGCAGGCACGCTGACCCGTATCGACGCACCTGGCGCAACCCAGATTACGCTCGACCCGCTGAATCTGCCAGTCTATGCCGTCCGGACCACGTTGCGGATGTTCGCTGCCCTGGCCGCGTCGCTGCTGTTCACCTTTACCTATGGAACCGCCGCCGCGAAAAGCCGCCGAGCGGCGCTGGTGCTGGTGCCGGTGCTGGATGTGCTGCAGTCGGTGCCGATCCTGGGCTTCCTGACCTTTACCGTCGTGTTCTTCATGAACCTGTTCCCCGGCCAGGTGTTGGGGTTGGAGCTGGCGGCGATCTTTGCCATCTTCACCAGCCAGGCCTGGAACATGGCCTTTAGCATGTATCAGTCGCTGAAGACCGTCCCCGCCGATCTGTATGAGGCCTCGATCAGCTTCCACCTGACGTCGTGGCAGCGGTTCTGGAAACTGGAGGTGCCTTTCGCCACCCCCGGCCTGGTCTGGAACACCATGATGTCCATGTCCGGCGGCTGGTTCTTCGTCGTGGCTTCGGAAGCTGTGTCGGTCGGCGATAATACATGGAAGCTGCCGGGCATCGGATCCTATGTCGCGCTGGCGCTGGAGGAAAAGGATATCGTCGCGGTCGGCTGGGCAATTCTGGCGATGCTGGTGGTCATCCTGGCCTACGACCAATTGCTGTTCCGGCCGCTGGTGGCGTGGTCGGCTAAATTCCGGTTTGAGACGACGGCCGGCGCCACGGCATCCGATCCCTGGATGTTGCGGCTGATGCGCCGGACCAGGCTGCTGCATTTCATCGGCGAACGGGTCGGCGACATGGCTGCCACGATCGGCGGCATGCGGTTGTCATTTACCGGCCGTGTCCGAAGCATGGCGTCGCCCGAACCATCCAAGGCCGTGGATGCCGTCTGGATCGCGGTTCTGCTGGCACTTGTCAGCATGGCGACCTGGCGGGTTGTGTCGTTTGCCTCCGAGGCGATCAGTTGGGCCGATGTGGGTGAGGCTGTCGGGCTGGGGCTCATCACGCTGTTGCGGGTCGTCGTGCTGATGATCCTGGCCAGCGTGATCTGGGTACCCATCGGCGTTTGGCTGGGCCTGCGCCCGATCTGGGCTCGGCGCGCACAGCCGATCGCGCAGTTTCTAGCCGCCTTCCCCGCCAACCTGCTGTTTCCGCCCTTCGTGCTTTTCATCGTCTATTTCCATCTCAGCCCCGACATCTGGTTGACGCCGCTGATGGTGCTGGGCACGCAGTGGTACATCCTGTTCAACGTCGTGGCCGGCGCGGCGGCGTTTCCCGGGGATCTGAAGGAAGCGGCGGCGAATTTCCGCATCGGCGGTTTCCTGTGGTGGCGGAAGGTCATCATCCCCGGCATATTTCCATATTACGTCACCGGCGCGATCACTGCCTCCGGCGGGTCATGGAACGCCGCGATCGTGGCCGAGGTGGCGTCTTGGGGCGATACCAAGCTTCAGGCGCACGGCCTGGGGGCCTATATCGCCGACGCGACCGACAAGGGCGATATGGCCCGTGTGGTTTTGGGCGTGGTGGTGATGTCCACCTTCGTCGTGCTGTTCAATCGCTTGCTGTGGCGACCCATGTATGCGTATGCGCAGCGGCGCCTCACCTTGGGCTAAGGAAAACTGGCATGGATACAGCCGTCACCACGCGCCCGTGTCTCATTAACGTCAAAGGATGCAGGCAGGCTTACCATAAGGACGCCAACGCCGACCTGGTGGTGCTGGACGACGTCAACCTCACCCTGCACGAAGGCGAAATCGTCGCCCTGCTAGGTCGTTCTGGCTCCGGCAAGTCCACATTGTTGCGGATCGTTTCCGGCCTGCTGAAACCGACCGCCGGTGAGGTAACCTGGCGCGGCAAACCGGTCAGCGGCCCGACCGATGGCGTGGCGATGGTGTTCCAGAGCTTCGCGCTGTTTCCCTGGCTGACCGTGCAGGAAAACGTCGAAATCGGCCTCGAAGCCCGCGGCGTTCATCGCTCGGAGCGGGAGAACCGCGCCGAAACCGCCATAGATATGATCGGGCTTGGCGGATTCGAGAACGCATACCCCAAGGAATTATCGGGCGGCATGCGCCAGCGCGTCGGCCTCGCGAGGGCGTTGGTGGTGCATCCAGACCTGCTGTTGATGGATGAGCCGTTCTCAGCCCTGGACGTTCTGACCGCGGAAACCCTGCGCACCGATCTGATCGACCTGTGGATGGACGGCAAGCTGCCGGTGAAGTCTGTGCTGATGGTGACGCATAACATCGAGGAAGCGGTGCTGATGTGCGACCGCATCCTGGTGTTCTCCTCCAATCCGGGCCGGGTCGCGACGGAGTTGAAAGTCCCCTTTCCGCATCCACGCAACCGGTTGGACCCTGATTTCCGCCAGTTGGTGGATGACATCTATGGCATCATGACCCGCCGCCCACCGGCCGGGCCAAGGGCCGCGACGGCGACGCCGATCTCACCGCTGGCGATGCCGCTGCACCGCGTGGGCACGAACATCATGTCCGGCCTGATGGAGACGTTGGCGGCGGAACCTTACAACGGCCGGGCGGATTTGCCGGCGCTGGCGAATTCGCTTCAGTATGAGGTCGATGACCTGCTGCCGCTGGGCGAGACATTGCAATTGTTCAGGTTTGCGGTGCTGGAAGAAGGCGACATCCTGCTGACCGATCTGGGCCGGACGTATGTCGAGGGCGATACCGACCAGCGCAAACGCATCTTCTCCGAGGCGCTGCGCCAGCATGTGCCACTCGCGAACATGATCCGGCAGGTTCTGGACGAACGCTGGAATCACCGAGCATCCGCCGTCCGGTTCCGCGATGAGTTGGAAGATCACATGTCGCCAGACTATGCGGCCGATACGCTGCGGACCCTGATTGGCTGGGGCCGATACGCCGAATTATTCAGCTACGACGAGGAAGCCGAGCAGTTCGGGCTGGAGGATATCGAATAGGGGCAAATGGCCGCGGCCTGTCGCATTCGAGACGCCATCGGAAGGCAGTCACAAAAACATCATGGGAGCACCGCTGCAACCCTGACGAAACCGTCACGTTAATCCGCCGTGATCTGCCTGGAGGGTTAACCCATGAGACTGACAAAACTGGCTATTTTCGGTTTGCTGGCGGCCATTCTGGCCACTCCGGCCGGCGCACAGACCACCCCTTCAAAATCTACCACCGCGACGCCGCAGGCAAGCACGAGCTCAGCCTCCACGCTGGTGGACATCAACACCGCATCCGCTGCCCAGTTGAACGCGTTGCCGGGAATCGGTGAGGCCCGGGCCGCGGCCATCATCAAGAACCGTCCCTACGCCCGAAAGGACGAGCTGCAGTCACGGCATATCCTGTCCCCCAATGTCTATAACGGCATAAAAGACAAGATCGTCGCTCGAAAATTGTAGCTTTCGCTGCCCGCCGTCTGCGAGACTGACGTTCCAGTTTGCTTTTTGACATCGGCGGCCGTCGCTGTCATCTAACTGTCATATGATTGAAATATTTAAGTCACCGATCCCTCTTAAGGTGCGGGTGCGCCATCGCGCACCGACTCCTCAGGAGAGATTATAATGAAATTCGCTCTAGCGGCCGTGGCCATTGGCCTGGCCGGGTTCACTGTCGCCGCCCAAGCGCAATCGATTACCGGCGCGGGTTCAACCTTTGCCGCACCGATTTATGGCAAATGGGGTGAGGCCGCAGCCGCCGCTGCCGGTATTCAATTGAACTACCAGGCTGTCGGCTCTGGCGCCGGTATCAACCAGATCAATAACCGCACCGTGGATTTCGGCGCCTCCGATATGCCGGTGAAGGCCGATGCGCTGGCCGAACATAAGCTGATGCAGTTCCCGACAGTGATCGGTGGGGTGGATGTCATCGTCAACCTGCCCGGCATTAAGCCGAACGAACTGAAGCTGACCGGCCCGCTACTGGCCGACATCTACCTCGGCAAGATCGTCAAATGGAACGACAAGGCGATTGCCGCCGTCAATCCGGGCCTGAAGCTGCCTGGCACCGCCATCGCCACCGTTCACCGCGCCGACGGATCGGGCACGACGTTCGTGTTTACCGACTATCTGAGCACGCAAAGCCCTGAATGGAAGGAAAAGGTTGGCGCTTCCACCAGCGTAAGCTGGCCGACTGGCGCCGGCGCGAAGGGCAGTGACGGCGTGGCCGCCACCGTGCGGCAAATTCCGGGCGGTATCGGCTATGATGAAAGCGCCTATGCCGAACAGAACCACCTGACCACGACGATGATGCGCAACGCCGATGGGAAGTTTGTCGCGCCGACGATGGAAGCGTTCGCCGCCGCCGCCGCGAATGCCGACTGGTCAAAGGTACAGAACTTCGCGATCGATCTGAACGACCAGAAAGGCGCGGAAAGCTGGCCGATCGAGTCCGCCACATTCGTATTGCTGCCGACCGACCCCAAGGACGAGAAACAGAGCGCCGCGGTGAAGAAGTTCTTCGAATGGGGCTTCGCACATGGCAACGACATCGCGTCTAAGCTGCTGTATATCCCGCTTCCGGCCAAAGTGCAGGATGCGATCCGGACCGCCTGGAAGGCCGTTCCGGGCGGCATGTAAGTTGGTTTAACACAACGGCCTGGCGTGTCCGGGCCAGTCAGGTAGTCACAACGCTCCGCTAACTGGCGGCCCGGACACGCCGGGCCGCAGAGATCATGAAGGGATTTCCGGCCCCGTGCAGCAAGCGGTCGTTCCGAGCGCCACGTCCGGTTCCACGGGCAAATTCCGCCCCGGCGATCCGATTTTTGCCGCACTGGCCAGAGCGTCCGGCATTTTCGTGCTGCTGCTTCTGGGTAGCCTGATCCTGTCGCTGTTCATCGGCGGCATGCCAGCCTTACGTAAATTCGGCCTTGGTTTCCTGTTCTCGACGACCTGGGACCCGGTTAAAGAAGTTTTCGGCGCGGGTGTATCAATCTACGGCACAGTCATGACCGCTGTGCTGTCAATGATTCTAGCCGTCCCGCTGGCCTTCGGTATCGCCTTCTATCTGACGGAGCTGGCGCCGGCCTGGCTGAAACGGCCGGTCGGTACGGCGGTAGAACTGCTGGCGGCCGTTCCGTCGATTATTTACGGCATGTGGGGATTTTTCGTCATCGTCCCGCTTATGTCGCAATACGTGGAACCGACATTGATAGACCTGTTTGACGGGGTTCCAATACTGGAAGACCTGTTCGCCGGGCCGCCGTTCGGCACCGGCATTTTCACCGCCGCCCTGATCCTGACCGTGATGGTCGTCCCGTTCATCGCCGCGACCATGCGCGACGTGTTTGAGACTGTACCTCCGGTTTTCAAGGAATCCGCGTACGGACTGGGCTGCACCACGTGGGAGGTGATGCGATCGATCGTCGCCCCTTACACAAGGGTATCGGTTATTGGTGGAATTATGCTGGGTTTCGGCCGCGCGCTTGGTGAAACCATGGCGGTCACCTTTGTCATCGGAAACTCCAGCCACATATCGGCCAGCTTGTTTTCAGCCGGCAACACCATCGCATCGATTGTCGCGCTGGAGTTTCCGGAAAGTCCCTCCGGCAGCCTCAAACTCTCCGCCTTGCTGGCGCTCGGTTTTATCCTTTTCGTGATCTCGTTCATTGTGCTGGCGATTTCCCGAACCTTGTTGCGCCCGAAGTTGAAGGCGTAAAATGAGCGTTTCCCCATCATCCATCAGCGCCGTCCCGGGCCCGGCCAAGGATATCAGAATCTCCCAGGCGCTGGGCAGGCGCCGCTATCGCATCAATATCATGGTCAAGACGCTGTGCGTCCTGGCTACCCTGCTCGGCATGGTGCTGCTGGGCTCGATCTTGCTGACACTGGTCTGGCGTGGCGCCGCCGGGCTGTCACTCTCGGTCTTCACCACTGTCACCAAACCGCCCGGGTCCGGCGGCGGATTGCTAAACGCCATCGTCGGTACACTGATACAGACCTTGATCGGCACGGCGGTCGGGACGCCGATTGGGCTGATGGTCGGCACCTATCTGGCTGAGTATGGGCACAATTCCCTGCTTGCTAACGCAGTTCGGTTCGTTTCGGACGTGCTGTTGTCGGCGCCGTCCATTCTGATCGGTTTGTTTGTTTACCAATTGGCCGTGGAGCCGTTTGGCGGGTTTTCCGGCGCCGCCGGATGTATCGCGCTGGCAATTCTCGTGATCCCCATTGTCGTGCGCACGACCGAGGACATGCTGCGCCTGATCACCCCTTCCCTGCGGGAGGCCGCGATCGGCCTGGGTGCCCCCAAGTGGAAAGTGATCGTCCTGATCTGCTACCGGGCGGCGAAAGATGGAATCGTAACGGGGGTCCTTCTGGCGGTCGCGCGGATCGCCGGCGAAACGGCGCCGCTGTTGTTCACCAGCCTGGGTAACCTCAACTGGTCGATCAGCCTTAGCCAACCGATGGCCAGCCTTCCTCTGGCGATTTACCAATATGCCGGCTCCGCATTCGATGATTGGGTGCAGTTGGCCTGGGTCGGCGCCCTTCTGATCACGTTCGGTGTTCTGGCCATCAATATCGTTGCGCGGCTGGTCTTACGGCCAAGAAAGTGAGGCAGACATGAGCATGATAAGCGAATCCTCCGAGGGCCAGACCGCCAGCTTCGGCAGCGCTCAGGCCCGCGCCAAAGTCGCGATTAATCCAGCGCGCATATCGATCGACAACCTCGACTTCTATTACGGGGATCATAAAGCCCTGAAGGGTATCAAACTGAACCTTCCGGACCGGCAGGTAACCGGCATGATCGGTCCGTCCGGCTGCGGTAAGTCCACCCTCTTGCGTGTGCTGAACCGCATGTACGACCTGTATCCAGGCCAGCGCGCGACCGGCAAGGTCATGATGGACGATATGAACATCATTGACCCCAAAGTCGACGTCAACGCGCTGCGTGCCCGCATTGGCATGGTGTTTCAGAAGCCGACGCCTTTCCCCATGACGATCTACGAAAACATCGCCTTCGGCGTGAAGCTGCATGAACGGCTGTCGCGATCGGCAATGGACGATCGGGTGGAATGGTCGCTGACCCGGGCAGCGCTTTGGGGCGAAGTGAAGGATCGAATCAACACATCGGCGATGGGATTATCGGGTGGCCAGCAGCAACGGCTGTGCATTGCCCGCACCATCGCGGTGCGGCCGGAAGTGATCCTGCTGGACGAACCAACCAGTGCGCTAGACCCGATCAGTACGTTGAAGATCGAGGAACTGATCGATGAGTTGAAGCACGATTTCACCATCGCGATCGTGACGCACAACATGCAGCAGGCCGCGCGCTGTGCCGATCAGGTGGCGTTCTTCTATCTTGGTGAAATGGTGGAATGTGCGCCCGCCGTGCAAATTTTCACCTCGCCAAAGCAAAAGCGCACGCAAGAATACGTTACCGGCCGGTTCGGCTAAGTAAGGAGGACTGTTACAATGTCCGATTCAACCGAGCATCTGGTCAAGAGTTTCGATACGGATTTAAAGCAGCTCCGTGACATGCTGACGGAGATGGGCGGCATCGTGGAAAGCCAACTGGCGATGGCGGCCCAGGCGATCCTGAATCGTGATGCCGACATCGCCATGCGCGCGGTCGAGGAAGACCCGAAGGTCGATGCGCTGGAACGCGAGATCGAACAGTTCGTGATCCAGATGCTGGCGCTGCGTCAGCCTATGGCGGGGGACTTGCGGCGTGTCGTCGCGGCGCTGAAAATTACCGGCGACCTGGAGCGGATCGGCGACTATGCAGCCAACGTCGCCAAACGCAGCGTGGTGTTGGGACAGTATAATCTGCCCTACTCGCTCGCCGGCCTCTCGCATATGGCGACACTGGTGCAAGAGCAATTGAAGTCGATCATGGACGCGCTGGGAAACAGCGACACAGCGAAAGCGGTGGAGGTCTGGCGATCGGATCGCGTGGTTGACGACATCTATAATGCCCTGTTCCGCGAGTTGATCACCTACATGATGGAGGATCCGCGCAACATTACTCCCTGCACGCATCTACTGTTTATCGCGAAGAACCTGGAACGGGTTGGCGATCACACGACCAATATCGCCGAAACGGTTTATTACGCCGTCGAGGGCGAGCCTATTCCGGATGTGCGTCCCAAGGGGGATACATCCGCCTATGCTGTTGTTAGACCGAAGGAATGAACGCGATGCTCGACAGTATCTCCAGCCTGCCCAAGCCGCTTGTTCTCGTGGTCGAAGATGAGCCAGCGCTGGCGACGCTGTTGCGTTATAACCTGGAAAAGCAGGGCTTCCGCGTCGACGAGGCAAGCGATGGGCAAGAGGCGCTGACCCGCATTTCAGAAGCTCCGCCTGATCTGGTCTTGTTGGACTGGATGTTGCCCGTGATGTCAGGAATCGAGGTCTGCCGCCAGATCCGCCGCAAGGCGTCAACCCGGGATCTTCCGGTGATCATGGTGACAGCGCGAACCGAGGATCAGGACGCGGTGCGCGGACTCAACACCGGCGCCGATGATTACATTACAAAACCATTCAACATCGAAGCCCTCCTCGCTCGGATGCGGGCGCTGCTACGGCGATCGAATGCGGTGCCGGTCAAGGGGCAACTGACATTCCACGACATCGAGATTGATCTGGCGTCCCACCGCGTCAGCCGAAACGAACGGCCAGTGCATCTGGGCCCGACGGAATTCCGCCTGCTGGAATTCTTCATGCAGCATCCGCGCCGCGTATTCACGCGTGAGGAATTGCTGGACGCTGTCTGGGGACCGGATATTCATGTCGAGCCGAGAACGGTTGACGTGCATATCCGCCGTCTGCGCAAGGCGATCAACGGCCCCGATGAGTTGGATGTGGTGCGCACCGTTCGCACCGCCGGCTACGCACTGGATACCGAACCGCTATAGGCATCCCCGGCCGCCCTTCCCTGCTGATTGAAATCAGGCTTAAAATCCTGGAAGGAAATCAACCGGGGGAGGGAAAGCCACATGGACGCAGACGCCAAAAAGACCGCGCTTCGGATGATCCCGTATGGGATCTACGTCATGACCGCAGACGACCATAAGGGCAATGTCGGCGCGGCAACCGTCAACTGGGTCACCCAGGGCTCGTTCGCGCCTCCATTGGTCGTGGTGGGTGTTAAGGCGGACTCCGGTGCCCATACCGTCGTCAAGGGCACCGGCAAGTTCGCCTTGAATATGCTCGGCAAGGACCAGAAGGGGCTGGCGTTCACCTTCTTCAAGCCGGCGAAGGTGGAAGACGGAAAGCTCTCCGGCCAGGCGTTCCACGCCGGGGCCAATGGATGCCCGATCCTGGACGATGCCATCGCCGCGGTCGAATGTTCGGTGCGGCAAATCGTCGAACTCGGCGACCATCACATCGTGGTGGCCGAGGTAACCGAAGCTTATGTGATGAAGCCGCCGGCAGGCCGAGCGGACGCGGCAGTCCTGGAGATGAAGGATCTGGGTGACACGGTTTATTACGGCGGCTGAACGGCGGACATTTCCGGGGCGAACCGCGCGTTCGCCCCGATCGCCTACACGCGCTTTGCCGAAGCGCCCAACCCGCCATAGAGGCCCAACATGCGGCCAAACCAGGCGGCAATCGGGTCGTTATCCTCAAGTAACTGAAATCGGCTGACGCAGTGCGGCCACATCAGCGTGCCGGCGACGATGTGATCGGCATAGCTGGGACCGGCGCCGCCTAGCCACGCCTGACGCCGCAGCACCAGCCTGACGGGCAGCAGCGAGTTTCGGAAGGCCGCGACACGATCCGTACGCCCCTCCTGCACTTGTTCGAGCGTCTTGCCGAAACGGGCCTCACGGCTGGAACGGAAATAGGCGCGGTCCTTCGGATCGACGACATCCAGCAGATCGCGGATGATCAATGGCGCGATCCCGCCGACCATGACGCTGTCGGCCCAGGCGTTGATGAAGGCCGCATGGGCTCGGCCGATGGCACCGCCGAACAGCGACGGCATCGGCGCCTGCGCTTCCAGGTATTCGGCGATCGCCCAACTGTCGAACACGGTGGTTCCGGCGTCCTGGATCACCGGAACCTTGCCTTGGCCGGAGAAGGCGATCCGGTCGCCTTCCGTAAACCGCCAGGGGATGGTCTCGACCGGCAGGCCCTTATGGGCCAGGGCTAAACGGATCCGCCAGCAATACGGGCTGAAACGCAGGTCCGGGTCCGCTCCGGCGAGGTCGTACATTGTCATGCTCATGGCTGCATCCTGCCTCGCGACCGGTGCCGGCGTCCAGATTGCTTGGGGCGGTTCGGTCTGGTGTGGTAACAGCCCCAGGTGTCCGACAGCCCCGCCCCAGACAGCTTGCTTGTCCGCACCGCCCGCGGCGCGGGTTGGGTTATGGCATGGCGGCTGGGGATGCGGTTGCTGGGGCTGGTCAGCACGCTGGTCCTGGTGCGGCTGATAGCGCCGGCGGATTTCGGCGTGATCGCGCTGGCGACCGGCTTCATGCAGACCCTGGACGGCATGCTGACGCTGGGAACCGAGGAGGCGGTGATCCGGGAGGCAGCGCCCGGGCAGGCGTTCTACGACACTGCCTTCACGCTGAACCTGCTGCGCGGACTGGCTGTCACAATCCTGGTCGCGGTTCTGGCCTTTCCGGCCGCCAGGTTCTTTGCCGACCCAAGGCTGGGTCCGGTGTTGCTGTTCGTCGCCTGCCTGCCGCTGCTGGACGGATGCACCAATATCGGAACGGTGGATTTCCGGCGCGATTTCGCCTTCCACAAGGAATTCGCCATCATGGTGCTGCCGAAGCTCTGCGGCATCG
>DAIEHR010000001.1 GCA_027353465.1 Acetobacteraceae bacterium | reverse complement strand
AGGCCGGTGAAATTGGCGGCCACATTCTGTCCGGTGCGGTGCTGGAACCGCGCGCGCTGAACGAACTGATCCCGGACTGGAAAGAAAAAGGCGCGCCGCTCGACACGCCGGCCGGCGAGGACCGGTTTCTGTTCCTGACCGAAACCCGGTCGTTCCAGTTGCCCACCCCGCCGCAGATGCACAATCACGGCAACTATATCGTGTCGCTGGGCAACGTGGTTCGCTGGCTTGGCACGCAGGCGGAGGAACTGGGGGTCGAAATCTACCCCGGCTTCGCCGCGTCCGAACTGCTGGAGGAAGATGGCCGCATCGTCGGTATTGCCACCGGAGATATGGGCATCGGCAAGGACGGCGAACCCACCGGCAACTTCGCGCGCGGCATGGAACTGCGCGCCCGCTACACCTTGTTCGCCGAAGGCTGCCGGGGTTCGCTGTCCAAGCAACTGATGGCGCGCTTCGGTCTGCGTGATGGCAAGGACCCGCAGACCTACGCCATCGGCATCAAGGAATTGTGGGAAATCCCCGAAGCCAACCACAAGCCCGGCCTGAGCGAACACAGCCTGGGCTGGCCGCTGGACCGGGCGACCTATGGCGGTTCTTTCCTGTATCACTTCGGCAAGAACCTGATCTCGTTCGGGTTCGTCATTGGGCTGGACTACAGCAATCCCTGGCTGTCGCCGTTCGACGAGATGCAGCGCTTCAAGACTCACCCCGACATTTGCAAGCATTTCGAGGGTGGGCGCCGCATCTCCTATGGCGCGCGGGCACTTAGCGAGGGCGGGTTGCAGTCGATCCCGAAACTCAGCTTCCCGGGTGGTCTGCTGATCGGCGATGCCGCGGGCTTTCTGAACGTGCCGAAGATCAAGGGCACCCATACGGCGATGAAATCGGGCATGGTGGCCGCCGAAGCAATCGCCGCGGCACTGGCGGGCGACCATCCGGCCGAGGTCACCGCCTATACCGACATGATGCAGGCAAGCTGGGTGTGGGAGGAACTGTCCAAGGTCCGCAACATCCGGCCGGCGTTCGCCAAGTTCGGCATGTGGGGCGGCCTGGCCTACAGCGCGCTGGACACCTATGTGCTGCGGGGCAAGGCGCCATGGACGATGCATCACCCGCACGCGGATAACGAAACGTTGCTGGAAGCCGACGCCGCGCCGAAGATCGCCTACCCGAAACCGGATGGGGTGCTGACCTTCGACAAGCTGTCCTCGGTCTTCATCAGCAACACCAACCACGAGGAAAACCAGCCCCCGCATCTGACGCTGCTGGACCCGTCAAAGCCTGTCAACGTGAACTGGAACCATTATCGTGGCCCGGAGGCCCGGTATTGCCCCGCTGGTGTTTACGAGTACATCGGCGTCGAGGAAGGCGCGCCCAAGCTACAGATCAATGCGCAGAACTGCGTCCATTGTAAAACCTGCGACATCAAGGACCCGACGCAGAACATCAACTGGGTCCCACCGGAAGGCGGTGGCGGACCCAGCTATCCAGGCGGGATGTAAGACGAAACTGTGCGCCGCCGTCGCGGGGTGCGATGGCGGCGACTTTCCCCCCTGGGCAAGCCTAACCTCTGCTATTATTCATGTAAAATCAGCGCAAGCCGAATGACATTGTCAATTTCGGCTGCTAGACAGAACCTCATGCAAAATACCCGCACCGCTCGGCGGTTTGTCCTTATCGCGCTCACTCTTCTGTCAGCTTGTGCTGCATCGGATCCGTCGAAGGGCGACGATTGGGGGCGGTCTTCGGAAGGCGGATTGGGCAATTACCTCGCCGGCCGCTTCGCGATGTCGGAAGGGGATCCTAAAACCGCCGCGAAGGATCTGCTGAAGGCGGTTGCTGAACTGCCGCCGGCGCCGGAAGTGACGCTTCAGGCCTTTCTGGCCTGTGTGGACGCCAACCGGCCGGAGGCTGTGACACTGGCCCGTCAGTTGCCGGATAATCAGATTGCGCAACTTGTGATGGCGGATGCTGATATCCAGAATGGCAGGTGGCAGGATGCCGAAACCCGGTTCCACGCGCTGCCGCGCCAGGGCATGAGCCAGTTGCTCCAACCGCTGTTGGTCGCCTGGGCACAGCAAGGCGACGGCCGTACCGACACCGCACTGTCCACGCTTCGTCCGTATGTCGAGAATCCCCGATTCAGGGCGCTGTTCGCGCTGGAGGCGGCGATGATCGCCGATCTGGGCAACCGGCCCGAGGTGGCCGCGGCGCTATATCGGGGTGTCCAGGCCGATATGGCCTCCCCAAGCCTGCGTGTGGCGCAGATAATGGCAAGTTGGCAGGCCCGCACCCATCAAGCGGCCGAAGCCGAACATACGTTTGCGGCGCTGGCGTCTGCCGCGCCGGAACTAGGGATCGCAATGCCGGCTTTGCTGGCCAACGTCACCAAACGGCCGGTTCCGGACGCCGCCGATGGGATCGCCGAAGCCTATTTCACTTTCGCCGCGCTGCTTCGGTCGCAGGACGCCAATGATTTCTCGTTGATCATGCTGCGATTGGCATTGGACCTGCGGCCCGATTTCGCCGCTGCCCGCCTGCTGGCGGCCGATATTCTCAGCAGTGAGCACCACCTGCAGGCCGCGTATCAGATACTGAACGAGGTGCCGGCCAGCGACCCGATCGCGCCTGTGGTCCGGCTACGGCGGGCGATGCTGACCGATCAGATGGGGCGGCCGGACGATGCGATGCGCGACCTTGAACGGATGGCCCGCGATTATCCGGACAGCCCGTTGCCCGACGAGAAGCGGGGCGACATCCTGCGCGCGACCCAGCGGTTCACTGATGCGGTTGCCGCCTATGACAAGGGCATCGCCCGGATTTCAGATCCGACAGCGTCGGCCAATTGGGTTCTGTATTATGATCGGGGCGTGGCCGAGGAGCGGTCGCACCAATGGCCACGTGCGAAGGCGGATTTCCAACACGCGCTGCAGCTATCACCCGATCAGCCGTTCGTGCTGAATTACCTCGGCTATTCTCTCGCCGACATGGGCAGCGAACTCGAGGAGGCTCGGCAGATGGTGCAGACCGCCGCCGGCCGCCGCCCGAACGACGGCGCTATTACCGACAGCCTGGGGTGGGTCCTGTTTCGTCAGGGGCACACAAAGGAGGCGGTCAACACGCTGGAACGCGCCGTGGAACTGGAGCCCGAGGATTCGACCATCAACGCGCATCTCGGTGACGCCTATTTCGCGGCGGGGCGGAAGATCGAGGCGCAGTATCAGTGGCGCCGAGCGCTGACGTTGAACCCGGCGCCGGCGGACGCGGTGAGTCTCGAGGCAAAGTTAAACACTGGCCATCCCGATCCGGTTCTCAGCGGGCAGTAGCGTCGTCCCGCCGTGTCTGACCTGACGGAATTCGCTCCGGCGAAAATCAACCTGCATCTGCACGTCGTCGGCCGGCGTGCTGACGGCTACCATCTGCTCGACAGTTTGGTGGTGTTCGCCGGGGCAGGTGACCGGCTGACCGTGTCGCCGTCTTCGGAGCTTTCGCTGCGGCTTACCGGGCTGTTTGCGGCCGGGCTAGAGGCAGAAGCCGACAATCTGGTTCTGCGGGCTGCTCGCGCGCTGGCGGACCTGACCGGCATCAGGCCGAAGGGCGCGCTGGTGCTGGAGAAGAATCTACCAGTTGCGTCCGGCATCGGCGGCGGATCGGCTGACGCGGCGGCCGCGCTTCGGCTGCTGTCCCGGGCCTGGGGTGTTGCGCCTTCGGCGGCGGACCTGATGCGGATCGGTCAGCGCTTGGGGGCGGATGTGCCTGTCTGCATCACCAGCCGGCCCGCGATGATGGGGGGGATTGGTGAAATCCTGACGCCCGCGCCCGCATTGCCGTCGTGCGGCCTGGTGCTGCTGAATCCGGGTGTCGCGATTTCCACTCCGTCGGTCTTCCGAACGCGTTCGCAGGCATTTTCAGCGCCAGCCTGCTTGCCGGCCGAGGGCTGGCTCTCGGCCGAGGCCTTGGTGGAAAGCTTGCGGGCAACACGAAACGACCTGGAGCCGCCGGCTCGCGCGCTGGCGCCGTCTATCGGTGACTGCCTGGATGCCTTGGCATCCGCCCCCGGTTGCCTGCTGGCGCGCATGAGCGGTTCCGGTGCGACCTGTTTCGGCTTGTTCGCATCGGCCTTGGCTGCACAACAGGCCGCCGGCGCTCTGGCGCGACCGGGCTGGTGGGCGTGGGGTGGGGGCCTGCATCCGACGCGGGACGCTACCTGAACCAAAGCCCCCGCATAGGGTCGAGAGGGCCCGTCTCAGGTCCCGATTTTGCCGGTGTACTTTTCCAGCACTGACCAGGCCCCGGCGCCGTACTTCTCTTTCCATTTGTCGTAGAAGCCGGCCTTGATCAGGGTTTTCCGGAAGGCCTCCGGCTCGGGTTCGTTGAACGTCATTCCCTGTTTTTCCAGCGTCGCGCGCATCGTCACATCCGAATCGGCGTAATCCTTCCGCTGATCCTCGGCCGACCCGTTCAGGTTGCGGGAGATGACGGTACGCACATCCCGCGGCAGGCTTTTCCAATTGCGCCCGTTGCCCAGCATGATGAAGCCGTCCCACATGTGCCGGGTCATCGAGACATACTTCTGCACCTCATACAGCTTCGCCGTTTCGATGTTGATCAGCGGGTTTTCCTGGCCCTCCACGATCTTGGTTTGCAGTGCGGAATAGACTTCACTGAAATTGATGCTGGCAGGCGCGGCGCCGAACGCCTCGAACATGCTGGTCCACAGCGGGCTGACCGGTACTCGAATCTTGTAGCCCTTCAAGTCTTCCGGCGTTCGGATCGGATGGGTGGAACTGCTGATCTGGCGGAAACCGTTGTCCCAGATCTTTTCGAAACCGTACAGTCCGGCCTTGTCCACCGAATCACGGATCATCTTGCCCAGGTCGCCGTCCATCGCGGCCCAGACCTTGTCGTAGTTGGGGAACGCGTAGCCAATCCCGTAGATCGAACTGAGCGGTGTGTAGGTCGAAAGAATCAACCCCGACAATGTCATGAACTCCAGCGCACCGGACCGCAGCTGCGACAGCATGTCGGTGTCGCCGCCGAGTTGGTTGTTCGGGAAGATCGAAATTTTCACCCGGCCGTTGGTTTCCTTCAAGATACGATCGGCGGCTTCCTGCTGGCGGATAGTGTTTGGATGCGTCATGGGGTTGTCGTTCCCCATCTTCATTTCGAACTCCGGCTCATCGCCGCGTGCGCGGACAATGCCGGGCAGCGGCAACAGCGCGGAGGCGGTGCCAAGCAGAGTCCGTCGGGAAATCGAGCAAGCCATGGGCGTAGTCCTCCATCGCCGGGTCTTTTGCCGCCCGGACGGAGGAAAGCGTGTCGGGCGGCCGGACAGCGGTCAAGCCCCGGTCGTTCGCGCTACGGCAGGCGCGGGCCGAACCGGGCGATGGCGGTTGGTTCCGGCATCGCCATGGCCGGTTCTGGCGAGGAGCGTGCGTCAGCCGGCGGTGGCGGTCTCCGCTGGGGACCTTGCCAGTTCGGCCGCTAGCGCCGAACGCATCCGGGCCAGGGGCTCATTCCACTCGCCGGGCTTGGGTTGGCGGAACAGCCGGACGCTGGGATACCACGGGCTATCATCGCGGTTCAGCAGCCAGCGCCAGTCAGCCGCCTTGGGGATCAGGATCCAGGCCGGCTTGTTCAGCGCGCCGGCCAGGTGGCCCATCGAGGTATCGACGGTGATGATCAGATCCAGATTTTCCATCAGTGCCGCCGTTTCGCCGAAATCCGTCAGCTCCTCGGACAGGTCGGTCATGCCGGGGAAGCGCTGGATGGAGTCCAGGTCGCGTGCCGGCATCGGCTTCTGCAGCGATACGAAGGCGGCGGGGCCGGCATCTGCCAGTGGCAGCAACTGGGACAGCGGGACAGACCGGCGGCGATCATTCGGATGGGTCGGACGCCCGGTCCAGGCCAGTCCGATACGCTTGACGCCAGGTGGCAGCGTTGCGCCGAGGCGTTGACCCCAATGCGCGATCCTGGCCGGATCCGCCTTAAGGTAGGGAACTTTGGACGGAATTGTGTCCATCTGGGTGCGGAACAGATAGGGCAGGCTGGACAACCGGCAATGCGCGGCGTGCCCGGGCACATCCGTCCAGCGGTTGCAGTATTGCGAAACCCCCGGCAGGTTGGCCAGCAGCGGCCCCATTTCCGCGCTGCATCCCAGTATCAACTCCTGACAGCGTTCGGCGGCCATTTGAATATAGCGAGCGAACTGGATGGTATCGCCGTAGCCTTGGTCGCCGATCAACAGCAGCCGTCCGGTCGGAATATGCATGCCATTCCACGGCGCCGAGGTTATGGCCGGCATCGTTGCCTTGCCGGCCTCGGTCAGGTTGCGCCATTCGTATTCCATCCAGCCGGGATCGAAATCGCCTTTAGCCAGTAGGTTTTGCGCCATCGCCAGATGGCCGTCGGCGTGATCGTGCTTCAGGCCCAGGGCGCGCAGCAGGCAGGCCATGGCCCGTTCACGATCGTCCACATCGACGAAAATCAACGACAGGTTGACCAGATGTTCGGGATTGCTCGCGTCCAGCCGGATCGATTCCTGGCCCGCCGCCAACGCCTCCTCCAGGCGGTAGGTCGATCGGCACAGCGAACTGAGATGGGCGTACCATGTCGCGTTGCCGGGGCGCAGTTGGATCGCCCGGCGCAGCAGCACAACACCCTTTTCCGGATCTCCGGCCATTGCCGCGATAATACCCTGCAGCGCGAGCGCTGCCGGATGGTCGGGCGAGGCTGCCAGCACATCGGCGCAGATGCCACTGGCCTCATGCAGGCGCTTGGCCTGCGCCGCGGTCTGTGCCCGGGCCAGCGCCTGTTCGGGTGTCTCGCCGCCGGACGTTGTGCGCGCGGCGGGTTGGCCGGCGGCGTCCCGCGTTTCAGCCTGTTGCTGGGGAGGATTATTTCCACTCATGGTCGAGTAACTGTCCTGGCGGCCGGGGCACCCGCAAGCGCCTTCACAGGCGGCCTCGCTGGCGCTGTTGTTGAGGATAGGCACGATCCGGGTATCATAATGGCATTGTATCGTACCCGCGTCGGCCCCGCTGGGATACCATCTTCACATTGTCAGGAGATGGGGTCCATGTTCGACTCGCTGTTTCATCTGGAGCCGATGGAACGGCTGGCGAACCGGATGATCGCCAGGTCGGGAGGTGGCCCCGGCCATTATCCATGCAAACCGGATGCGGAATGTTGACTCGCAACTTGACGGGCACGCCGCAACAGGACTACACCGCGCCCCCTGTGTGGCGGGCATAGCTCAGTTGGTAGAGCGCCAGGTTGTGGTCTTGGATGTCACGGGTTCGAGTCCCGTTGCTCGCCCCACCCCTTCTCAAAATTTGGTATGTATTGCCTTCTGATAGGCTGCGTTTGCGGCGCGTTTGGCATCCCGGCGCTGGAATGCATTCATGAAGGCGCGCGCGGATAGAATCGTCGATTTCGCTGTGTAACAGACCGGGCCTTTCGCTAGCGTTTTCCCGAGGAATACAGGCAGACTGAAGTAGATTGTTCGGGCGAAGGGGCGGATATGAGCAAGACAGTCGCGATCGCTGGACTGGGTGCCATTGGTTTGCCCTTGGCCCGAGCCCTCGATGCGGGGGTGGAGGGGCTGCGTCTGATCGCGGTATCAAGCCGCGACCCGATCAAGGGGCGCGCCAACCTGGCCGGGTTCGTCTCGGCGCCCCGCCTGGTTGAAATTCCTGAACTCGCCGATGCCGATATCGTCGTCGAATGCGCCCCAGCCGCCGTGTTTGAACGAATTGCGCTGCCCGCGCTGGAGGCTGGACGGATCTTCGTTCCTGCATCGGTTGGCGCATTGCTGCCCCGCATGCACCTCGTTCGCCTTGCTCGGCAGACCGGCGCCCGAATCGTCGTGCCGACCGGTGCGCTGCTCGGACTGGACGCAGTGCGCGCCGCGGCCGAAGAACCGATCGATAGCGTCACTCTTGAAACACGAAAGCCCCCGATTGGGCTGATCGGGGCGCCGTACCTGGAGAAGCTGGGAATCGACCTGATGGACCTGACACAGCCGATGCTGGTGTTCGAAGGCAACGCACTGGATGCCGTCGCGGGATTTCCGGCAAACGTGAATGTGGCCGCGGCTCTCGCGCTCGCCGGAATCGGCCCGGTTCGAACGCAGGTGCAAATTTGGGCGGACCCGGGGGTTACTCGCAATGTCCACACAATTCGGGTGGAGGCTGAGTCTGCCCGCTTCACGATGACCATCGAGAATGTGCCGAGCGCTGAAAATCCCAAGACCGGGCAACTGACGTCCTTGTCGTTGCTGGCCTGCCTGCGGGGACTGGTCTCAACGCTCAAGGTCGGAAGCTGATCTTGTGAATGAGGCGGCCGTCTATCTGCTAACGCTGGCGCTGTTCAGTTTCGTCATCGTCGCAAGCGCCCGGATGCGGCACGAGATGCTGTTGCTGGCCTGTATTCCGCCGGTCTTTGTCGCCTCGGTCGTTGGATTCGTGATGATGCTGTACGCTGGGGACGCGTTCGGCGCGCTGCCAACCGGGGCCGCGCTGGTGGCCGGGGTACCGCCCGGGTGGTTGCTGGCCCGGCGGTTCAAATCCCGTGACCTGCTGATCGCGATCTACCTGGGCTGGGCGGTCGCCCTTGTGTTGGCGCTGATCGCGTTCGGGTTTCCTGACCGGGAATAGCGGCTACATCTCGACGACGACGTAATGTTCCTCCACCGTCACCGGAATCGTTTCCGCGGTGTACGGCCCTTCGGCAACCTGCTGGCCAGCGGCCACCTCCACCGGATAGCTGCGGAGCGTGATCTTCGAGGGATCGCAGAAACTCTTGCCGGTGCGAACATCGAACTCCCAGCCATGCCACGGGCAGCGCAGGATTTCCCCCTTGCGGGAGTAGGTGTATTCGCCCGGCTGGTCCGACTGGATCAAACCGGTCAGGATGCCCTCGCACATCGGGCCGCCCTGGTGCGGGCAGCGGTTGAACAGGCCGAAGAACTCCCCGTCCAGATTGAACACCGCGATCTGCCGGCCACGGATTGTGACCAGTTTACGCTGACCCGGCGGAATTTCGCCGACAGTCGCGACGACATGCTTACTCATGACTCAGGCGTTCCTGTTGATCTCGGTCCCGAAAACCGACGCTAATCAAGACGCCGCCGAACCGCAACCGAGCGCGGGTGGTTACCGGCGGAGGGCGCGGACCAGGCCGTAGATGCTGATCGCGCCCCAGAAACATTCCAGCACCACGGATGGCAGGTTCCAGGCGTCGATCAACGATGTCAGCACCAAGGCCGCGCCCATCAGATTGATCGCCGGGAATTGCCAGCCGCTGGGGGCCAGCCAGCCTTGCAGCGTGCCGAAATAGCTGATGATGAAGCAGACGGCGCCGGCGATGCCGACGACGGTGAACGGGTCGAGTTCCATCCGGCCGAACTTAGCGGACGTTGCGATGGCGGCGCTATAGGCGCCGGAGCCGCCGTCAGCTCCGCTTGATCGCCAACGGTCCTGGTGCCTGGCAGGTAGGCATGATTTCCATCCGGTTGATGTTCATGTGCGCCGGTAGATTGACGACCCAGGATGCGGCTTCAGCGATATCATCGGCGGATAGCGGCACGGTGCCGGCATAGACCGCGCTGGCGCGCGCGGTATCGCCGCCGAACCGCTTGACGCTGAACTCGGTGCCGCCAACCAGTCCTGGTTCCAGGTCTGTGACCCGAACGCCGGTCCCCACCAGATCGGCCCGCAGGTTCAGGCTGAACTGGGTCACGAACGCCTTCGACGCGCCATACACGTGGCCGCCGGGATACGGATAGATCGCCGCCGTGCTGCTGATGTTGACGATGTGGCCGCGGTTACGCTCCGCCATGCCGGGCAGCAGCGCGTGGGTCATGTGCATCATGCCGGACACGTTGACCGCGACCATCCGGTCCCAATCGGCGACGCTGGCCTTCTGCGCGGGGTCCAGCCCGACGGCCATGCCTGCGTTGTTGACCAGCACATCGACCTGACGCCACTCCGGAGGCAGGCTGTTCGGCAGCGCGGCGACCGATTGCGCGTCGGTGACGTCCAATGTCAGCGGCAGGACCGCCTCGCCGAATTCGGTGTGCAGTGCCTGCAGCCGCTCTACCCGCCTCGCGGCGGCGATAACGCGGTGCCCGTCATGGACGAAGCGCCGGGTCATGGCCGCGCCGAAACCGGCGGTGGCGCCGGTAACCAGTATGGTCAAAGCCATCTTGCGTAAGATCCTTGGTCAGCTAGGCGAAGTGCGGAATGACGTCCGACGCCAGCAGTTCATGGGTTTCGGCGTCGTTTTTCATGGCGCTGCTGATCAGAAGCTGCACCCCGGCGTCGCGGTAACGGCCCACCAGGTCGGTCACGCTGGCTGCGGTGCCGATGAAACCACGGACCGGCTCCGCGATCCCAAGCCTTTCCCGCTTCGCCGCCAGCGCGGCCTCGTCGCGGGCCAGCAGAAAGCTGATCACGCTGGTCTTCTCGATCTCGCTGTAGGGACGGCCCACGGTCTCGCAATGTTCGCGCAGAATGGCGAACTTGCGCTTCACCTCCTAGGGGTCGCCAAACACGTTGCACGCATCGCCGAGTTCGGCCACCACGCGCAGCGTCATCTGTTCGCCGCCGCCCGCGATCATCACCGGCGGGCGCGGCTTCCGCATCGGCTTGGGCTCCAGGATCGCGTCCTTGGTGTGGAAATACCGGCCCTCGAAGGTCGTGCGCTTTTGGGTCCACATCGCCAGGATCAGCCGCACGGCTTCCTCCATCTGACGGATGCGGGTCGCCGGCCGTTCGGGGAATTCCCAGCCGTATTGGCGGTATTCCTCGTCATGCCAGCCGGCGCCGATGCCCAAGGTCAGCCGCCCCTTGCTGATCAGGTCCACGCCCGCGGCGATCTTCGCCAGATGCGCCGGGTTGCGATAGGCAACCGAGGACACCAGCGTGGCGAGGCGGATTTTGCTGGTGACGGCGGCCAGCGCGGACAGCACCGTCCAGCCTTCCATGAACGGCTCGTCCGGCTCCCCGACCAACGGGATCTGGATCAGGTGATCCATCACCGAGAACCAGGTGTAGCCGTTGTTCTCGGCCCATTGGGCTTTGGCCTTCACGCCCTCGAACGCATTGTACGGGTCGGGGCCGAATTGCCATGACGGGTTGTGGATACCAAATTTCATCAGTGATCTCCTTCCATCCCCACATGCGGTGGCCCTCGCCGGTTGGAAAGGGGCAACATGTAGCGATCGGTTAGTCCGTCTTGATCCAATCAGCGGCCCTTCGGCTACGCTGGACGACGATCCGGCTTCAAATCGATCAGCGGGGTTCCGTCGAGACAATCCAAGCCCCGGACTTGCAATATCCCGTCCTGAACACTGACCAGCTCGACCACGGATGACGCGATCGGGTTCGGTCGGACGGGCGATCGCAGCGCGAAGGTGCCGGCGGTTTTTCCGGTCCGAATGGGCTTTTGCACGACGAGGTCGCGCCGCGCCTGATGCATCCAATACAGGACTTGGATTTTCGGGTGGTCGCCGATGCCGGCCAGGGCCTGCCGCCAGCGTTCCTCGACCACGATTGTGCAGATCGGTCCATCTGGTGTGCCGCGCTTTGGACACTCGGCGCGGCTGTGCCAGGGCGTGTGGATGGTGCCGATGAAATACACCCCGGCATCGGTGTCTGGCGGAAGCGGGACCGCCACTTCCCCCGGGCGCAGGTCGTCATCGTCTGTCATGAGCACACGGTGCCACCTGCAACCGCCCGCCGTCCAGGGGCGAGTTGAGGGCCCCTTCGACGGATAGGTCTTGCCGAACGCGGTTGCCTCGGTCAATATCGCTATGCTCAATTGAATATAGCGAAACAGGCCCGGCCAGTGCCGGTCGTTATAACCAACCGGGATAAGCGGAGATGAATGCAGCCAGCCCTCCGATCGCGATTGCCAGGGTGCAGGGGTCCTTCACGCCCGGCCCGGCGTTCGATTTTCGCGCCATCCCGCCCGCGCTCATCAAGCGCGAGGCCGCGCCCCGCCGCACGAAAATCTGGGAATTCGGCGCCAACCTGCATTGCTCGATCATCGGTACCTGCCTGTCCACGGCGGAACTGCGCCAAATCCTGCGCAAGGCCGGCGTGCCCACCGCCGACTGCTCCGACCACGAACTCCACAAGGTCGCGGTCGGCCTCGCCGCTCGGCAGGACGATGCCGGGCGGCTACTGCACAAGGCACTGGATCATCGGCACAAGCTGACCGTCAGCCAGTTCGCCAAGGCCGATACCGATGCCGCCCTGCTGGCGCTGTGGCGCGATGCGGTACGCCGGGGTGACATTCCCTCCGCCTACTGGGCCACGCTCACCCATCCGTTGACCAGTCCGGCCATCGTTCGGGAGGCTTTTGGCGACGTGCATATGCTGTCGCACATGGTCGGATCGGCAAACCGGGCGGATCTCAAGCGCCTGTGCGCGCTGGAAAATGAGAAGGCGGCGCTGGAGGCGAGGATCGAACGCCAGCAGCAGGCGCTGCATGAGGCAATCGTCACCCGCGACCGGCAGATCGAGGCACTGCGGCAGGCACTGGCGGAACGTATTGTCACCCGGACCCCCGATAGCCACGCGCCGGACGAAACGCCGCTGTTCGGGTTGATCGCCGATCGCGAACGCAGGCTGGCGGCTGAAACCCGCCGCCGCGTCGCCGCCGAGGAACGCCTTGCCCTCGCCGTCAAGGATCGCGATGCGGAACGGTCCCGACGGATCGCCGCAGAAACGGTTTGCGACGCGCTTCGCGAGGAACTCGCCGCGACCGAAGCCGCCGCCGAACCGGACGCCGCATCGCCGATGCGTCTCGACGGGATCAGCATTCTTTATGTCGGCGGGCGCCCCGGCCAGATCGCGCATATCAGGGCGACGGTCGAATCATTGGGGGCAACCCTTCTGCACCACGACGGCGGGATCGAAAATCACCAGGTGCTGCTTGCTGGTTTGACAAGCCGCTGCGATGTCGCGGTATTCCCGGTGGATTGCGTCAGTCACGATGCGGCCCGGAACATCAAGGCGCTTTGCCGCAAGGCGGACAAGCGGTATTTGCCGCTGCGCTCCGTCGGGGTCGCTTCGCTGCTGGCGGCGTTGCGTTCTTGGGAGTCGCCCGCGATGGCGGACCCGGGGGCCATCCACTGGATACCGGAGGCATGACCTTTCCGGGAGAACCGGGCGGTCACCTTTGCGGTGAAGTCGTGGCCGTTGGACGCATGGCAATGAACGCGACCTATGGCGGCAGTACTTCCAAGGGAACCGTACTCTGCCGTACGGCGCGCTCAGCCCAGCCGGCAATGCCGCTCGCGGTCTGCGGCAGCAGGGTCGCCGCACAACCC
>DAIEHR010000352.1 GCA_027353465.1 Acetobacteraceae bacterium | reverse complement strand
CGCTTGCCGTAGGTCTTCTGGATCGCGTGCTTGATCTGCTCGATCGCCCGTTCACGCGGCAGCACGCCGGACAGGGCAAAGAAACAGGTTTGCAGGATGGTGTTCGTACGTCCGCGCAGCCCGACATCCGCGGCGGCTTTGGAGGCATCGATCACATAGACATGCAGTTTGTCGGCGATGATGCGGGCCTGCATGGCGCGCGGCAACTTGTCCCAAACGACATCGGCGGCGAACGGCGCGTTCAGCAATACCGTCGCACCCGGCGCCGCCAGCCGCAGCACGTCCTGCCGCTCGATCATTGCAAACTGATGGATCGCGACGAAACTGGCTTGCTGGATCAGGAATGGCGCCCTGATCGGCGCCTGCCCAAACCGCAGGTGGGAAATCGTCTGGGCACCGGATTTGTGCGAGTCATAGACGAAGTAACCTTGGGCATGCAGGCCGGCATCCTCGGCGATGATTTTGACCGTGTTCTTGTTGGCGCCCACCGTCCCGTCAGACCCCAGACCGTAAAACACCGCGCAGACGGCACCCGGCGGATCGCAGGGAAATGCCGGATCGGGCGGCAGGCTGGTGTGACAGACATCGTCGTCGATCCCCAAGGTGAACCCGGTCTTCGGCACCGGCTTTTCAAGCTCATCGAAGACCGCTTTTGCCAGGGCCGGCGAAAAATCCTTCGACGACAGCCCGTACCGCCCGCCGACAACACGCGGAAGGAAACCGCGTTCGCCGGTCGCGACCGCCCGGGCGAGTGTCGCCACGACATCCAGATACATGGGTTCGGCCGGCGCGCCCGGTTCCTTGGTCTGCTCCAGCACCGCGATCGAGCGCACCGTTTCCGGCAGCACGGCCAGCAACGCGACCGCATCGAACGGGCGGAACAGGCGAACCTGCAACACGCCCACCTTCTCACCCCTAGCCTGTAAGGTTTCCGCCGCGATGCGGGCGGTTTCGGAACCGGTGCCCATCGCCACGATCACCCGCTCCGCATCGGCGGGGCCGAAAAAGTCGAACGGATGGTAGTGCCGTCCGATCAGCGCCGCGAACCGGTCCATGTGCTTCCGCACGATGCCCGGCAAAGCCGCGTAATATGGGTTCACCGTTTCGCGCGCCTGGAAGAACGTATCCGGGTTGTGCGCCGTGCCTCGAATAAACGGATGCTCTGGATTCAGCGCCCGCCGGCGATGGGCGCGGACCAGATCGTCATCGATCATCGCCCTGATCTGCGCGTCGGTCAGCAGGTCGATGGTGTTCAGCTCATGCGAGGTCCGGAATCCATCGAAGAAATGCAGTACCGGAATCCGAGCCTCCAGCGTCACTGCCTGGGCGATCAGCGCCATGTCGTGCGCCTCTTGCACGCTGGCCGAACAGAGGAAGGCGAAGCCAGTGGAGCGCACCGCCATCACATCGGTATGGTCGCCGAAGATCGACAACGCCTGGGTGGCCAAGGCGCGTGCCGCGACATGGAACACCGCCGGCGTCAGCTCCCCGGCGATCTTGAACATGTTCGGAATCATCAGCAGCAAACCCTGCGACGCCGTGAATGTCGTGGTCAACGCGCCGGATTGCAGGGCGCCGTGAACCGCGCCCGCTGCCCCGCCCTCGCTTTGCATCTGCTGGATAATCGGGATGTTGCCCCAGATGTTCCTGATCCCCAGCGCCGCCCATTCATCCGCGAGTTCGGCCATCGTGGAGGACGGGGTGATCGGATAGATCGCGCAGACCTCATTCACCCGGTAAGCCACATGCGCGACCGCGGTATTGCCGTCCATCGTCGCGTGGGTTTGGGACATCGCAGTCTCCTTCAGGCGATCCGTTGTTGGGGCGCAACCACCATCTGGATCGCGTGGCAGGGGCACTGGTCGAAGCATGTCGCGCAGCCGGTGCAGCGGTCTTCGTTCAGGCGGTAGCCGTTCCCCGGCCCCAGCTTGACGATCGCCTGCTGGGGACAGGCCGCGAAGCAGTTGTCGCATTCGAAGCAGACACCGCAGCTCAGGCAGCGTTGCGCTTCATGTCGAGCGGCGGGTTCGGTGAGGCCGGTGAGGATTTCGGCGAAGCCGGACAAGCGGTCTTCCGCGGCGATCCTGGGCTGGGTGGCGGGATCGACGTCGCTGAACACCGGCAGGTGCAGCATGTCGAATGTAACAACCGGCGCTTTGTCGGGCGGCACATAAGCCTGCCCGCGCAGCCAGGCGTCGATATTGCGGGCGGCGAGCTTGCCGTGGCCCGTGGCGATGGTGACGGTGCGCTCACTGGGCACCATATCGCCGCCCGCGAACAGGCCTGGATGCCCGGTCATCATCTGCCGATCGACGACGACCGTCCCGTCGGGTTTGGCCTCGATATCGGGGATATTGCGCAGAAACCCGCTATCGGTCTGCTGCCCCAGCGCCAGGATGACGCTGTCGGCTTCCAGCGTATCGAATTCCCCCGTGGGATGCGGACGGCCCTTGTCGTCCAGTTCCATGCGCTCAACCGTCAGGGACGGCCCGACGACCTCCTTGATGCTGGTCAGCCATCGGATTTGCACGCCTTCCTCCAGCGCCTCATCCGCCTCAAATCCATGCGCGGGCATATGCGCTCGGTCGCGCCGGTAGATGATCACCGTTTCCTCGGCACCCAGGCGCCTTGCCGTGCGGGCGGCGTCCATCGCTGTGTTGCCGCCGCCATAGATCACGACCCGCCGCCCGAGCGCGGGTGTTCCGCCAGCACCGACGTCGCCCAGCAGGGAAACCGCGTCCAGGATACGGGCTGCGTCATTGGCCGGGATTTCGGCGTGATGCGCGATATGTGCGCCGATCGCGACGAACACCGCATCGAATTTGCCCTGGATCTGTTCGGCCTTGACGTCGGTAACGGGGTGGTTGAACACGATCTTCACCCCAAACCGCTCGATCCGCGCTATTTCGGCCGCCAATTCGGCCCGTGGCAGACGATAGGCGGGGATTCCGAATTGAAGCATGCCGCCGGCCACGGGGCCGGCTTCGTGGATTTCGACCTGATGCCCAAGCCGCGTCAGGTGGTACGCCGCCGACAAGCCAGACGGACCCGCGCCGACAACCAGGACGCGCTTGCCGGATCGCGGTTCGGCGGGTGGATAGTCCCATGCCTGGGCGGTGGCGCGATCCCCCAGGAAGCGCTCGACGGCGTGGATCGACACGGCCGCATCCATCTCCCCGCGATTGCAGGCGGTTTCGCACGGGTGATAGCAGACGCGGCCATGCGTGGCCGGCAGCGGATTATCCGCGACAAGGGTTTCCCATGCCTTTCGATAGGCGCCCGCCTGCGCCAGCGCGAGCCAGGCTTGAATATTCTCCCCGGCCGGGCAGGCATTGTTGCAGGGTGGGCGAAGGTCGGACCAAACCGGATGGCGGGTGCGGAACGGTCCGGTGCCTCGGTCCAGCGTCAGGTCGATGACCGGTGTCAGGTCACGCGAAGTGCCTTGAGCCATGCGGCGAGGTCTCCCGGTTTTCTTGACCGGGAGGATGCACGATTAGGATGCGGCGGCGTTGACGCCGATCAAACGGTGCCGTTCCGCCGAACGGGCCGGGATGGTTAAAGGCCGGCGGCGACATAAACGGATCGTTCGAGGGAAACCACCGGCCTTTGGTCGCGATGGCAGGCCTCAATGGCACGAGATTTAAAATGGAACGGCAATCCTTCGGCTCGTTGTCCCGCCAGTAACGCGGTTGTCCTTCTATGGATTCGATAACGGATCGTCCTCTTCCGTTATGGCCGTGACCCCGGCGCACCTTGTCCCAACGCCCGTGCGTCCATGGCGCGATCATTTCGCCACCAGCTCTGTAGCCAAGCCATCCAGATACTGACTGGTGCAGCTGCAATAATGCATCTCTGCGATCTCTGCGTCACAAAAAAAGCAACCGCACCGCCCTATGCGTTACCCCCGGGGAACCATGGCCGTCGATCAACTTGGACGACGGGGTGTTTGTTGGCAGGTAAGCCGGAGTGGTGAGATTTCCCTCCTGTGTCACGCCCACGCCCGGCTTTGCCTTCTTGGGTGTGTTCCGTTGGTGTTGGACGGGGCGCGACATGAGCCGGCGACGGTGGGCGATAGTCCGCTTTTTGTGACGCAGAGATCGCGGAGAAGGGCTTATATGAGTTCCCCTCCTCTGCCTTCGTTAGCGGCGCCACAGCATTACTGAGTATTATCGGGCCAGATAGGGGGCCGGCACAGACCGCCTGCCTAACCGGCATTTCTGTTGCCATCCGGACAGAGCATGGGCGCAGCGCCTGTGGCGTATCCGGACCGCACTTCAACGGTTTCAATTGCCCCACTCGACTAAAGACGGCGCTATCACATGACGGAGGCAGCCTGAGGAGTTGCACACGTTAAGGCCCTGGCTTAGTGGGGGCGAACGCGCGACCGTCGAGATGTTTGCTAATAGGACATAAAGTGATCAAGAATTTTTTACGAGCAGCAGTCTGATAGCGCTCGTATTTCCTATAGTCCCGCGCCGAATCCTTCATCTAGATTACTTTTGAGCGACTGGGGGAGCGGATAATGCAAACCAGTGGAATTTGGCTGACAAGCTTGATGCTGGTCTAACGACGACTAATTGCCATCCCGACACTCTCCAAATTGATATATTACGCGCACTGAGGCTTCGGCGTGCCAACGCTGCGTGAGTCCAATACTTAGTCCATCCGGTGGACGCCGTAGTGCCTCAAAGGCGCACTGCGGGACTAGTCCTTTTGTAGGTGGTCGCCAGCCTGCATCCGTAAGCCTCAAGATAAATAATAACACCGCGCTGCTGACAGTAGCCCCCGAG
>DAIEHR010000341.1 GCA_027353465.1 Acetobacteraceae bacterium | reverse complement strand
GGCTGGGTCCGGTGTTGCTGTTCGTCGCCTGCCTGCCGCTGCTGGACGGATGCACCAATATCGGAACGGTGGATTTCCGGCGCGATTTCGCCTTCCACAAGGAATTCGCCATCATGGTGCTGCCGAAGCTCTGCGGCATCGTGGCGGCGATCGCGGCGGCGGTGCTGACCCACTCCTACATCGCCATGCTGTGCGGGATGGGCGTCAACCGGACGCTGCGGATGGTCATGAGCTATGCGATGCATCCGTTCCGGCCCCGGCTTTCGCTGCGGGCGTGGCGCGGGCTGGCGGGGTATTCGGTGTGGACGTTCCTGCTGTCGCTCGCGGTGCTGATCCGGGACCGCGGCGACACTCTGCTGCTGGGCCGGCTGATGAACACCGCCGCGGTCGGGTACTACTCGGTGGGGGCGGAGATCGCGGCCCTGCCGACAACGGAACTGATCGAGCCCCTGGGGCGCGCGGCATTTTCCGGGTTCGCGGCGGGACGGCACCAGAACGCCGCGCCCAGCGAGGTATTCCTGCGGTTGATCGGATCGGCCGCGTTGCTGACCTTGCCGGCCGGTGTCGGGCTGTCGCTGGTGGCGGCACCTCTGGTCGCCCTGGCGTTTGGGCCGGGGTGGGAACAGGCGGTGCCGGTGCTGCGCATCCTGTCGCTGGGTTTCACCATCATGGTATTCGGGCATCTGAGCCTGCATTTGTTGAGCGCCCACGCGCTGCTGGGGCGGCTGGTTGGTGTCACCCTGGCCGGGGCAGCGGTCCGGGTCGGGATGCTGGCGATTTTGATCCCCGCCCATGGGCTGCCGGGCGCGGCGGCCGGCGCGGCGATCGGCGTGCTGACCGAGCAAATACTGACGCTGGGGACGGCGTTGCGGCGGTTCGGGGTCGGGACCGAGGCGCTGGTCCAGCAAGTCTGGCGGCCGGTGGCGGCCGCCCTGGCGATGGCCGGAATCATGGCCTGGAGCGGGCTCGGCTGGCGGGACCAGGACGGCGTCGGGCTTCTGGCACAAGCCGTTGGAGCCGGAGCGCTGACCTATGCCGCCGTGCTGGTGGGAAGCTGGCTGGCGGCAGGCCGGCCGAACGGGGCGGAGCGCGATGTGCTGGCGCTGATTCGGCGCCTCGGGTAAAGGGCGTCCGGGCGGCAGACTCCCAGGTGCGGAAGGAGCCGGCAGGGCGATGGTTTTCTTGTTCACAACCAGAATAGCCCGGCGGGGCGACTCGCCAATCTGGCGTAGTGTGCCCGAATGCAGTCAATCCGCCCGATCGAAACCGATATCGTCCTGCTTGGCGCCGGACACGCCCATGTCGAGGTGCTGCGGCGGTTCGCACTGCAGCCGGAGCCGGGCGTCAGACTGACCTTGATCGGGCGGGAGCCGGAGACGCCATACTCTGGCATGCTGCCGGGGCTGATCCGCAGCGAATACACCCACCAGGACGCCCATATCGACCTGGCGCCGCTGGCCGCGATGGCCAACGCACGGCTGATCCTGGCGGCCGCGACCGGATTCGACCCAGTTGGGCAGACGGTGCAAGTGGTTGGGCGGCCGGATGTCCCGTTCGACCTGCTGTCGGTGGATACCGGCGGGATGCCCGATGTGCCCGCCGGCAACGGGATCCCGGTCAAGCCGATCGGCCTGTTTCTGGATCGTCTGCATCGGCTGGAGGCCGAGGCCGCACCGGGCACACGGATCGCGGTGGTGGGAGGAGGAACGGGCGGGGTGGAGCTGGTTTTGGCGCTGGCGGCGCGGTTTGCCGGACAGTTGCGGCTGGTTCTGGTGTCGGCGACATCAGAACCCTTGGCCAGCGCGCCGGCCAACGTGCGCCGAACGGTGCGGGCGGCCCTGGTGGACGCGGGCGTGGAACTGGTTTGCGGCGCGGCCGCGATTGGGATGGAGAACGGGCGCCTTTTCCTGTCCGACGACAGCTTTATCGAAGTGGAGACGGCGCTGTGGGCGACCGGGGCCAAGGGGGCGGCGTTTCTGGCGGCCTCTGGCGTGGCGTGCGACGCGGCGGGGTGCATCAGGGTCACGCCGGATCTGCGCAGCATCAGCCATGCGTCGGTCTTCGCGGCCGGTGATTGCGCGTCGTTCGAGGGTGCCCCGAGACCGAAGGCCGGCGTGTGGGCCGTTCGGGCGGGGCGACCGTTGGCGGATAATCTGAGGCGGGCCGCGAAGGGACAGGCATTGCAGCCGTGGAAGCCCCAGCGCGATGCGCTGGCGATCCTGGGCTTGGGCAATGGACTCGCGGTGGCTTGGCGGAACGGCGTCGGCGTGCGTGGGCGGGCGGTCTGGCGGCTGAAGGACTGGATTGATCGGCGATGGATGCGCATGTACACCGACATGCGGATGCCAGTGGATCCTGTCACGCCGATGCGTTGCGGCGGCTGCGGCGCCAAGGTGGCGGCAGGGGTTCTGGCGGGGGCACTGGCGAGCCTGCCGGGTGCCGATACGCCCGACCTGTTGACCGGCCTGGACGATGCCGCCGTGCTGAAGCCGCCGCTCGGGAAGCTCTTGGTCCAATCGGTCGATCACTTTCGGACGTTTCTGGACGATCCATTTGTCTTTGGCCAGATCGCCGCTGCCCACGCGCTGTCGGACATCTATGCGATGGGCGGCGCGCCGTGGACGGCGTTGGCCATCGCCTCGGTGCCATATGGCAGCGGGGGAAAAATGCAGGCCGAATTGTCGGCGATGCTGCAAGGAGCGAGCGAGATACTGCGCGAGGCCGGATGCGCGCTGGTCGGCGGGCACAGCGGCGAGGCCCCCGAAGCGGCGCTGGGCTTTTCCGTCACCGGGCTGGTGGATTCCGGCAAAATCCTGCGCAAAGCGGGGCTTCAGCCGGGCGACCGGCTGATCCTGACCAAGCCGCTGGGCACCGGCATCGTGCTGGCGGGCCACAGGCGGGGCAATGCCCGCGCGTCCTGGCTGATGGCGGCGATCGAGTCCATGCGAACCACCAACGCCGTGGCCGCGGCGATCGGGATGGCGCACCGGCCCAGGGCTGGAACGGATGTCACCGGATTCGGGCTGGCGGGGCATCTTCAGGAAATGCTGGAGGCCTCCGGCGTCGGGGCGGTGTTGCGGCTGCATGCAATCCCTGCCCTGCCCGGTGTTCGGGCACTGGCGGCGCATGGCATCGAAAGCACTTTGGCCGCTGAAAATCGCCGCGTGCTGGGTGGTGAGACCGCGAACACGGCCTTGCTGGTTGATCCGCAAACCTCCGGTGGTTTGCTGCTGGGGTTTCCCGCCAACCGAGCGGAACGGTGTTTGGAGGAGTTGTGCGACGCCGGGATTGCCGCTGCAATCATCGGGGAGGTGGAGCCAGCGCGCGAGGGACACCGGCGGATCACTATCGAGTAGCATCCAACGAACCGTCGCCTCGGCATGGCCGGCGATTGCCTGCTCGCGCCGGACGGCGAAACCGCGGCTGCCCGTCTTGGTTCCCTGTACCGATCGCGCTAGGAGAGACATCTGATCGCAAGGAGCCGTCGCATGACCCGCAGTTACCGTATCGCCTCGATTCCCGCTGACGGGATCGGGCCTGAAGTCATCGAGGCCGGTTTGGAAGTGCTGGACGCCGTGGCATCGAAAGACGGCGGGTTCAAGCTGGCGATCGACCACTACGACTGGGGCTCCAACTGGTATCGCAAGCATGGCGAGTTCATGCCGGCCGACGGACTGGCTTGGCTGCGGACCGCGGACGCGATCTATTTCGGCGCCGTGGGCGATCCCAACGTGCCGGACCACATCTCGCTTTGGGGTCTGCGGCTGCAAATCTGCCAGGGCTTCGATCAGTATGCCAACGTCCGCCCGACGCGGATTCTGCCGGGGGTAACGTCGCCGCTGCGCGACGCCGGCCCGGGCGATCTGGATTGGGTGATCGTGCGCGAAAACTCCGAGGGCGAGTATGCTGGCCAGGGCGGGCGCACGCATCGCGGGCTGCCGGAAGAAGTCGCCACCGAAACCGCGATCTTTACCCGCCGCGGGGTTGAGCGGATCATGCGCTTCGCCTTTGATATCGCCCGTTCGCGGCCGCGCAAGCACCTGACGGTCGTAACCAAGTCCAACGCCCAGCGCCACGGCATGGTGTTCTGGGATGAGATCGCGGCCTTGGTCAGCCACGACTACAAGGACGTGACGTGGGATAAGGAACTGGTCGATGCGATGACCATGCGCATGGTGCGCAAGCCGCAAACGATCGATACTGTGGTGGCTACGAACCTGCATGCGGACATCCTGTCGGATCTGGCCGCCGCGCTGGCCGGATCGTTGGGTATCGCGCCGACCGGGAATATCGATCCGGAACGGCGCTCCCCTTCGATGTTCGAGCCGATCCATGGTTCGGCGTTCGACATCACCGGCAAGGGCATCGCCAACCCGGTGGCAACGTTCTGGACCGGCGCGATGATGCTGGAACACCTGGGGGAGAAGCCGGCCGCCGATCTTCTGATGCGGGCGGTGGAACAGGTGTGCGCGGCGGGGATTTTGTCCCCCGACCTGGGCGGGTCGGCAACAACCAAGGACGTGACCAAGGCTGTCGTGGAAGCGGTTCGGGGTATGAACCGGTAACAGCGAGGCTCCGGCGGGAATTTGTCTCATACGCGTCTCGCAAGGATGCGTATGAGAAAAAGGTTCATTTTTGGAAACCATCCAACGTCGCACCGGTAAGTCCGCGTGAGTCTTGATGTGCGGACAATATACCTATGTGGCAGAGGGTGGAATTCAAGCGCCGCCCGCGCGTCTGGTTCGCTATCCTGATGTTACGCCGCCCCTTCTGAGCGGCGGCGTATCGGAACCACCTGATGCCCCATAGAATCGGCGGCGCGAAATCCGGTCAGACGGTGGACGCTTGGATTGCAGCGCAGTAAGGTTTCCGGCCTCAGGTGAAGGTCGCCTCGGTTTGAAGGACCCCTGGTTTCCGTCTTTTGGGCCGTTTGTTTCCGGCTTTTTTTGCCACAAGTCTATTCTTAGTGCACTTTTAGCGTGCATCGCGTCGAGTCCGTCACTAAAAAATGGTCATGCTCGATCAAGCGGGCCGGAGAGCAACCACAAGTAAGGGGACCCTATGTCCATCGGGCGGCATGATTTTTCCGGGGAGAACTCTCCTCTTTCGCGTTGCCTCCGATATATGGCTGTCGCGGTTGCGGTAACGACCCTGGGCGGATCGGCCCTGGGTGCCGATGCTCAGACCGATTCTTGCGACCGACTCCAGATGATCGTTTGGGGAATTATCTCACCCGGCTCAACCTTTGGATTGATTAAAAATTTAGAGGCTGTGCCCGGCGTCGATCATGTCCGTTTCGACCTGCGGCATGCCGTTGCCACAGTTGATATCCACCATGGCGCCACGGTCTCTGATAACCAACTGCGCGCCGCGGTGATAAGCGCGAGCTATACCCCCCGGGAGATCAACCGGCCATCAGCCTGCCCTTCCGGATCGGACGAATGATCGAACCGTCTGTGTCTAACCTGGCGCGGATCATCCGATCGGCCGGTTTCCTGATTGTCCTGCTGCTGATGTCCAGCCGGGTCAGCGCGCAAATCACCTTCCCGGGTGCCTCGCCGGTCTCGGCGGGGAACCTCATCATGCTCCTGAAGCCGGAGACACTGGATTACAGCAGGGGGGCCTCGAATACTGTCGATAAGAATGTACTTATTTACGGCGCGTCCCCCAATCTTGCCATCATCCTGCAGGGCAACAGCTTCGTGTCCAACACTGCCACCATTACTGAGGGGGGGCGGTCGCGGAGGGTCATCGCCGACGGGTTGGGCGACACACTTGTCCAAGCGCGCTACACGATCTTCCAGCAGGACGGCCCCGGTTCCACCTTCCGTATCGCGCCCTATGTTGGTGTTGTCCTGCCGACGGGCATGGACAGTGCAAACAACCTGATGCCGCGTGGCGGACAACCGGGTACCGGCGCGTTCGCGACACGCGATGCGGTAACGATGTCTTATCAGACGCTGGACTGGAATGCCGCCGCCGAAGCTGGCTATCAAGCCAATGGTGTCGCCGCGGGCTACCAGTTTGGGAATATAGTTTATGCCGATGCTGGCTTCCATTACCGGTTGTGGCCGGTTGAGCTGGGCGAGGAGGTTTCCGGGGAAGTTTATGCCTCTGTCGAAGCCAATTATACTTCTATCCTTGCCAGTCGGAATGGCGGACAGAGTGTTCCGGGGACGGGCGGCCAAATGCTGTTGGTGGACCCGGGTATCATATACACGACACGGACCTATTCCTTCACCCTGACGGGCCTTCTGCCCGCCTATCAGCATATCCGCGACAATGGCAACCGTTTGAATTACGGGCTTTTGGGCGCGTTCCGTTACAGCTTCTTCACATCGAATCACTGGTAGTCACCGCCCATAATAAGCAGTGGTGACGTTCATCGACCGAGCGGGGCTGGACCGATCATTCCTCCAGGCGCTTAGCGCATGTCGTTCTGATAAACCGATGCCTTCGCCCCACGGCGCATCGGATTGAATGGCGCCAGATCAATCGACGTGGCTTCACCGGTCACCAGTTCCGCCAGCAACCGCCCGGCGAGCGGCCCCATGGTCAGACCGGAGGGGCCGAGGCCGTTGCCGACCGCGAGGCCCTCGATCTGTCTGACCCAGCCCAACAGCGGGCGCGCCTCGGTTCCCAGTGGCCGGAAGCCGACGCGTGTCTCCAGAAGTGTCGCGGCGGCGAGGCCCGGGGCGATCCGCAACGCCTCATGCAGGACTTCCGCCTGCCCAGCCGCGGTGACGCGATAATCGAAGCCGGAGCCGTGTTCGCGGGTGGCCCCGGCCACGATGCGGCCTTGGTCGAAAGCGACGATGTAATGGCTGGTTGGGGGCAGGATGACGGGCCAGGCGCTGGTGTCGGTGCCATCCAAAAGCAAATGAGTGATCTGGCCGCGTTGTGGTTCGATCGGCAGCGACAGGTTCAGCACCTGGTTCACCCAGGCGCCGGCGGTGACGATCAGACGATCGGCGGCGATACGATCCCCATTCACATCGACGCCGGTCACCCGGCCCGATTCGATCTCCGGGACCGCGTGGCCCTGAAGCACGGTAGCGCCGAATTTTTCCGCGGCCCGCAGCATCGCCGCCGTTAGCAAACGGCCATCGACCCTGGCACCACCGGCGATGTGAATGGCACCCAATCGGTCGGCCAGCGGAGGGAACAACGATCTCGCCTCGGCCGGGGCAAGACGGGTCACATCGCCCATGGCCGGGGCGTCACGCTGGCGGACCGATCGTTCCATCGCGGCCAGTTCCCGGGGATCGGCTGACACCAGCATGGCGCCCGACTGGCGGTAGCCCAGATCGGTTTCCCCTGCCTCCGCAAGCGCGGCGATCAGGTCGGGGTAGTATTCGCCGCCGCCGGCATACAGGCGGTAAAAGGTTTCATCCTCCAGGTTCTTGACCCAGGGACAGATGATACCGGCGCCGGCGGCGGTTGCACGCCCGTCCAATCCGGCATCTATGATGGTGGGTTTGGCGCCATACCGAGCAAGGTGGAAAGCGGCGCTGGCACCGAAGATTCCGGCACCGATGATGACGATGTTCACGGCAACTCCCTTCGCTGGCATGACCCAGGGCAGGTTGACGGGTATGATCTCAGCCCTTGGTTCAAGGGCACCCCGGTGTGGACCTTAGTTTTGACGCGGGAGGCGATATGTCAAGCACGGTGACGCTGCCGGCGGATTTCGATGTGCTGGCGCCGGACGGGTCGGAGGTGCGAATCCTGCTGGCGACCGCGGGCGGAAGCCTGGCGCATTTTCGGCTGCCGGCTGGCGCGGTTTCAAAGGCGGTGCGGCATCGTACCGTGGAGGAGATCTGGTACATCGTTTCCGGCGCCGGTGAAATGTGGCGGTCCGATAGCGAGGTTGTTACACTATCGCCCGGGGTTTGCCTGACCATCCCGGTGGGGGTTTCGTTTCAGTTCAGAGCGTTGGGTGCTGACGGGGTGGCGGCCGTGGCGGTGACGATGCCGCCCTGGCCAGGCGACGAAGAAGCCGAGCACGTGGATGGACACTGGTAGTCGCGGAAGACGATTACTTAGACGTACTGAGGCCGGTCCTGCACACGCCCTGATGGTTCCTGCAAGCTCGACCCGGTGTCGAGCGTCGTTGCCCGCCGCAGGTCGCGCGGTTTGCTTTCGTCGTGTGGACGCCCGCGATGCATTGTCCAGCGGTTGTCCCAGATAACCAGATCGCCGGGGCGCCAGATGTGGCGATAGACAAACCGCGGCTGGGTCGCATGCGCGTTCAGGTCGATTAGCAACAGCCGTCCATCCGCCACCGGCCAGCCGGCGATGTGAGAAGCATGAGCGGACAGATAAAGGCTTTTGCGCCCCGTCACCGGATGGCGGCGGACCAGACGCTGGCGCGATGGCGGATACTGTTCGCGCTCCCCGGCCGGAAAATCCGTAAATCCGATCTGGGCGCGGGACCAGAAGACATCGTGTTCAGCGATCAGCTGATCGATGGCCTGCCGCGTGGCCGGCGGCAGGGCGTCGTAGGCGGCCCGCATATCGGCGAACTCGGTTTCACCGTTTCCGAACGGGCTGGGCGGCGGCAGCGTGACCGCATGCAGCAGACCCAGGACGACAGGAACCGGCATATACGACGCGTCCGTGTGCCAAAGCCGGTTGCCAAGGCTGTCCAGCCGCCTTCGGTCATCCAGCGCCCGGACGTGATTGTCCTCGTCGAGATTCGATATGTCGCCGATCCGCGGAATCGCTAATCGCCGACGGCCCGGGCGGGCGGCGGAACGGCCGATCTCCAGCGGGCCAAACCTGGCGGCAAAGTCGTGCAACTGCTGGTCGGTCAGGTGCTGGTCGCGAAACACCAGCACTGGGAAGGCATCGATCGCGGCCTGGATCGACGCAATCACCGCGTCGGTTAACGGCGCGGACAAATCGATGAAGCCGGCCTCGGCGGCCAAGCCTGGATGGAGTTCCTGCGTTTTGATGGACATCGTTTCCAGCCCCCGTCCGCATCCTGCGAAGGTTCAGGGGGCGGTGCAAGTTTGCCGCCTCTTGCCGCCGCCCATCGACTGACGCAATTTCCCGCCCATGCGCATTTCCCTGATCCACGCCATGGCCCCATCCATCCCCCCGATCGTGGCGGCATTCCAACGCCTGTGGCCCGAGGCGACCCTGATGAACCTGCTGGACGACTCGCTCGCCCCCGATCTGGCGCGCGACGGGAGCTTGACCCCGGCGATGACCGAGCGGTTTTTGGAGCTGGCGCGGTACGCGCGATCGACGGGGGCGGATGGGATTCTGTTCACCTGTTCGGCATTCGGTCCCTGCATCGAGGCGTGTGCTCGGGACTTGCCGATCCCCGTGCTGAAGCCGAACGAGGCGATGATCGAGGAAGCGGTGGCGCTGACCGGCCCGCGCGGGCGGATCGGCCTGATGGCGACGTTCGCACCGACCTTGACCTCCATGCCGCCGGAGTTCGCGGCCGTGGCACCTGGGGTGGCGCTGGTGAACTGCCTGGCTGAAGACGCCCTGGCCGCGCTGAACGCCGGCAGCCTGGACGGCCACAACGCCGCCGCCGGGCGTGCCGCCCTTGCATTGACCGACTGCGATGCGATCGCGCTGGCGCAGTTCAGCCTGTCGCAGGCCGCTGATTCTGTAGCGCGAGCCACGGGCAAGACCGTGCTGACGACACCGGACAGTGCGGTGCGTAAGCTTCGCCGCCTGTTGCTGCCAGCCAAGGGAACCTGACCCATGACTCTGGACGGCTTTCGCGCGTCCGTTGGAGAAGACGTCCCGCCGCCGCTGTCCCTGGCGTTGCAGGCGCTGTGGTGGGACGCGAAGGGCGACTGGGACAAGGCGCATGCATGCGCGCAGGCCGATCCCGGGCCGCTGGGTGCGGCGGTGCATGCGTATCTACACCGCAAGGAGCCCGATATTTCCAACGCCCGGTATTGGTACAACCGAGCCGGCCGAACCCCGGCAAGCGGGGCGCTGGAGCAGGAGTGGGCAGCGCTGGTGGACGAACTACTCGCGGACTGATGCATCCTGGAACTGGATCAGTCCGCACCAGCAGACCAGGAAGAACAGCGTCCCGAGGCGCGTTGCCTCCAGAACATTGTCGAACATCCCCGAGATCAGAAAGGCCGTCACCGCGCCGGCGATCGCGGCGCCCTCTATTGCGCCCGCCCGCACCGCACGGGCGGCGCCGACCAGTGCGACCGCCGCCAAGGTGCAATAGGCCAGCAAACCGAGGATGCCGGTTTCAAAGAACAGCATCAGGTATTCGTTCAGCATGCGCCAGGACACATGGCTGTCGTCGGTGAAAATCCAGCGGTCCAAACCATGGGCGAAATCGCCGTTAGCCAGCAACTTGCGCCCGTTGTCATCGGTCAGCCCGATGTCGCGCACCTGGATGATTTGCCCTTGCTGACCGTAAACCGAGAGTTCCACAGGGCGGTGCAGCAGCCCGCCCAACGCCGCGCCACCTAAGCCGGCGGCTGGAAAGACTGCCTTGACCGGCGACCATGGACCGTCCGGCGGGAGCGTTACCTGGGTGCTGACGCAGTTATCGGAATAGAGCAGCACCTTGTCGCAGACCAAAACGCCAAGGCTCGATCCGCCGGGTGAGCGGGCAAGCAGGGTCAGATGCAAATCACCCGCCGACGGCATCGAGATTTTCTGACCCAGGAAGAATGGCGATGACACGCGGATGGAGGCATAAGCGCCAGCCTCGTCATGGTCCAGAACCAAGTCGCTGGGGCGGTTGACCGGGGATCGCATTTCCATGACGCGCTGGTAGGTGCCAAGACCCATGCCGAACATGGTCGGCAAAATTCCCCTGTCGCGGACGGCGAGACCAGCGCGCCAGTTGTCCTGCCGGGTAACGAAGTCTGTCGCACTGGCCGCCAGGCGGGTCTGCATGCCTGTGAGCACGGCGGTGGCGGTCAGGCCGCCCAGAACCAGCGCCAGGGGCAAAAGCCCGGCGACCACCGAGGGGGCGCGATGGCGGTTGGCGACCCAAAGCCAGCCAGCAACGAGCAGAGCGACCGCACATGCGGCATAGGCCGTACGCGCGAACGTCACCACGACGGTGTAACCACCACACAGGCACACCAACAATGCGAGGGCCTCGCCCTGCCAACGGGGACGGCGACGGAGCAGGGTTAGGGAGAACGGCAATGCCAACGCCGCGTAGGCGCCAATATGGCCGCCGCCGACTCGCATGCTGAAAAATGGGCCGGCCACGCGATAGTCGGTGCTGAAGTCGAGGAACCCGGCGAACAGCAGGCGTTCGGCGACCACGATGGCCGTTACAGCGACCAGCCCGGCGGCGAAGCCCCAGCCCAGCCGGGTGAC
>DAIEHR010000307.1 GCA_027353465.1 Acetobacteraceae bacterium | reverse complement strand
TCATCGACGCCGTGCTGCGCCGCACCCTGATCGAACTGGGCACCCTGGGCGTGCAGCGCGTTCTGGGCCACAGCGAAAAAGCTGTCGCCTATATGGCCGACGGCTACGCTCGGATCGCCGGGAAGCCCGGGGTGTGTTTCGCGCAATCGGTCGGGGCCGCGAACCTCGCGTCCGGATTGCAGGACGCCTATCTGGGACGCACCCCAGTCATTGCGATGACAGGGCACAAGCAGCCGTCGATGCAGCACCGGAATGCTTACCAGGAACTGCCGCACGCCCCCATGTTCGCCCCGGTCACCAAGTTCTCCGCCCGCGTCGATCAGGCCGCCGATCTGCCGCGCCTGATGCGTCAGGCGTGGCGGGAAGCGATGACAGGCACCCCGCGCCCGGCGCATCTGGACCTGAACGGACTGATGGGCGAAGTGATCGAAACCGGCATGGTGCATGAATCGCCGGTCGCCGACCCGGCGTTCCAGATGACCCTGCCGCCGCACCGGCCGGTCGCCGATTCGCGTGAGATCGAGCGAGCCGCGGACCGCATACGCGCGGCGAAGAAGGTGGTGATCGTCGCCGGCGAGGGCGCCACTGCCTCCGGCGCCGGGCCGGAACTGCTGGCGCTGGCGGAGCTGATCGCCGCCCCGGTCGCCACCTCCCTGGGCGCCAGGGGGATCGTGCCGACGCAGCACCGGCTGGCGGTCGGTTGCGCCGGCAACTACGCCGCGCCGCCGACAAACCGGATCGTGCATGCGGCGGAGCTGGTGGTGTTCGTCGGGTGCGAAACCGGCGACCAGGTAACGCACGCCTGGCGCATCCCGGCGATCGATACGGCCTGCGTGCAGATCGACCTCGACCCCACCGATATCGGCCGGTCTTACCCCAATACGCTGGGGGTGATGGGCGATCCAAAAGCGACTCTGGCCGCGTTGATCGCCGCACTGGGCAAGCCGGCGCGCGACTCCGCGTTCGCGGATTGGGCCGAGGGGGTGATGCGGGCGTGGCGGCAGTCCCGGACGACGGCACTGGCGAGCGCGGCGTCGCCGATCTGGCCGGACCGGCTATGCGCCGAGATTACCGCCGCCCTGCCCGCCGATGGAATCCTAGTGGCCGACACCGGCTATTCCAGCATCTGGACGAGTTCGCTGATAGAACTGAACGGCCAGGGACAAACCTATCTGCGCGCCGCCGGCTCGTTGGGCTGGTCGTTCCCGGCGGCGCTGGGGGCGAAATGCGCGGCGCCGAAACGCAAGGTGATCTGCTGGTCAGGCGACGGCGCGCTGTATTATCACCTCGCCGAACTTGAAACCGCTCGGCGCAGAGGCATCGCGGTCGTGCTTGTGGTCAACAATAACTCCGGCTTCGGCCAGGGCTGGCCCAACATCCAGCGGCAGCAGGGCAACACGCCGGGCGACGTGAAGGAGCTGGTGCGCTTCGGGCCGACCAATTTCGCCGATGTCGCCAAGGTCTTCGGATTGCGGGGCATTCGGGTGGAAGACCCGTCGCAAATCGGGCCGGCGCTGCGGGATGCGCTGGCCTCGGACGAAACCGTGGTGGTCGATGTGGCCACCGATATCGATTGCCGGGCACCGGAGCCCTGGCTGCCGGAGGGAGTGTAGAATGGCGGACGTCGCGGTTGTCGGTGCGGGCCTGATGGGGCACGCGCTGGCGTTGGTTTTCGCGCTGGGCGGGCATCAGGTTCGCCTGACTGACAACAACCCGGAAACGCTGGAACGCGCACCGGGCCTGATGGCCACCGCGCTGGCGACCCTGTCGCAGGCCGGGGAGGCTGACGGAACCTGGAACCGTCAGCGCCTGTCGGCCGCCGTGCGCTGCGTGCCATCGCTGGCGGACACGGTGAAGGGCGCCGAATTGGTGGTGGAAGCGGTGGTGGAACGGCCAGACGTGAAACGGGCGGTTTACGAGCAGCTTCTGGCGCTGATGGAACCGGACGCCATCCTGGCCAGCAATACCTCCAACCTGGACATCTTTCCTTTGGTGCCGGAAGGGTTGAAGGCGCGGACGATCATCGCGCACTGGTACACGCCGCCGTATTTGTGCGATCTGGTGGATTTGTGCCCCGGACCGGGGACCAAACCAGGCGTGGTGGAGCATGTGCGCGACATCGTCGCCGCGATGGGCAAGGCGCCGGTCGTGTTCAAGCAGATGGTGCAGGGCTACGTCGCCAACCGGCTGCAAGCGGCCATGCAGCTAGAAGTCTATCGCCTGCTGGATGAGGGTCTGGTGACCCCCAAAGACATCGACGATTCGGTGCTGCACGGGCTGGCGCTGCGGATTCCGATCCTGGGCATCATGGCGAAGGCTGACTTCACCGGGCTGTTGCTGATGCAGCAGGGAATGAAAAACCGCAGCTACACGCCCCCCGTCCCGCGCGAGAAAAGCGAGACGCTGGACAAACTGATCGAGGAAGGCCGCACCGGCGTCATGGCCGGCAAAGGGTATTTCGACTGGGGCGACCGCTCGCCGGAGGCGTTGTTCCAGGAGCGTGACCGCAAACTTCTGGCGCTGAAACAGGCATTACGGGCGATCGGCCCGATGGAGGGCAAATGATTACCTACGA
>DAIEHR010000102.1 GCA_027353465.1 Acetobacteraceae bacterium | reverse complement strand
CGAAATAATAGTTAATACAGCCATGGGTGGTTTGATGGATTTGAACCTTTTTGATGTTTTTGGTAATAAAACGGTTGAAATTTTCAATGGATGGGTTGATGCCGGTTGCCATAAATTTTCATTTACATCTGCCGGCTTACTTCCAGGACCCGTATGTCGAGAGGGAGTTGCAGCGGCGACTGAAAACGCTCGCCAGCACGCCGGAAGAGAAGGCCCAACTGCTTGAAAAAGCCAAATTAGGTTTCGTCGATCCGGATGGCAACCCGAAGCTCGACGCGAACGGCAAGCCAGTCGGCGACGGTCTGCGCGCGGCGTTTAAGGAGACGATCGACAAGATTGGCACCCGCGATTTCGACCGGCAGAATTTCTATTTCGATGCAATCACTACGGCGATTTCCCCCGAGGACGGTAAGCGGCTGTACGAGGCTAACGACCATCTGGTTGAGCAAGGCCAGCTGATCCTGGACACTGGTGGCACGCTGCGTGATGTGCAGCAGATGCTGTCCAAAACGGGCGTACCCGAGGATTGGTGGCCGCCCCGGCTGGTGGAAAGCCTGCAGGCCTGGCGTAAAACCGAGCGGGCGCTGCAGGAAGAGCGGGTCAGCAAACTGGTGGAGGAGAAAAAGCCTGACTTTTCGACCACGGAAGGGATCATGAGTTTCTTCCTGAGCGAAATGCCCGAGCTTGGCGCCAGCGTTTGCGAATTCTTCGAAGACAATGAGATCGCGAAAGCAACCAAATCGTTGCTTGAAGGTATTAAGAACGGGTTCGGCACCAACGCGGTCGGCTTCGCGGCACTTGAATCCCTGGACTTCGACGAGCTCGAGCCGACGACCCGGCAGAAGCTGCTCGACGGCCTGGAAAAAGCCATGAGCGTGCTGGAAGGGGCGCTGAACTCGGCCTGCAGCGCAATGAACATCGCCAAGGACATGGGCGCCGATCATCTGGCATCGGTGATCCCGGGATTGTCGATCGCGGCTTGCGGGGTCAATTTGGCGCTCGCGATCAAGAAACTTGGTGAGCACTCGGCTATTCGTGTCCAGACAAGCATGATGAAGGGCGATGCGTTCAAGGCGTTGGGCAACGCCGACATCACTGATGGGGGCGCCTTCATTCAGGCACTCGGCAACGAGATCGGTGGCCGTAATAAGCAGATTACCAAGGACGGGATCGAGGTCACGACCAGCAGCATGGACTTGGCCGGTTCGATCGCCGGCACTTTCGGCGGCCATTACGGCCTGATCGCCAAGGCGGCTCTGAAGATCACCAGCACGGCGATTACGTACGGCAGCAAGGTGGTGTTCACCAACATCGATTGGAGCGAGGCGGACCGGGCAAAGGCATTGCTGAAAGAAGCGCAGGCCGGCAACCCGGTCGCCCGCATGCAAATCTTTGAGGAGAGCAATCTCTACGCGAAAATGTATATCTGCGTCCTGTGCCGGGACAAGGTGTCGCTTGCGTTAAAGTTCGTCGATCAGCGCGGCATCGAAGAGAGCGACCTCAGCACGCCGGTGTCGCTGAAGATCCTGCGTGAGGCCTTGCTGGCAAGCGCTGATCAGAAAGACGAGAATGACGTTGACGACAGTCGGGTCATGGAAAATCTGGGCAAGGTTGGCAAAGGTCTTAAGGCCATTGGCCGCGGTGCCAAGGCGCTGGGCAGCAAGGCCAAGGAAGTCACCAAGGATCGGAAACCGGTATATACTCCTATTCTGCTGCCGTTCGATCCCGACACGGCACTGACCGAGGCTGGGTGGCGCGAGACCAAAAAAGTCGCCTTGAAGGCTGGGCTGTACGACGAGGAAACCGGTGTCGGCGAAGCGATGGCGGATTTCGAGTCCGCGCTGAAGAAAATCACCCAGACGATCACCGCGGGCGTGAAGCTCGACCCCACCACCAAGCCCGGCAAAACGGCGCAGGAGAACTTCCTGGCCACGCTGGCGGCTCTGCGCGACGTGATCGCTGCGCTGGATGGATGCCAACCGACGCAAAATCCCGACGGCAAAAAGGCGCATCCCGAGATGGCGATCTATATTGTCGCCGCGTTGAAGAAGGCCCGCGCGCAATACAACATGCTGGATGCCAAAATGTCGGAGCTCGGCCTGAAGGATGCCGGCTGGGCGCCACGGGGAATTGGAACGCCACTTGATGCCGGGGTCTGGAAGACAAACTGGGCGGACGCGGTGGTCAAAGCCTGCCTACCAGAGGACGACGGTGGCGTGGCCGACGGCCTGGACGCTCTGGTCAAGGCGGAGGCCGCGATCCTGGCCAATGCCAAGAATCCAGCCGAGCAGCGCAAAGCCAGGCTGAAGGCAGCCGACGTGTTGAATGACTTGATCGCTGCCTGCAAGCAAGCCTGGGCGCAGGCGCGCGGCGTGCCGGCGATGCTAACCGAGGTGGACAGGACATTAAAGGCCGCCGGCGCGCGGCGCATCGAGATCGATCAGGCCCTTGCGCCCACGACCTGGCCTGACATGCCTCCGGTGGACAAGCCGGTGGACGTGACGGCGCGGAAGTGGAAGGCCTTCTGGGAAAGCGCGGTGAAGGCGGGAGTAGCCTTGCCGGATGATGGCGGTCTGCTGTCGGCCCTGCAAGGGCTGGATACCCGGGCGCAGGCCGTGGCCGACGCTGCCATCGGAAAGCCTAAGCTGAAGGCCCAGAGAGATTTTGGTATCGCCGTCGGCAAGGTCATCGTGGCGGAGCAGAAGCTGCTGAGTAAACAGCGCGACATCTGCAAGCCGCTGAAGGACTATATCCAGAACATCCATTCGCGAGCTTTGCAGTTGCAGGCAGCCTTCAGCGAGCAGCGTGATCAAATCGGCTTCCTTGTGGTCGGTGGTACGACCGTTGCGGGATGGACGCAGACTTATGCCAACGCGACAAACGTGGGTGCGCTGCCGCCAGCCAAATCGGGTGCCAAAGCGTTCGAAAAGAGCTTGGGTGAGTATGAAGCCGCGTATCGCAAGATGCAGACGGCGGTGACGGGCAAAAAGTTCGGGGAAGCGCTGAAGCAGGCGATGGCGGCCAGGCAGGCCCTGAATGACGCCGATAAGGCGGTGTGGCAGAAGCTGCAGACGGCTGACGGATACAGCTCTAACAAGCAGATGGGCCCGTATCTGGAGAAGCTGCGCAAGGACATCGCCGATTATTTGAAAGACGCGGAGTTAACTGCCGCGCTTGGCGGCAGAGCTACGGGCGCGGCCTTCGTGGCGGGTCCTTTCACGATGGAGGCCAGCGCGTGGGATAAGATCAAGAAGTCAGCAGTGAGCAATGGCGTTCTGATCGACAGCAAGACAGGCGTCACCGACGCGCTGAACAAATGCAAGAAGTCGCTGGCCAATCTGATTGCGGAGAACACGGCGAAGAAGCCGGATCAGAAGAAGATCGACAAAGCTCGTGAGACGGCAATGGAAGATGCCAACCGCCTGGTCGGAGTGACCGGCTCGCTGGGGGCGTTGGCGCCTGACAACCCAGCCTGGCAGGGATATGCGAACGCGGCCAAGAAATTTGCCGCGGATCATTTGGCGGATGTGACCAACCGCAAAAGCTGACGCCGCCAGTCACGAACTGAGATTGACCTTCCCCTTCCCCGGGGCGGGTCAATCTCTGCGCTGACCGGACCTGTTCACCCCGGCGACAGGGTTCGCGGTCGTGGGCGTTAGGGATTGCGACGAAATAACCGCTTCAATAGACGCGCGGCCGGCGGAGACCGTCATTGCGGCCGAAGGCCCGCCCAGGACGATGAATTGCCGGTGGCTTCCCCGGAACGATTCGGTTGTTTCGCCACAAGACCTTAGAGCTGAACCTGATCGATCAGGTTGAGACCGCCTCGATCACTACGGCGGTGACATTGTCGTTGACCCGGCGATCCAGGGCCGCCGCGATCATCGGATCGGTTAGCGATGTGGCGTGGTTGCCCGCTAGCAGGGCAGCCAGGGCGGCATCGGACAGCGTTTTGCACAGCCCGTCGCTGCATAGCAGGAAACGGTCCCCGGGTTGGAGCGCGCCGGAGACCTTGTCGAGTTCGAACGGCTCCGTTCCGCCACCGACCGCGCGGGTGATGATATTGGCTCGTGGATGCTTCTCGGCGTCCTCCGGCAGGATGGCGCCGGAGTCGACGAGTTCCTGCACCAGGCTGTGGTCGCGGCTGATCTGCTGCATCACCCCGTCGCGCAGCAGGTAGGCCCGGCTGTCGCCGGCCCACAGGCAGGCGAAGTGGGTGCCGGTCGCGATCAGCACGACGATAGTGGAGGCGATCACGGTGCTGGGTCCGCGGCTTCTGGCTTCGGCGCACAGGGCTTCGTGCGTCCGGCCGATCCGGGTGCGAATTTCGGACAGCAAGGCGCCGGCGCCGAGGCTGGTTGGTATTGTCTCCAATGCGTCAGCAATCATGCCGGAGGCGACCTCACCGGCATCGTGGCCGCCCGCGCCGTCGGCAACGGCCCATAATCCCAATGCCGGGCGATCGACGAAACGATCTTCGTTATGGGTACGGACGGCGCCCGTATGGGTGGTTGACCAGGACAGAAAGCGCATGTCGCTCACCTGTTTCGTGTTGTCGGATCGGCGGAAGAAGCATCCAGCATATGTGCGAACAGGGCCGCGCCGGGAAGGGTATCGGTGGCGAACGCCTGGGCTGCCACGCGTGGGGCGCCTTCGGTCCACCAACTGCAATTGCCGTCCGGGACGTCCGCCGCAATCGATGCCGCGGCACCTGACTCCCCGCGGGCCGGCCGCAGACGTTCGATGAGGTTGTCGGGGTCGAGGTCGTGTTCGATGGCGGCGATACCCGCTGCCTCTGCCTGATGGAGTGAGCTTATGGAATCAGTTTGACGTAGTTCGGAATCGGTGGCGACGCAGGCCAGAGTGAGCGGAAAATGCCGGCCGGCGCGATCGACACTGGGCATGAACACACCAAGCGCCGCCTGGCTGCCGCAGATGCCGGATCGAAGCCGGAACCGCCAGATCGGAGCCTCCAGCCATGCCGGCACCCAGGCGTCTGCCAGCAGCGTCCGGCTTTCCGCCATGACCTGTTGCAGCCAGCGATCCCAGGCGTCGATGAAGTCGCGCGGCAGTCCGGCACGCACGAAATCGCCGCGGGCGGGTATCTTGCCGTAAAATCCGAACGAACAGGTCAGCTTGGTCACCCTGGCGTGGCTGTAACAGGCAATGGGTTGGGCGATTGACGGTGCGTCGTCCTTTGCTTCTTCCCAGTCGTAATCGTTACCTTCATTTTGGGGTTGTGCGCTAGGGTCGATTCGCAAACGAGTGATTCCGAGGGCGATTATGCGCAACGAATGTATAAATTTCTAGAATTTTGCAGGCGATTAACATTTCGCTTGCGGTCCTCTTGTTTCGGATGGATAGAGGAGCGAAGGGGGACAGCAGGCGAGCCGGGAAGCAGGTTCGCCGCCGTGGGCCAGCGGGCCCCATTGCGCTCTAAATTTTGTGCTTTGTGGAACGTGATGCAAAGAAAACCCGAACGGATGGCGACGGGCCGTATCGTTTGTCCAGCCGTGGTCATGTTGATCGGATTGGTGGCACCGTCAGGAGCGGTCTGGGCGCAGGCTGCCCCCAACCTTTCGGCTGTGCCGCCCGGTTCCCCGTTGCCGCGCGTGCTGCCTCCCGAACCTCCCCACGTGGAGCCGGGGTTGCCGGAACCCGCGCCCCCACAACCGCCCGGCCCGGAATCAGGCGCCATGGTTCAGGTTGCGGGGGCCGAAGTGCGCGGGTCCACCGCATACCCGGCCGGCCATTTCGCCGCGTTACTGGCACCGCTGACCGGTGAAGTGGCGCAGTCGCAAATCGAGGATGCGCGGGCAGAGATCCTGGCTACCTATCGGGCGGATGGTTATCTGTTCACCGCCGTGACGGTGGCACGCGACGCGGCCAAGCGTGCGGTGTTTTCGGTGACGGAAGGGCGGATCGTCGAGGTCAGGCTGGACGGCGATATTGGCCCGGCGGGCGTGCAGGTGCTGCGCTTTCTGAATCACGTGGTGGATGTCTCGCCGATCGACATCGCCACGCTGGAACGCTGGCTGCTATTGGCGCAGAGCGTGCCGGGGGTGACTTTACGCACAGTGCTGCGTCCGTCGAACGGCGATCCGGGGGCAATGTCCTTGGTGGCGCAGGTTTCACGCAAAGCATTTTCGGGCCTGCAGACAGGCGATAATCGGGGTTATAGCGGAACTGGCCCCGAGGAATTCGTGACCTCTATGAGCGCCAACAGCTTCACCGAATTTGGTGAGCGTACCGACCTCACACTTTTCTACGGCGCCCGCTCCACCCAGATTTTTGGTCAGGCCGCCACTGAACTGTTTCTAGGCGGATCGGGATTGAAACTGCGACTCTACGCCGGACGCGGGACGACTGACCCCAGCGGTGCGCTGGCGCAAATCGGTTATCATGGCGATACGACCTTGGCCGGCACACTGATCACCTATCCGGTGATCGTCCGGCGCCAGCAAACATTGAACGCCGTCGCCGCATTCGATGTGCTGGATGGGACGGTGGACACTAGCGTGAACGGTGTCACCACGCTGGCCAGCCGCGACAGTCTGCGCGTGTTACGGTTCGGCGGCGACTACGCGCTGCGCGACGTGGTGTTGGGCAGCGACCGGGCGGCGGTCTCCACTCTGAGCCTACGCCTATCGCGGGGCCTGGACGGGCTGGGCGCGTCCCCGCAGGGGGACCTGCTGGCCAGCCGCCTGGGCGAACGGATGGATTTCACCAAAGTGTCCTTCGAGGCGAGCCGTACCCAAACGCTGTTCAGTCCCTGGCAGGATGCCACCTTCGCCTTGCAGCCCACCGTCGCCGGACAGTATTCGCATGACGTGCTGCCCGCGGCGGAGGAGTTCTTTCTTGGCGGCATGCGGTTCAACCGGGGCTTCTATTCCGGGCAGGTCGGTGGTGACCGGGCTCTGACGGTGGATATCGAGGCCCAGTTGAACACCGGATTCTCGGTTTCCGGCCCAACGGATCGGTTCGATCTCGGAGTCCAGTTCTACACGTTCTACGATTGGGGCCGCACCTGGCAGAGCCAGGTGCTGGACCGCAACGCCCTGCTGGTATCGGCCGGCGCGGGCGCTCGGATGACGTTTCCGCATGGCGTGGAACTCGATGTCGAGGGTGTGGAGCGATTCACCACGCTGCCATTGGGCAACAGCGGCAATACGTCGGCGCTGCCAGGCACCGGGATTTATTGGAGTTTAATCGGGCGCTTCTGATCTGGGATCAAGGGAAACGGCCAGTTGTTATGGCCTGGCGAGGCTTTGGGGGGGGGACGTTGCATGGGCGGGATACGGCGTGACCACACAATGACATTTAGCATGCCAGTGCAAAAAGGCGGGGTGTGACAATACAATGATCCCTTTCCTTGTAACGCGCGCGGATCTACGCCGATTTCTGCTTCACAGCACTGCGCTTGTCGCGGTGGCGATGGTCGCTGGGGCCGTGCGTCCGACTTCGGCTCGCGGGCAAGGATTGCCGAACAGGATGGCAGACCGGGCGGCGAACCTTCCGGCCACGGCCTTGCCAAGCGGCGGGCAGGTGGTGGCTGGTCAGGCCAGCATCGCGACAACTGGCGCGACCATGAATGTGACGCAGAGCACGGCAAACGCCGCGATCGATTGGCGCAGCTTTGATGTCGGTTCGGCCGGCACGGTCAATTTCACCGCGCCTTCGGCACAATCACTGACCGTCAACCAGGTCAGGGGATCGGACCCCTCGGTAATCGCGGGCCATATCAATGCGAACGACCGGCTGGTACTGATCAATCAATCGGGCGTAGTGTTCACCCACGGCGCCGAGGTGAACGCGCAATCGGTGGTGGTTTCCGCGATCGGCGTCACCGAAGCCAATCTGAAGGCTGGCAGGTTGGCCATGACGAAGCCAGCGAAACCCGGCGCGGCGGTGATCAACCAAGGCAGGATCACCGTGGCGCAGACCGGTCTGGCCGCTTTGGTGGCGCCCGAAGTCGCCAATTCGGGGGTGATCTCCGCGAAGCTGGGCCACGTCGTGCTGGCCGGAGCCGCCGCGGCCACGGTGGATCTTTACGGCGACGGGCTGATGTCGATCGACGTGACCAAGCAGGTGACCACCGCGCCTTCGGGGCCGAATGGGCAAGGGGTGACCGCCCTGGTGACCAATACCGGCACCATCATGGCCTCCGGCGGCACGGTGCTGCTGACGGCGCAGGCCGCCGAGGGCATCGTGACGAACCTGGTGCTGGCCGGGGGCAAGATCGACGCAAACACGGCTTCGGGCAAGAACGGCACCACGCAAAACGGCACCATCGTCGTGAATGCGACCGGCGGCGCCGCCACCGTGACCGGCACATTGTCGGCTCAGGGCAGGAAAAAGGGCACCACCGGCGGCCAGATACAGGTGAACGCCACAGGTGACGTGGCGATCGCGGCGACGGCGAAAGTGAACGCCTCCGGCAAGGCGGGGGGCGGCACGATCGCCATCGGCACCACGCTGGCGCGTGCCAGGTCGGGGCCGTCCGCGGCCGCGCCGGACACAGCCGCCACCGTGGCGGCACGGGCGGTAATCGCACCGGGCGCGCGGATCACCGCCAACGCGACCGTAAGCGGGCGTGGCGGCAGGATCGCCGTGCTGAGCAGCCAGTACACCGATCAGGGCGGCGCGATCAGCGCGAACGGTGGCCCCAACGGCGGCGATGGCGGCTGGATCGAGGTCTCCAGCCTGGGCGGCTTCAGCCTGACCGGCCCGATGAGCGTGGGCGCTGTTTCCGGCCGTGCCGGAACGATCCTGATCGATCCGTTGGATCTGTCGATCGAGGCGAATGGCACCACCCCGAATGCCAATGGCCAAGTAAGCGCGACCGGCCTGGCCTACTCCACGCCCAACCAGACCAGCAGTTCGGTCATCACGCCGAGCTCGTTCGATAACCTGACCGGGACTGTTGTCCTACAGGCCTCGCGCAACCTGACCGTCGATACGTCATTCACGTTCAAGGCTTCTCAGTTGTCGCTGGAAGCCGGAAATAACCTGACGATCAACCCGGGGTTCACCATCGGACCGGCTTCGGGTTCGGGCGGCAATCTGTCGCTGGCGGCGGCCACCGCCGGGTTCGCGAATTCGACCACGACCGGAGCGCTGGTCATCAACGGCGCGGTTTCGGCGAACACGACATCTGGCGTCCTGGCCCTGTCCGCCGGCACCGGCGGCATTCAGATGAACGCCAACGCTGACGGCCAGACTGTTGCCCTGACCACCACGGGCGCGGTCACTCAGACTGGTGGCACGATCGGCGCCGCGGTGCTGGACGGCACCGGCGGTATTGGCGGCGCGATTCTGCTCGGTCAGACGGGGAATGCCATCGGTGCGGTATCGGGTCTGGTCTCGACCGCGGCCACCGGCGGCGCGGTCACCCTGGCCGACGCCAGTAACCTCGCGATTTATGGGGCGTTCGGCAACGCCACGGCCAGCCCGGTTTCGGTGCAGCTTGCGCAGGGCAAAACACTCACGCTGGGTATCACCAACACCAGCTCGGTGGACGTAGCCGCCACGCTGAAAACGCTTGGTACGCTGTCACTGAGCGCTGACGCCATCACCTTGCATACGGCGGCCAGTACGATGTCCGGCGGCGTGCTGGAAATCGCGCCCGCCAACCCGGCACTGGCGCTGGAGGCGGGCGACAGCACGCCGGCCAACGCGTTGCTGCTGTCCACCGCGTTGCTGAATACGGGAACATTCGCCACGGTAAGGTTCGGTGCCACTGGCGGCACGACCACGGCAGCGGGTATCGTGTTTGGCGCAAATACGATCGCGGCGAACAGTTTCGGCACGCTTGACCTGCGAACCCCCGGCACGCTGAGCCAGGATGTCGGCAATACCCTGGCCGCTTTGGCGCTGACCGGGACGGTTGGCAGCGTCGCCCAGACGCTGACTGGCGCGATCGCCGGGATTGGCGGTTTCACCGTGGGCAGCGGGGCGCTGTCAGTGGACAGTACCTCTAAGATTGTTTTGGCTGGGCCGATCTCGGCGAGTTCGGTGTCGGTGACCGCAAAGGCGCCCAATACCGCGATCGAGGTGGCGGGCAGCGTGGTCGCCACTAACGGCACGGTGTCCTTGATCGCGTTGGGGGGCGCCAGTGCGGCCAGCGCCGGCAGTCCGATTCAAATCGATAGTTCGGGTTATTTGGGCGGCAATACGGTGTCGCTGAACAGTCCCTCCATTCTGAATGCCGGCTATGTCGCGGTGACCGAAGCCTCCGGTGGAGTCATTCTTGCGGGTACGCTGACCGGAACGGTCAATTCGGGCACGGTTTCGCTGTTGGGGAGCGGCATCGGTACCGGCGGCAACAGCATCGGTGAGATCGGCAATTTCTCGGGTTCGGCGCTGCCGCTACTGCGGATTGCCACGACCGGCACGCTGCGTTTGGCCGGCACGATCGCCGCGAGCACGGTGGATCTGTCGGCCGCCGGTAACGTGACGCAGGCCGGCGGGATCGTTTCGGCCGCCACCCTGCAAAGTAGCGATGGTTTCCATGGCAACGCCACATTCGCACTGGCCGGTAACCAGATCGCCAGCCTGGGCAGCATAGCCACTGTCGGCACGCTGACCCTGCGGTCGGATGAAAACATGGCGGTTCGCGGAACGGTCTCGGCCGCGGATGCCAACATCGAGATCGGCGTCGCCGGTGGTACGTTGACGCTTGACCAGGCGTTGCAGGTCGCGAGCGGCGGAACGCTATCCCTGCAGGCCGATGCGTTCACCTTGAACAGCGCCGCGATCAATACCGCCAAAACCGGATTGCTTGAACTGGCCTCGTTCTCCAGCGAGCCACTTTCCACCGCGCCGGTTGGCGCTGGTTCCACGCTGGACGTCAGCGGACTTGTCGGAGTGGCGAACACCGCGACGTTGCAACTGGGTGCCCTTGGCACGGCTGCGCCGACCGCGACCGGCATAACCCTCGGTTCATTGGATCTGACCGGCGCGAATGGCGCCCAATCGCTGGTTCTTGTAACGACTAACAACATCGTTCAAACCGGGCCGCTGTCGGTGGCGGCCTTGGTTGGCAGCGCCACGAGCGCCGTCACTTTGACCAATCCAAACAATGCCATCGCCTCGATCGGCACGGCGGGATTATCCGCCGGTTCGGGAATCCAGATCGCCGACGGGACACTGTCGGTCGCGGGTTCGGTCGCGGTGACCGGCACTGGTTCCATCAGCATCGCCGCCGACAGTTTCCGCTTCGTGACGGGCGGCGCGCTCAACGCTGGCGCCGATCTGGTGGAAATCGGCCCGCTGGCTAGCGCGGTCGTTAAGATAGGCACCGCTGGCGCGGGCGGTATCGATCCCGGTGACCTGACCGCGATCACCGCCGGTACGCTGCGCATCGGCGCAACCGCGCTCAATGCCAACAAAGCCACGTCGATCACCTTAGTCGGCAACGCAACGATCGCTAGCGGGCATACGCTGGAACTGGACACCTCGGGCGCCATTACCCAAACCGGCGGCACGCTGGCTGGCGGCACACTGACAGGCTCCGCCGGTTCGGGGATCAGCCTGCCCGACGCCAACACCATCTCGACGCTTGGCTCACTCACCAGCGGCGGCGGCATCGCTATCACCAACGCCGCGTCGTTGACTGTCGCGGGGACAGTGACGTCCGGCACCGATGGCAGCATCGCCCTGGCCGCCCCGGCGCTGACCATCGCCAGCACAGGCGCCCTGCAAGTTCCTAATGGCGCGGGCGGCGGATTGGTTACCCTGAGTGCCGATAGTCTCAACCTGGGTGGCCCGGTCAGCGATCTGGGCGGCATCGTGGCGATCGCACCGCTGACCAATGGCGGCGTGATCACGCTGGGGGGTGCCGGCAACCTGTCGCTTGCCAACGTCGCGGCACCGACGGTGCGGCTGGGCAGCCTGGATGGCAGCACGATCAATGCCGGCAGCATCGATATCGCCGGTTCGCCCGCGCTCAATGCCGCAACCTCCGGATTGGCGCTGTTCAGCACCGGGGCGGCAACGGAACGAACGGGTGTTGTGCTGACGGTTGGGACGTTGTCGGGTTCGGTAGGCTCGTTGACCATGCCCAACGCCAACGCGGTGGGTACACTGGGGGCGCTGACCGCCACGACGGGCGGCCTGTCGTTCACCGACGCCGGAAGTCTGGTGGTCGGGGGTCCGGTCACGCTGAGCAGCACCGGGCAGACCCTGGCTTTGAACGCCCAGACGCTGAGCGTCACCGGCAATACCGCCGACACGCTGCACGCACCGAATGGGACGATCGAACTGACCGCCGACAGCCTGGCCTTGCCGGCGACGCCGGTGGCTGGGCTGATCGATGCCGGCACCGGCTACCTGGCCATACAGCCTCTGGGCACCAACGTGGCGATGAGCATCGGCGGGGGGGCGGGGGCAGCCGAACTTGTCGCCGATACCGTCGAGCTGGGCGGTCTTTTGGGCACGCCGAAAGCGGCATCGCTGACGCTGGGCGGCCTGTCGATCGCTGGCAATCTGATTCTGGACAGTAAGGGCGGCATCACCCAATCCGGGACGGGCGGCCTGATCGTCGCGCCGGGTTCGGTGACCACGGGGATTCTGTCAGTCAACGCAGGCGGCACAGTCACCTTGGACAATCCGGCGAATTCGGTCGGCCTGGTTGGCAATGTGGCCGTCGGCAGCGGCGATTTTACCTTCGTTGACAGCAGCGCCCCCAGCTTCACCGGCAACATCACCGCCGCCAACATTGCGCTGACCAGTTCCGCCGCCTCTGGCATGGGTATCTCCGGCACGTTGCATGGTTCGGTTTCGGTCACGCTTGATGCCACCACCACGACCGGCAGCGGCCTGATCAACGAGACCGCGACCGGCGCGGTGAACACGCCGCTGTTCAATGCCAGCGCTCCGGTTTCCACCGGCAGTATCAGGCTCGATCTTGGCACCAACACAATCGGGTCGGTTGGTAGCGTAACGGCTGGCAGTGATTTCGCGCTGACCAACACCGTCAATCCGAACGTCGCCGGGCCGGTGACCGCACCCATGGTGACGATCGACAATCTTGGCGCAACCGGGATCACTATCGCCGGCAGCATTACCGCGACGACGGGCCTGACGTTGCAGGCCGGCGGCGGCACGATCACCGAACAGGGCGGCGGTGTGCTGAATGTGGGGAGTCTGGCGGGCACGCTCGGCACGCCAGGGACCGTTACCTTGTCCAACACGGCCAATGTGATCAACGGGGTCGTGTCGTTCACCGATACCGGCGGCCCATTCACGCTGTTCGACAGCGCCGCCGCGCAATTGGGCGCTATTTCCGCCAACATTGTCGCGGTTACCGATTCGGGGGCCGGAATCACCCTGAACAACCTGGTTTCCGGCACCGCGCGGGTTTCGTTGATTGGCGATAGGCTGACCAACGCCGGTGGCTCGATCAGCAGCAACGGGCTGGTCGAGATCGCGCCGTTCAGCGGCATTGCTGTCGCAGTGGGTTCCGGCACCGGCGTTGCCGTGGACCAGGTCGATCTCAGTGCGATCAGCACGCCGCTGTTGCGGATCGGCGCTGCCGGCGGCGTTACGACCGCGACGGAGATCGACGTTATCGGCAGTGCCTCGATCAACTCGGCGACGGCGCTGGAGCTTGATGCGCTGAACCGGATCGCGATCGGTGTCACCGGGCCCGCTACGCTGAACGCGCCGGTCTCGGTGAACCTGCTGACGCCGAACGGGATCGTCACCGAGGCGTCTGGCAGCATACTGAACACGCCGTTGCTGATCGGGCAGGCGGCCGACGCCACGCTGGATATGGTGGGCAACACGGTCGGCACGTTGGGCAGTTTCAATGTCGGTTCAGGTAGTTTCACGCTGACCGATGGTGCGGGTCTGACCCAGACCGGCACTTTGATCGCGGGCGTCGCCACGCTTGACGACCTGAGTGCGACGCCCTCCGGGCTGACGCTGGCCGGTGTGGTTAAGGTTGGCACGCTGGATATCAGCGCGGCCGCCGGGATTACGCAGAGCGGCGGCACGATCAGCGCCGCTCAGTTGCAAAGCGGCAGCGGCGTGACCGGCGACGTGGTGCTGGGTCAGAGCGGCAACGCGATTACGACGCTGGCCAATTTCAATGACGGCACCGGCGCCTTCACGCTGGTTGATTCGCATGCGCTGACCCAGGTCGGGACGTTGACCGCCGGGTCCGTCAAGCTGACGGACAGCGGGCTGTCGGCGCCGTCGCTGACGTTGGGCGGCACGGTGATCGCGGCGGTTGTGGACCTGAACGCGTCGGCGGGGATCGACCAGACGGGTGGGGTCATCAACGCCGGCACGTTGCAGAGCAGCGCCGGCGTGACCGGCACGGTGTCGTTGGCGCAACCGGGCAACACGATTGGTGTGCTGGGCAGTTTCAACGACGGTTCGGGAAGTTTCACGCTGGCCGACAGCGTGGCGCTGACGCAGACCGGCACGCTGAGTGGCGGGCGGATGGCGCTGGCCGATACGGGCACGGGCTCGCCGGCGATCACGCTGAGCGGGATCGTGACGGGCGGCACGTTGGACCTGACCTCGGCGGCCGGGGTGGAGCAGACCGGCGGCGCGATCGCGGTGAACGTGCTGCA
>DAIEHR010000285.1 GCA_027353465.1 Acetobacteraceae bacterium | reverse complement strand
ATCCTGAAATCCACGACATCCTGTCTGAGACCTATGGCATCATGGTCTATCAGGAACAGGTCATGCAGATCGCCCAGAAGATGGCGGGCTACAGCCTGGGCGGCGCCGATTTGTTACGCCGAGCGATGGGAAAGAAAATCGTGGCGGAGATGGAAGCGCAACGAAACATCTTCACCGAAGGATCGATCAAGCGTGGTATCGACCCGAAGAAGGCCACCGAAGTCTTCGACCTGATGGCGAAGTTCGCCGATTACGGCTTCAATAAATCACATGCCGCCGCCTATGCCCTGGTCGCGTACCAGACCGCGTGGCTGAAGGCCAATCATCCCGAAGTGTTCCTGGCGTCTTGCATGAGCCTGGCGATCAGCAACACCGATCGCCTCGCCGCGCTGAAGCAGGAAGCCGAACGCGGTTCGATCAAGATCCTGCCGCCCGACATCAACAAATCCAACGCCGATTTTACGGTCGAGCGGATGGAGGATGGCCGCCTGGCGATTCGTTACGCTTTGGCGGCGGTGAAAAAGGTTGGCTTCTCGGCGATGGAATCCGTCGCCGCTGTTCGGGGCGACAAGCCGTTCGCCGATATCACCGACTTCGCGGCCCGCGTCGATCCGCGCCAGATCAATCGCATGCAGATCGAGAACCTCGTCCGTGCGGGCGCCTTCGACCGGCTGGACAGCAACCGCGCCCGCCTGTTTGCCGGCGCTGAAACAATTCTCCGCCGCGCCCAGGCCGACCAGGAGGAAAAGGAAAGCGGCCAGATCGGGCTGTTCGGGGGGGCCTCCAGCAAACCGGAGGCGCTCCGCCTGCCGGATGTCCCCGACTGGCCGCCACTGGAAAGACTGTCGTTTGAGGCCGAGGCCGTGGGGTTTCATCTCACCGCCCATCCTCTCGACGTCTATGCCCAGGCGTTGCGGCGGCTTGGCGTCACCCAGTCCGTTCACATCGAATCCCGAGCCGCCGCGGGCGTCAGCCGGGTGAAGATCGCCGGCACCGTCGTTGCGACCAAGGAACGCATCACCCGCACCGGCAGCCGCATGGCCTGGGTGCGTATTTCCGACGCCGCCGGATCGGTCGAGGTCACCTGTTTCAGCGAGGTCCTGACCCGGTCCCGTGAGTTGCTGGGATCCGGTAACAATGTCCTAGTCAACGCCGAACTGAAAACCGAGGGTGAGGCGGTGCGGATAACCGCCATGGACGTCACCGCCCTGGATCAGGCCGCCGCCGCGGCCGGCGCGTCGATCCGCATCTGGCTGCATGAAACCGCCGCCGTCCCCCATATCAGCACCATTCTGGGCCGCGAAAGCGGCGGGCGCGGACGGGTTACGCTGGTGCCCCGGATCGGCAGCGAACAGGACGTCGAAATCGCCCTGCCCGGCGGCTACAACGTCACGCCACGCCTGGCCCAGGCGTTGAAATCGCTGCCAGGCGTTGATCGGGTGGAGGAAGTCTGAGCCCCCGGGGGCGCGCGACGTTGTCATCTGGCCATCCGAATGCCGGATCGACGGGTGGCAGCTAGGAACGATTCCCCCAGAATCCTAACCGGACACCGCGCCACAATGCATTGTCAACAGCACAGTCTTTCATTCCCCGTTACACCCTCCCACATCGAGGCAACAACGGTTAGGGATTTAGAGTGTGAAAGAAATTGTCAAACGCACATTAAAGCGGTTCGACATCGATATCAGCCGGTCAGGGTTTAGAAAGACAATCGATGATTACATCGCGAACCGTAATATTGACCTTGTGTTTGACGTCGGCGCCAATGTCGGCCAATTCGCGACTTCCCTGCGCGGGAAAGGCTACACCGGCCAAATCGAGTCATTTGAACCCGTAGCGTCTGTTTTTAATACGTTGGCGGAAGCCGCGCGTTCAGATCCCCGCTGGAACGTTCATAACCTTGCCCTGGGTACGGAGCCCGGCAAGGCGACGATCAATATTTCCGATTCGTCGGTATTCAGCTCGCTACTGCCAACAACAAATGCGGCAACCGCCTTTGCCGAAACCGCCGCCTCCCGGCGAACCGAGGAAATCGAGGTCAGCACCCTGGACCATTTTGCTTCCCTGATGGCGGGCGCGAACACTTTACTCAAGATCGACACCCAGGGCTTCGAAAAGCAAGTTCTCCTCGGCGCCAAGAGCACCCTGTCCAGCATCAAGGGCGTGTTGATGGAGTTGCCCATCATCCAACTTTACGAGGGCAATTGGCAATTCCACGAGGCAATCGCATTCATGGCAGAAGCTGGCTTTGTGCCCGCCCAAATCCACCCGGTGAATTTCCATTGGATCGACGAGGTTTCCCTGGTCGAGGTCGATTGCCTGTTCCGGCCCCGCGACAGCCGCCTGGACGCACACCCGGCCGCTTAAAACCCCGGGCGACGGACCGGCTGCGCTGGTCCGGACTCTACTCCGCGGCGTCCGCCCCCGTGAACAGATGCGGCCAGCGGCGCCGCACCAGCGGGCCTTTCTCATCATATGCCAGGCAGGTGTTGAGGATCTTCCGCCCGCCGTCCCACTTCTCGGTAATGCGCCTGTCCAGCACATCGCTGCCCGGGGTTTCATCCTTCACGCCCTCGGCCGCCAATTCATGGCGGGCTTTAGCGGCATTGATCGTCTGGAACGCCGTGGTCGCCATTTGCTGCAACAATTCCCGCAGATGCGTGCAGCCGACAGTCCCGCCCACCTTGTGCGTCGCCTCCCGCAGGAAACCCGGCCTGATCTGCATCCCGACCAGCCGGGTAAAATTCGGGGCGGCGGTCGGACACAGCCGATAGGGAGTTTTGTCGCTGACCGCCTCGACAGCCCTGATATGCATCGTGTCGTCCAGGGTCAGCCGCATCCACATGTCGTGAATCGGCTCCCCCGCCTCGATATACCCGCGGTCGAAATTGGTCTGCCCGAACGCCTTGCAGTCCGTCAAATGCGCCTCGATGTCGTAAAGCCCATCCGCTCGGCGATAACCGTTGATCTCGATGGCACGCGTGTGGGAACGCTCGCGGGCGGCGGGCTGGCTCAACGGCATGCCGGGACTCCTGGCAAAAAGGACGAACGGATATTGCGATGCAACATTTCCCTATGCCATTGCCGCGCCGGATTGCAAAGCGTCCCCGCGACATGCCTGCCCCGCGCCCCTCGATCGCCGGCGGTTCGGATGATTAACCCATGTTCATCAAAGCGATGCCCCCTTTGACGAAACGCGCAAACGGCGCATGTTAGCGGCGAATGTGGCGGCTTGGCTGAGTGACCAAGATTGATACGGATCAATGGTTCCCTCTAATCGTTCTGCGACAAGGGCTAACGATTTTTTCACCGGATTGGCGAGCTGAAGGCTTCCTTAAGAATGACCGCGTTCAAAGAGCATTGCCGGCGTTCCCTTGATTCGATCCGCGACCAGGGGCGTTACAGAATTTTCACCCCGCTGCAGAAGCGGGCGGATGGTTTTCCCTACTATCTGCGTCCGGACGGTACCCGGGTGCTGGTCTGGTCCTCGAACGACTATCTGGCCATGGGCGGCCATCCGGTTCCGGTCAACGCGGCGTGCGAAGCCGCCCAGACCATGGGCGCCGGCGCCGGCGGCACCCGCAACATCAGCGGCACCAGCCCGGTTCATGACGAATTGGAGGCGGAACTCGCCAGCCTGCACGGCAAGCAAGCCGGCCTGCTGTTCACCTCTGGCTTCGTATCCAATCAGGCGGCATTGTCCACCATCCTGAACAGCTTCCCCCACGGTCCCGACCATCTGTGGCAGGTGTTCTCCGATTCAAAGAACCACGCGTCGATGATCGCCGGCATCAAGGGCTCGCGCGGCGTGGTCAGCATCTTCCGCCACAACGACATGGCACATTTGGAATCGCTGCTGCGCGCGTCCCCGGCGGGCGCACCCAGGCTGATCGCCTTTGAATCCGTCTATTCGATGGATGCCGACATCGCGCCGATCGCCGAGATCTGCGATCTGGCCGACAAATACGACGCGATGACCTACCTGGATGAGGTTCATGCCGTCGGCATGTACGGCCCCAGCGGCGGCGGCGTGTCCGAACGCGACGGCGTCGCCCATCGTGTCGATATTATCGAGGGTACGCTCGCCAAGGCCTATGGCTGCCACGGCGGCTACATCACCGGCGATGCCGACGTGGTGGATTTCATCCGCTCCACCGCGCCCGGCTTCATCTTCACCACCTCCCTGCCGCCAATGACCGCCGCCGCCGCGCTGGCCAGCGTGCGGCATGTGCGCCAGGACCACGCCCGCCGCGCGAAACTGTTCGAACGGGCCGCGACCCTGAAGGCCCGCTTCGACGAAGCCGGGTTGCCACGCATCGAATCCGCCAGCCATATCGTGCCGCTGCACATCGGTGAGGCGTCGCTGTGCATGGAGGTCAGCCAGCGCCTGTTGAATGAATTCGGCATGTATGCAACCCCGATCAACTATCCTACGGTTCCCCGCGGCGAGGAACGGCTGCGCTTCACGCCCGGCCCGCTGCACACCGATGCGATGATGGACGAACTGGTCGCGGCCTTGCAGGCGATCATCCCGCTGGAGCGGCGTAGGGCAGCGTGATAAAGCCTCGCGTCCGCCATTCAACCGATTGGGGCACGCGTACTGATGATCACTGAACTGGGTCATTTCGCGCTGATCCTGGCGCTGTTCGTCGCCATGATTCAGTCAACCGTGCCAATGATCGGCGCGGCAAGGCGCCATGTCGGGTGGATGGCGGTTGGGCGGTCCTGCGCGCTGATCGGCTTCGCCCTGACGGCGCTGGCGATGCTGTCGCTGATGCACGCCTATGTCACGTCCGACTTCACCGTGATCAACGTCATCGAGAACAGCCACACCGACAAGCCGCTGCTGTATAAAATCACCGGTGTCTGGGGTAATCACGAAGGCTCCATGCTGCTGTGGGTGTTCATGCTGTCGCTGTGCGCGGCGGCGGTGGCCCTGTTCAGCGACAACCTGCCCCCTGCCCTGCGCGCCCGCGTCCTGGCGGTTCAGGGCATGATCGCTGTCGGGTTCCTGTTGTTCATCCTGCTGACCTCCAACCCGTTTCTGCGCACCTTCCCGGCGGCACCGAACGGCAACGGGCTGAACCCGGTCTTGCAGGACCCCGGCCTCGCGTTCCACCCGCCGTTCCTTTATCTCGGCTATGTCGGCTTCTCGGTCGCGTTCGCCTTCGCCGTCGCCGCCCTGATCGAGGGCCGGGTCGATGCCGCCTGGGCCCGCTGGGTCCGCCCCTGGACGCTGGCATCGTGGTGCGCCCTGACTATCGGCATCGCGATGGGTTCCTGGTGGGCCTATTACACGCTGGGCTGGGGCGGCTGGTGGTTCTGGGACCCGGTGGAAAACGCCAGTTTCATGCCCTGGCTGGTCGGCACCGCGCTGATCCATTCCTCCATCGTGGTGGAAAAGCGCGACACACTGAAATCCTGGACCATCCTGCTGGCGATCATCACCTTCTCCCTGTCGCTGGTCGGCACGTTCCTGGTCCGCTCCGGCGTGCTGACGTCGGTGCATGCCTTCGCCACCGATCCCGAACGCGGCACCTTCATCCTGTTGCTGCTGGTCGCCGCCATCGGCGGATCGCTGACGCTGTATGCAATCCGGGCACCGTCGCTGAAGGGCGGCGGACTTTTCGCGCCGATCTCGCGAGAGGGCGCGTTGGTCCTGAACAACGTGCTGCTGTCCTGCGGTTGCGCGACGGTATTCCTGGGCACGCTCTATCCGCTGTTCCTGGACGCGATGGGCGGCCCGAAGCTGTCGGTCGGGTTCCCGTTCTTCAACCGCACGTTCGCGCCGATGATGGTGCCGATGATTATCGCCGTTGGCATCGGCCCAATGCTGGCCTGGAAACGCGGCGACCTGCTGGGCGCGCTGCAACGGCTGTGGGTCGCCTATATCGCCACCGCCCTGGTGCTGCTGGTCGCGTTCTATCTCACCTATGGCGGCCCGGTTCTGGCGGTGTTCGGCCTCGGCCTGGCGGCCTGGCTGGGTTCGGCCGTGCTGACCGAGTTCGCCGAACGTGTGCGCCTGTTCCGCGTGCCGCTGGGCGATAGCCTCCGGCGGGCGATCCATTTGCCGCGGTCGGCTTATGGAATGTCGTTCGCCCATTTCGGACTGGCGGTGTCGGTCGCTGGGTTCGCTGCCTCCGCCTGGGACAAGGAAGCCATCGAAATCCTGAAACCCGGGGGCTCTATCGCCATCGCCGGCTACGAACTCACCCTGGAAAGCGTCACCCGCGTTCCCGGCCCGAACTTTATGGCCGACGACGCCGCCATCCGCGTCACCCGCGATGGCAAACTGGTGAAGATGATGCACCCCGAACGGCGGTTTTTCCCGCTGCAGAAGCAGACCACCAGCGAAACGTCGATTCGCACCAACTTCCTGACTGACCTGTATGTGGCACTAGGTGAATCCGACACCCAGGGAGACTGGACCGTCCGCGTGTACTGGAAGCCATTGGTCCCCTGGATCTGGATTGGCTGCGTCATCATGGCATTTGGCGGTGTCGTCAGCCTCAGCGACCGCCGTTGGCGCGTTGGCGCCGCCGCTCGGTCGGCCCGGCGCGGCATGGCGGAGCCCGTGACGGCCGCCGGAGAATAGCGATGAAGCGCCTGATCTATCTGCTGCCGCTGGTTCTCTTTCTGGGCCTGGCCGGCTATTTCCTCGTCGCCCTGCGCCCGAACCACGACGTCCATGAATTGCCGTCCGTGATGATCGACAAGCCCGCCCCGGTGTTTGATCTGGCGGGTCTGGGCGATTCCAAGCCCCTGGCGCTGGACGCGTTGAAGGGCCATCCGTTCGTCCTGAATTTCTTCGCCTCCTGGTGCGTGCCCTGCCGGCAGGAGCACCCGTTACTGATGCGACTGGCGACGGAGAACCACATCCCGCTGTATGGCATCGCCTACAAGGACAAGCCCGTGGACTCCAACCGCCTGTTGGCCAGCTTCGGCGACCCTTATCGCCAGGTCGGTATCGACCAGGACGGCCGGGTCGGCCTGAACTTCGGGGTCTATGGCGTGCCGGAAACCTACGTCATCGACAGCAAGGGCGTCATTCAGAAGCGCTTCGTCGGCCCGCTGACCGCCGAATCGGTGGAGAAAGAACTTCTTCCGCTCCTCAAGCAGCTCGGCCGGTCATGAGACGCTTTCTCCTGCTGATCGCCATCCTGATGCTGGTCGCCACCGCCGCCCGGGCCGTGGAACCGGCCGAGCGCCTGGCCGACCCCGGGCTGGAAGCCCGCGCCAGGGTCATCAGCAGCCAGCTTCGGTGCCTGGTCTGCCAGAATGAATCCATCGACGAATCCGGCGCCGACCTTGCACATGACATCCGCATGTTCGTGCGCGAACGGCTGGTCGCCGGCAATACCAACGCCGCGGTTATCCAGGCCGTGGTCGATCGCTACGGCGCCTTCGTGCTGTTGAAACCGCCCATCGAGCCGGCCACCTATGTCCTGTGGTACGGACCGCCGACGCTGCTTGCGATCGGTCTTCTGGGCACGCTGATCTGGCTGAAGCGCCGCCAGTCAACGCCCGCCGAAACCGCGCCGCTCAGCACCGACGAAGCTCGGCGGCTGGATGGGCTGATGCGAGGAAACGACGCTTGATTCTGCCATTTCTACTGGCGTTGCTGGCCTTCGGCGCCCTGCTGCCGATCGTGGCACCGCTGCTGCGCGGCGGCCGCCCGGTCGCGTCGCGCGGCAGTTTCGACCAAGCGGTCTATCGCGATCAACTGCGCGAACTGGACCGCGATATCGCCCGCGGGGTCATCACCGGTCAGGACGCCGAGGCCGCGCGGTTGGAAATCCAGCGCCGCCTGCTCGCCAGCGACAAACTGCCCACGACACCGTCCCGCCTGTCACGCAGCCCGCTGCTGGCGCTTCTGGTGTTCCTTGTCGTCGGCGCCGGTTCGGTCGCCACCTATCTGCGCCTGGGCGCCCCGGAAATTCCCGACGTGCCCTCCAGGGGCACAAAGCGCGCGACGGTGGCGGACAGCCAGGCCAACAGCCTGGACACGGCCACCGCGGTGCTTGCCGATAAGCTGAAGCAGAATCCGTCCGACGGAAAGACCTGGGTGCTGTATGGCCGCAACCTCGCGATGCTCAACCAGTTCGACAAAGCCGAGGATGCCTATCAACACGCCATCGCACTCGGCCAGAACGACCCGGACGTGCTGGCCGACCATGCCGAGATCATGGTGCTGCAAGCGGGCGGCACGGTAACGCCCGCCGCCGACGCCGCGCTGAAGCATGTCCTGACCGTCGATCCGGCCAACGGATTGGCCCGCTACTACGAAGCCATTGCCGCGATGCAGGCCGGTGAGCCGCAAAAAGCGATCGACGGCTTCCAGGCATTGCTGGCAGAGCAGGCCTCCGACTCGCCGCTCCGCCCTCAGCTCGCCCTGAAGATCGCCGAGGCCGCCAGATCGGCAGGAATTCCGGTCCCGGAACTGGCGAAGGGCATCGCCCCAACACCGGCGCCCGGGCCGGACGCCAGTGCTGTCGCGAACGCGGCAAACATGTCCGAAGCCGACAGGGCGGCGATGATCCAGGGAATGGTGGCGCAGTTGGCGGCGAAGCAGGCCGCGGACCCCACCAACCTGGAAGGATGGCTGCGCCTGGGCCAGGCGTACGCCGTTCTGCGCCAGCCGGATAAAGCGGCCGATGCGTTTGACCATGCGGCAAAGCTGAGGCCCGACGATACCTCGATCCCGCTGCAGGAAGTTCGCGCCCTGCTGACCGACCAGCAGCCGACCCAGAAATTGCCCGTCCGCGTCGTGGCCCTGCTGAAGCAAATTGAAGTCCGAGCGCCGGATCAGCCACTTGTTCTGTGGTATCTGGGCTTGGCTGCGGTACAGGACGGCCATGCCGACGAGGGCCGGGGCTACTGGGCAAAGCTGCTGACCAAAATTCCCCCGGGAACCGAGGATGCCAAGATGATCCAGTCGGCGATGGACGCGCTTCCCAAACAATAGACACGTCCCTGGCGCGGTCGTCTGAGGTTGACCCAACCCCAGACGACAATCGCCCTCTTGAGCAGCGGCAGGACCTGATTGGTTCAACCCGAACCTGCCAGATCCTAGGCAGCGGAGCGTGTCAGGTCCGCGACCCGGCCCATCAGCGGCCCATGCCCAACCGCAGCGTGACCGACCTCGGTTGCCGCGACGTGGAAGTAGTTGGCGACATAGACCCGAACCGCGCTGGTACGCCCCCCCGCATGCCCGGCCGCTTCGATCTGACGCACCAGGGTATTCATATCGTGCGCTTCGCGCTCGCAGATTTCAGCTAGCATTTCCCAGAGTTCGGGTTCCAGCCGCATGCTGGTCCGTCCGCGCTCCGCAACGACGTTTCGATTGATAAGCCGACTGGCCGTCATGGCCACCTCCTGATTGCCGGAGGCAAGAAAAACAGGAAATGATTAATAGAAGGTTGATAAATCAGAAAAAACTTCAGGTATTTGGCACGCGCCTGTAGTCAACCCCGTGATCTCGATGCGCGCTTACACCGGCAGGGGGGCGTCTTTCATCCGTTCCATGCTGAATCGGCTGCTGACATTGCGCAGCGGAATCGCCGCGATCAGCTTGCGGTAGAACTGATCGTAAGCCGCGATATCAGCCACCACCACATGCAGCAGATAATCGACATCGCCGCTCATCCGCCACGCATCGACGATGGCCGGAGTGTTTTTGACCACCTCGGCAAACCGTCCAAGCCATTCGCTGGAATGGTCCGCCGTTTCCACCGCCACGAACACGGAAACCGGCAAGCCAACCTTATCGGCGTCCAGAATGGCCACGCGACGCTGGATGATGCCGTCCTGCTCCATCCGGCGAATACGCTTCCAGCACGGAGTCGCCGTCAGGCCCACCTTCGCGGCAATATCAGCCAGCGATAGCGATGCATCGACAGCGATCAGCCGCAGGATTTCGCGGTCAACGCGATCGAGGTCCTTATCAACGGCCATGGGCAATCCTTTCCCTGCATCACACTGCACGGCGCACCCATAACCGATTTACTTAGAATTAAATACTCCGCATCGTCTGAATTTTCGGTTCTGTAGAAATTATCTACCCCCAACAGCCTCCTGCTCGTCCGGCGTGCGCAGTGTCAGCGCCAACGCATGCATACCGCCTTGTTCGGCGGGACCAAACTCCGCCGCCAACGCGGCATGTACCGCGCGGGAGCGTGCAACCCGGTTCATGCCCTGGAAAACCGAGCTGACCAGCAGCACGCTATAATGCGATTCGCCGCCCGCCGGCGCGCCGGAATGGCCGGCGTGGTGGGCGCTGTCATCCTGGACATGCAGCACAGACGGGGTGAACGCCTGGGTCAGCGACGCCCGCAGGCGTTCGGTTCGGGACAGAGGAGACTGTGTCATACCCCCTAGTATCCAGCTTTCCGGCGCCCGCGCCAAGCCAGCCGGCGCCGGTCAGCCAACCTGCCGGATCATATCCGCCCAACGATCCAGAATCGGCATCACAACATCCTCGCCGGCCGCCGGCAGGCTGACCGCGACACGGGCGATACCAAGATCGCGATAGCGCTTCAGGACGTCCAGATCCTCACCCGACCCGAAGACCGACACCGGACAGGAAGCGTCGTCCCGGCCAGCTTCCGCCAACATCGCACGGAACTTCGGCACCGTGTCGAACACGTCGCCATACTGGCCCGGACGCCCGGCCAGCGGAATCCAGCCCTCGCCATACCGCACCGCGCGGCGCGCACCATGCGGGAACGCACCGCCGACAATCACCGGCGGATGCGCCTTCTGCACTGGCTTCGGCCACGTCATCATCGGGTCGAAGTTGACGAACTCGCCGTGATATTCAGGCTTCGGCTTGGTCCAGATTTCCTTCATCGCCTCCACCCGCTCCCGCACCAGCTTGGCTCGGGTCGCGAATACGGTGCCGTGGTCTTCCATTTCCTCGGCGTTCCAGCCCACGCCGATTCCAAACAGGAACCGCCCGCCAGAAACCTGATCGATCGAGGCCACCAGCTTCGCCGTCTGAATCGGATCGCGCTGGTTCACCAGGCAGACGCCAGTGCCGATCTTCAGCGTGGTGGTCGCGGCGGCCGCCGCCGTCAGCGTCACGAACGGATCCATCACGTCGTAATATTGCTTCGGCAAATCGGCGCCGCCCGGCCACGGGGACCGGCGGGAGAGCGGAATATGCGAATGTTCCGGCGCCCATACCGATTCAAATCCGCGCTGCTCCAGTGCCCTCGCCAGAGCAGCCGAGGTCATCTAATAGTCGGTGAAAAACATCGATGCGCCGAAATCCATGGCCCGTCTCCCGTTAAGTTGGAGTCACTCTGGCACGGGCTTGCCAAGACGTCACGTCACGGCCGGCTAACGCCGCAGCGGATTGCCGGCCCCGACTGTCTCGCCGATCGCCTTACCCGCCTCGATCGCCGTGATATAGTCGCGCGTCAGTGGCACCGCGGCCTGGTCATGGGCAAGCTGAAGCTGCCAGACCATATGACCGGACCGGCGGAACGTAAGCTCCGACCCCGTCAGGTAGAATTCGAACATCCGGCAAAACCTGTCATCGTACAGCGCCGCGATGGCATCGCGGTTCGCGGCAAAACGCCGTCGCCAGTGCCGCAGGGTCTCGGCATAATGCAGGCGCAGAATTTCGATATCCGTCGCCACCAGGCCCGATCGCTCAACCACTGGCAGAACCTCGGACAACGCCGGTGAGTAGCCCCCGGGGAAGATGTATTTGCGGATCCATGGATTAGTGCTACCCGGCCCGTCAGAGCGGCCGATCGCATGGATCAACGCCACGCCATCAGGCTTCAGACAGCGGCCGACGACATCGAAGAACGTCCGGTAATGGCCGATCCCAACATGCTCGAACATCCCCACCGACACGATCCGATCATAGGTTTCAGTGATCGACCGATAGTCCAGCAGCTCGAAGTGAACGCGGTCTTCCAGCCCCTCGGCCGCCGCCCTTGCCCGGGCTTCGGTTAGCTGCTCCTGCGATAACGTAACGCCGGTCACTTGCGCGCCGAAGTCGCGGGCAAGGGTCAGCGCCATGCCGCCCCAGCCGCATCCAATATCCAGTACCCGCAGGCCTGGCCGGCCCAGGCATAGCTTCGCCGCGATATGACGTTTCTTCGCCGCCTGGGCTGCTTCCAGCGATTCGTCGCCATGCTGGAAATAAGCACAGGAGTATTGTCGGTCGCGATCCAGGAACAGACTATAGAGACGGCCATTCAGGTCATAGTGATGGGCGACGTTGCTACGGGACCGGCCGGCGGGGTTATACTGAAACAGCCGCCGGCAGATGTCAGCCATGTGTAACCGCAACCGCATCACCGGATGGCTGTCGGGATTATCCTCCGCATTGACCAGAAACACATCCAGAAGATCGTATAGGCCACCTTCATCGACCGATAGGCCATCGGCCATATAGGCCTCTCCCGCGCCGAGCAGGGGATTGAAGATAAGGCGGCGTATGGTGCGCTGATCTCGTAAGCGCACGGCCGCGATGGGGCCACCCTCGCCCCCGTACGTCGATCGAGAGTCGTCTGGCCAGACGACCGTCAACCGGCCAGTTGTGATCAAGCGCCGAAAAATACCATCCAGGACGAAGCGCATGGCTTTCCAATCCAACGTCGTAACCCCAAGGGGTACGATCCTGGATCAAAAGGCTCGGTTTCGTCAAAGCACGGAACGGACAGTAGTGTTCAAGACGGCGTGCCTGTTTGCTTCCCCTGCTGCTTTACCAACAAGGGAAGCAAACATCCGTTCGGTCGGCTAAGGCGTGTCGCCTTCGAAGATATTCTCTTCGGTTGGCACCTGATCTTCGTCTTCGTCAGCCGTGCCGGTCGCACGTTCGCCACGGCCTTGGCGTTCCGCCTCCTCCGGGCTGCGGGCAACATTCACGGTAACCGGGATCGACACTTCCGGATGCAACGCCACGCGGACCTTCGTCAGGCCCAGTGTCTTGATCGGGTGTTCCAGCACAACCTGCGAACGGTCGATCGTCAGGCCCGCGGCGGTGCTCGCCTCGGCAATGTCGCGTGACGAAACAGAGCCGTACAGGCTGCCCGCCTCACCCGCCTGGCGGATGATCACAACGGACAGACCGACAACGCGTTCAGCCACACGTTCGGCTTCCTCGCGGCGCTTGATATTCTGCGCCTCAAGCTGTGCGCGCTGCGCTTCGAAGCGGGCGCGGTTATCCTTGTTAGCGCGAAGCGCCTTCTTCTGCGGCAACAGGTAGTTACGGGCATAACCCGGCTTTACCTTAACCACATCTCCCATCTGGCCCAGCTTTTCAACGCGCTGGAGCAGGATCAGTTCAACGGCGGCCATGGAACCTGCTCCTTAGGCGACGATGTAGGGCAGCAGCGCCAGGAAACGGGCGCGCTTGATGGCCACCGCAAGCTCACGCTGCTTCTTCGCAGACACGGCGGTGATCCGGCTCGGGACGATCTTGCCGCGCTCCGACAGGAAGCGGGACAGCAGACGCACGTCCTTATAATCGATCTTCGGCGCATTCGGGCCGGAGAACGGGCAGGACTTGCGACGGCGGTAGAACGGCCGGCGGGCGCCAACGGCGGTGCGCCGGGCGGCTGGATTGATTTCTGTATCGGACATTGATGCTTACTCCTCGATACCAGCGCGGAATTCGTCGCCGCCAAACCCGTCGCGGGCGCGGAACTCCTCACGGTCGTCGAAGCCACGACGGCGGCCGCTTTCAAAGCGTCCGGCGGGCTTCGGCCCACGGAACCCACGCTCCCGGTCGTCGGACTTGCGTGACAGGATGGCGGACGGGGCTTCGTCGATTTCGTCGATGCGAACCGTCATGAAGCGCAGAACGTCTTCGTTGAGACCGAGCTTACGCTCCATCTCGGTCACGAATGCCGGCTTGGCGTCGAGGCCCAGCAGCATATAGTGGCCCTTGCGGTTCTTCTTGATGCGGTAAGCTAGGCCGCGCAGGCCCCAATACTCACGCTTCTTGACGGCTCCGCCGTCGGTTTCGAGCTCGGTGCCGATTTCGTCGGCAATCGCCTCGACCTGCTGTTGCGTGACGTCATTCCGCGCGATTAGCACGGTTTCGTAAAGCGGCATGTGTGTACCCCCTATGGCTTGTCTCTGCCCCGGACCGGGTCTGGTCCACTTTCCACGATGGAAATGGGCATAGCCGGGCGCGATGCCGTCGCACCCGGCAGGGAAGCGCCGGCTTGAAGCATGGTTCGGGCGGGAACGCAACAACGGAAGCGCGAGCGCGACGCCCCCGTCATACAGCCGCCTTAACTGACAAGACCGTTATCCAACCATGACCTTAACTCAAGCGTGATCAATTGCTTGATCTGGATCAACCGCCCACCGGCCTGGAAGACCAGGATCCGCGCGGGTTGCCGCTCGCACCATCGGCGGCTGACACGCGCGGAGTTCCCTGCATGCAAATCGCTGGGTTTACGATTTCCGATATGATGGCCTCGGCCTGGTCCACCCTGTCTGGCCCCGACCGGATTGCCCTGTATCTGGTCGGGACCACAATCGTGTTCGCGGCCTTCTTCACGTACTGGCAATCGCCCCGGTCGCCCGGCGGTATCCGAGGCTTCTTTCGCCACTGCATACCGCCGGGGATCCTGACCAACAAATCGGCCCGGGCGGACTTCCTGTTCTGGCTGTCCCGCCGCCTGTTCATGCCCTTTCTGGTCATACCGCTTGGATTATCGACAGTCACGGCGGGCTACGCCGCCTACACGCTGCTGGCCCTGATATTCGGGCCGGCGACACATGCCGGGCCGGCTTCCACGCTGACTCTCGTCGCCTTCACCGTGTCGATGCTCGTCGCCTACGACCTTTCGTACTACATCTATCACCGGCTCTGCCACACGGTGCCGGTGCTGTGGGAACTGCACAAAGTCCACCACTCCGCGCAGGTCATGATCGGGGTCACCAAGGACCGCGTCCATCCGCTGGATGAAATCCTGAACCGCTGGTGGAATGGCCTGATCCCCGGCGTCACTTATGGCATCTGGCTGTTTTTCGCGGTTAATCCCGTCGAACTGACCGTCTTCGGCATCAGCGCGTATCTGATCCGCGATCTGCTGATGATGGATGTCGTGCGCCACACGAATTTAGAGCTGTCCTACGGCCCGTGGCTCAACCGGATATTCCTCTGCCCGTATTACCATCAGCTTCATCACAGCATCGAGCCTCGCCACTATAACCGTAACTACGGATTGCTGCTGTCGGTCTGGGACCGGCTGTTCGGGACGTTGGCGGTGCCGGAACCGGGGCAGCATTTCACCTTCGGCCTGTCAGACAACGAGCACGAAGAATACCAGTCCCTGACACGGCTTCATGTCCTTCCGCTGGTCAAGATCTACCGCCTGGCCCGCGATTGGGGACGGCGCCACCTCTCCCTGCCGCCCGCCGTCACGGCGGATTTCGACAAGCCGGTGCGGCAAAAATAACCCCAGCTTGCCGATGACAGTGTAAGCGTGTCGAAATCTGATCGGCTCGAACGTCATTGGCATGGCGGCGCATCCCGCGGCCGCCGCGTCAAGGGAGACCGACATGAAATACATGCTGCTGATCCATGTAAGCGAAGCGGAAATGGCCGCGCTTTCCGAAACCGCCGCAACCGAGCAGATGGCCGCTTACGGCGCCTATACTCAAGCCATGATCCAGGCGGGCGTGATGATTACCGGTGATCGGCTGCGGCCGGCATCGACCGCGACCACCGTCCGCGTGGCCGGCGGCAAAAGCCAGGTTCTTGACGGACCCTATGCGGAAACGAAGGAACAGCTCGGCGGCTTCTATATCGTGGATGTTCCCGACCTGGACGCCGCGCTGTCCTGGGCTGAACGCTGCCCGGGCGCCTCCCACGGGGCGATCGAGGTTCGTCCCGTCTGGGCGATGTGACCGATCCGGCTTCCATAGCCGAGGAAGTGGCGCGAAGCAGTTACGGCAAGCTGCTCGCGTTTCTGGCGGCGCGAACCCGTGACGTAGCGGGGGCGGAGGACGCATTGTCCGAGGCCTTCGCCACGGCGCTGGCGACTTGGCCGAACCAGGGAGTGCCGTCCAACCCGCGCGCCTGGCTGCTGACCGTGGCCCGACGTAAGCGGCTGGATACGATCCGCCGCGCCTACACGTCGCGGCAGGCCGAACCCCACCTCGCGCTGCTGGCCGAGGAGCTGACGATGGAACCAGCCGCCGATCTTCCGGACGAGCGGCTTGCCCTGATGTTCGTCTGCGCCCATCCCGCGATCGATCCGTCGGCGCGGGCGCCCTTGATGTTGCAGACCGTCCTTGGGTTTGACGCCGCGGCGATCGCCTCGGCCTTCCTGACCGCACCCGCAACGATGGGCCAGCGCCTGGTACGGGCAAAGGCTCGGATCAAACTGGCGGGCATCCCATTTCGCGTTCCAGACCGGGCGGAGGTGCCGGAGCGGCTGGAGTTCGTCCTGGACGCGATCTACGCGGCGTTTACCGCCGGATGGACCGATCCAGCCGGAACTGAGCCAAGGCGCCGAAACCTTTCGGACGAAGCCATCTGGCTCGGCCGGCTGATTGTGTCGCTGCTGCCCGAAGACCCCGAGGCGTTGGGCCTGCTGGCACTGATGCTGTACGCGGACGCGCGCCGCGCCGCGCGGCGGACGCAAGACGGGGAGTACATTCCGCTGGACAAACAGGACATCGCGGCTTGGGACACCGATCTGATCGAACAGGCCGAGGCGCTGCTGTTGCAAGCAAGCTCATGCGGCGCCGTCGGTCGATTCCAACTGGAGGCGGCGATCCAGTCCGCGCATGTCGTGCGGCGACGGACGGGACATCCGGATTGGCAGGCGATCGTCGGTCTCTATGACGCGCTTTGGGCAATAACCGGCTCACCCGTCGTGGCGATCAACCGAGCGGTGGCACTGGCGGAGGTGGCGGGGGCAGCGGCCGGTTTGGCGGCGTTGGAGGGGCTGTCGGGTGACGCCCGCCTGGCCGAATACCAACCCTATTGGGCGGCCAGAGCGGGTTTGCTGGTCAGGACAGGCGCCCTGACCGAAGCCAGCGCCGCGTATGAACGAGCCATCGGACTCGAAACAGACCCGGCCGTGCGGCGCCTGCTGTGGCAGCGATCGTCGCAAATCAGGCAGGGCCCCCTGCCCTGCTGATCCGCGCGACCGATCGGCGTGCTAGACGACGGTCGTTCAAAGCTCCGTCTTCGGCAGCCGCTTTTCCACGATCGCCCCATATAACGCTACGCCATACGGAATCGCCTCATCATTGAAGTCATACAAGTGGTTGTGCAGCGCCGCCGAGTCGCCATTCCCCAGATTGATATGGGCGCCGGGAACCTGTTCCATCATGAAGCTGAAATCTTCAGAGCCCATTCCCGGCGGCGCATCGCGGCGCACGGCGTCCTCGCCCACCAGCGCGGCCGCGGCATCGGCATAAGCCTCGAATTCAGCGTCGTTGTTGACCATGGGGGCGAAGATCACGCGGAAGTCCACCGAGGCCTCGGCGCCGAAACCGGCGGCGACGCTGGTGGCCAACCGGCGCATGTTGGTTTCGATCATCGTCATGATTTCGGCCTTCATGGTCCGCACTGTGCCGGCCATCACCGCGCTTTGCGGGATGACGTTATAGGCGTCGCCCGACTGAATGCGAGTGATGCTCAGAACGGCGGTGTCGGCCGCCGACACGTTCCGAGAGACGATCGACTGCAACGCCGTGCCAAGATGGCAGGCCACCAGCACCGGGTCGATGCTCTGGCTGGGATGTGCGCCATGCGCCCCCTTGCCGGTGATCACGATATCGAAGAACGCCCCGCCGGCCGCGCGGGCGCCCGGGCCGGTCAGAAAATGGCCCACCGGCATGCCGGGCCGGTTGTGCATTCCGTACACCGCGTTGCACGGAAACCGCTCGAACAATCCGTCCTTCAGCATCTCCAGCGCCCCGCCGACGCCTTCCTCGGCCGGTTGGAAGATGAAGTTCACCGTGCCGTTGAAATTGCGCGTTTCCGCCAGGTATTTCGCCGCCCCCAGCAGCATCGTGGTGTGGCCATCGTGCCCGCAGGCATGCATCCGACCCGGATTCTGGCTGGCATACGGCAGCCCCGACGCCTCCAGGATCGGCAAGGCGTCCATATCCGCCCGCAGCCCCACCGCGTCCTGGCCGTTGCCGTTGCGCAGCACGCCGACGACGCCGGTCTTGCCAACGCCGCGATGAACCTCGATCCCCCATTCCTCCAGCTTTTGCGCCACCAGATCGGCGGTGCGGTATTCTTCCAGCCCCAGCTCCGGATGGGCGTGAATATCGCGGCGAATATCGACGAGTTCGTCCTGGTATTGGCGGGCACGGTCAAGGGCGGATTGGGTCATCGGCGGGTCCTTACGGAAGGTTCAAGCGCCGACCATACCACGCCACTCTTGCCATGCCAGACCGCTCAGGCTGTTGTTGCCCCAACGCTCGGGAGAAACCGCACGATGTACCTGAATACCTTCGCCCAGGGGTCGGACCCGCTGGACATGACCGGTTCGGACGAGTTCCGCAGCCTGCTGGCCAGCGCCGGAGACCTGGGCATCCCGCATGCGCCGAACGTGCCATACCGTTCCTGCAACATCGTGCTGCGCCAGATGCGCTTCCACTTCCTGGAGTGGGGCCACGCCGATGCCCCTGCCATCGTGCTGCTGCACGGCGGC
>DAIEHR010000274.1 GCA_027353465.1 Acetobacteraceae bacterium | reverse complement strand
GCTTGTCCTCGCTGCACAGGAAGGCGAACAGCAGCAAGGTGCCAAGCCCCGGGACCGCCAGCGCGGCTGGTCATTCTATCTTCATTTTGCTTGGAAGAGCGCGAAGGGCGGGAAGGGCCGCGAAGCTGGATGCGGCACCCTTCGCGGCCCTCGGCGGCCCTTCGCGCTCTTCCAGGCAACCACCCCGGCCAACAGCGGCTTCGACGTCTGACGAGGGGCACCGAACGCCGGCGCCCTTTAGGGCCCCGGCCCGGATGACCGAGGGACGAAGTCCTCGCGGATGGATCAGAGGTGCTTCATCCGGATCAGCCGGCCGGTTTCTGATTGAACGGGTAATAGGGCGGGAATTCGCCCACCGCATGCATATCGACTTCCACCATCGTCAGCCCCTTGATCGCCAGTGCCTTTGCGGCTGTATCGCCAAACGTATCGGCGGACGAGCAGCGAAAATACGGAATGTCCGACAGGCTACACAGTTTTTCGATGTCCGGGCTTTCCAGGTCCGCGTAGAAGCGCCGGCCTCCCGAAGTTGCGTCCTGGATGCGCTTGATGACGCCGTAGCCGCGGTCGTTCATCACGATCACGGTCATGTCCAGATTCTCCTGCACGGCGGTCCATAGCTCGCCGACGTTCAAGAAGAAACCGCCATCGCCTGTCATTACAACCGTCTTGCGATCGCCGGCCGCGGCGGCGGCGCCGATACCCAGGCACAATCCCTGACCGATGCCGGCGCCGACCGGATAGACATTCTGGTTCGGGGCGTTCAGCGGGAACACGCGATTGCCCCAGGTGGTGTTGTTCTGGGTGACGTCGCGCGCCCAAATCGCATCGCGGGGCATCACCTTGCGCAGTTGCGCGCTGAAAGTGCCGTAGGAACCGAGGGTTTCGATGAAAATCCGCTGGGCGTTGCGCTTCAGTTCCTCAAACTCTTGCGGATAGCCGGCGGCGATCTTCATCTTGCCCTCGATCCGGCGGACCAGGGCGTCCAGCGTGGCGTTGGCATCGCCGCAAACGAAATATTGGTTCGGATAGGTGCGACCGTTGGCCATGGGATCGGAGTCGATCTGGATCAGATTGGCGGGCAGGCCGACGCGGAAATCGTTGGTTTCATGGCCGCGGATGCGGCAGCCGACCACCAGGCAGAGATCGACGGTTTTGTAGAACGCCTCGATCACCGGCATGCCGATGCCGGTCAGCCCGCCCATGTTGCGCGGATGATCTTCCGGCACTGTTGCTCGGCCGTTGAAGCTGGTGACCATGCCGAAGCCCATGTCCAGCAATCTGGCCGCCGGGCTGCCAGCTTTCTTGGCGCCATTGCCCAGCCACAGCATCGGTCGTTTCGCTGCCAGCACGCGGTCCGCCAGATCGTCCAGTTCGGCGTCGGTCGGCACGCGCGGCGGCGGCAGCGGCAGCACGAAAGTGTCCAGCATCGCCGGGCGCGGGATGGGCGCGCGTTGCAGATCGATCGGCACCTCTACGCTGACCGGTCCCATCGGTGCCGACAGCGCCAGCGTGGCCGCTTGGGTCAACGTGCCAAGCGCACTTTCAGCGGAGCGGATGCGGTAGGCGGCTTTGCCGACCGACGCCATCATGCCCAACTGGTCGAAGGCGTCGTGGACAGAGCCCATGCCGCGATCGACGAATTTGGTCGAGGTCTGACCGGTGATGTGCAGGACCGGGGAGCCGGCAAACCGAGCCTCGATGAGGCCGCCGATGGTGTTGGCGGCGCCGGGGCCGGTGGAGGAGAAGATCACGCCCAGGCCCTGGTTCACCCGGGCGTAGCCGTCGGCCATGTGGGCGCCGCCAAGCTCGCCACGGGCCATCATGAAGCGGATGGTGTTGCGGCGGCCGATCGCATCCAGCATCGGGATATTGTGAACGGATGCGATGCCGAAGACATTCGTGACGCCGCAGGCGGCGAGGAACTCGGCGACGAGATCGGCAACGGTATAGTCGGCCATGTGGTGGAATTCCCCCTTTTTGATCCGCCGAAGCTGTATCAGGCGGGGGCCCGGGTCAATGGTTCGGCCGCACGACCTATTGAGGACTCTGTTCGGGCGTATTCGGGCATCGTTCTGGCCATGAAAAATGTCGTTTTGCCGATCCTGGGTCTTGTTCTGCTGGCTTTGCCGCTTCCGGCACGCTCGGCGATGGCTGCGCTTTTGCCGGCGGGTCCGCTTGGCACCAACCGCGCCCAGATCGTCGATCGTGACGGGCATCCGGTGCGCCTGGCCTGTGTCGGCTGGAATCAAGTGAACGAGGGTATATCGCTGGATCGCCAGACCGCGATGATGGTGCGGGACGGCTTCAATTGCATCCGGTTTTCCTGGGTCAACGCCACGATGCAGGCGGATTTCCGGATGATTGACCGGGTGGCGGCGGCGGCGGCCAAGGTAGGGCTGCGGCTGGTGCTGGACAATCACACCAACGAGCCGGGGCACGGCGATCGCGACAATTGGGGCGCCCAGCAGAAGAACGGGTTGTGGTACGATCTTGGCGGCGCGTCCGACGACACCGACGGCGGCGGCAATAAGGGAACCGTCACCGACGCCAAATTCCTGGCGGATTGGCAGGAAGTCGCGCGTCATTACGCTGTCAATCCAACAGTGATCGCCTATGATTTGCGTAACGAACCGCTGGACTACCCGCATATGAGCATCTGGGGCGGGGGCGGTGATCGCGATATCCGCGCGATGTATGAGCGCGTGGGCAACGCGATCCTGGCGATTGACCCCGGCAAGCTGATCGTGGTGGAGCCGCCAAGCAGCGATTGCCGTCGGGTGCGGAAGTATCCGCTGTCGCTAACCGTGCCGGGGAAGCTGGTTTATTCGGTGCATGAATACCCGGGGGAAATCAGTGCGCAGAAGGTCAGCAGCGGACCGGACCTGATCGAGCGGATGAACCGGATGTGGGGCTGGCTGATCAACGAGAATGTCGCCCCGGTATTCGTCGGCGAAATGGGATCATCGATGGTCAGCGAACAAAGCCGAGCCTGGGCGGCGACGATCGTGCCGTATTTGAATGGGATGGGGGAGGATGGGTTGAAGATTCCTCCGGGTGGCAAGGGTGTCTCGACCGACTGGTGGGCGTGGGGGCACCTGGCCGGGCAAAATCCCGATGGGACATTGAAGGCGGACTGGGTGACACCGCGGCCGGAGCAGCAAGCGGTGTATTCGAAGTTACGATAGAAACGACCGCCGGATGGGGTCGCCGCCGCGGTGCAATGCCTCGATGATCGCCGTCAATTCGACCGCCCGTTGGTCCCAAGTAATCGGTGCGTAATTGGGCTGTTTTGCAAGCTGGCCTTGCTGGACCGCGGCCAGCGTCGCCGCGCACTGGCTGACGTCGGAAACCACATGGACCCAGCGTTCCATGAAGCGTGCTTGTGGGATGCCCGTGGAGATCACCTCCAGACCGGCGTTCAGGCAGTGGTAGAAGCGCAACGGATCGATATAGCGGGTCAGCAGGGTGTCGGTGCGATAGGGCGCCAGGCTGACGCGGTAGCGGCCCAGTATCCCGGGCAGATCGGCCATCGTGTAAGGGCCATGATACTCGATATTGGCGTGCCGATCGGCCAGCTCGGTCACCTGATTCATCGTCTCGGTGTCGCCGGGCCGGGTCCAGCCGTGCAGATGGAAGCTGCTGTGGGGACAGGCCAGAGCAACGGCGGAGACGAAGTCGAAGTCGAATCGTTCGTCAAAGCTGGCGATGATCAGCACTTGCCGGTTGCGGGCTTCGGTGGCCGGGAGCGGCAGAATATTCGATGCGTTTCCAAGATGAACCGATTTCGGAAACAGCTCCCGCAGTGTCGGGGCGGCATGCACGACGACGTGGGACAGGCGGCACAGGGTTGCGATAATCCGCTGCTCACGCCATCGCTTTATTCCGGTGTTATGATAGCGCAGGTCGTCATGCATATCGAGGCACCACACCCCTGGCGGCGCAATCATCCGCAGTAATGCCGACATGGCGGGAAAATACGTGTTGGTGCTGTTGAAATAGACATTGATCGCGTCGTCTCGCTGGCTGTTCCGCATGAAACGCAGCAGTCCGGCAGCCGACATTTCAACGAACGGATCGCCTGCGTTCGGGCCAGACACGATGGGGCGGCGACGCAGCCAGATATAATAGGTCGGGTGATCGCGGCGCAGCGCATCGACCAGCGGCAGGCGGAAATCGGATTTCGGATCGCGGCAGGTGAAGACAAAGAAACGGAAACGCTTAGACGGCATGCCGGCGCCTTATCGCAAACATCTGAAAATAGACCTTGAGTTGCCGCAACGACGGCGGACACAGCAGCGCGATCACGGGCACGGCAAGATCCCAGTAGCCCAGTTGACGCCAGAACAATCCCACCGCGATTCCGGCCCACCACAGGGCGGAAATCCGGTAGCTGGGTGACCCGATCGCCAGGCGGACCGATCGGTGAATGACGGGATAGCTGAGCAGCGCGACGGCCTCGGCATAGCCATAGCCCACGATACCGAAGCGGCCGACCAGAACCCACGCCGCGCCGGCGAACAGCACGATATGGACCACATGGAACCACGACACCGCCCAGTTGCGGTGCAGCACATACAGAATGGAGGCGTGGATATTGAACTGGGCGTTGGTCAGGTAGCTGAGCGCCAGATACGGGTAGATCAGCATCACTGGTTCCCAGCGCTGGCCGAACACCAGTGCCAGCGCCATCCCGCCGAACCAACTGAAACCGATCAAGACCGGACCAAGCGCCAAGGTTTGCAGGCGCATGCCATCGGTGGCGGCCTCCACCAACTTGGCCGGTTCGTGCCGCACTTTCGCCAGCACCGCGACCGACAGGCGATACGCGACCGCCTTGGTGAACGACAGCAGTTCCAGCATGCGGATCGCCAGGCCGACCTGTCCGACCGCCTCGGCCGGCAGGAAATGGCCGACGATCAGCGGATTGACCAGATTGCGCAGTTGCCACAGCCAGTCCGACGCCGCATACCCCAGCGTATAGTTCAGCATCGATTTCGCGATCGCGGTGTCCCACGCCAGCTTCGGCCATGCCCGCGCGGCAACCTGGAACGCGACGCACATGAACACCTGTTGCAGGCACCAGCCGGTCACCAGCGACCACACGCCGAAACCCAACAGGACCAGTGGCAGCGCCGCGGCGTAGTAGAGCAACTGGCCAGCCATTTCGATCATCGCCACGCGGCGGAAGTCCAGCGCCCGTTCCAGCCGAGCGCTGGAGCTGACGGCGACGGTTTGGAAAACGACCGATAGCAGCAGGACCGCCAGCAGCGGCGTCAGGCCCGGCATCGGCATCCAGCGTGCGATCAGGCCCAGGCTGGATTCCAGGATTACCAGCAAGCCCACGGCGGAGATCAGCAGCAGGGTCGTGGCGACCGCGAAGGTGCGTTCGGTCACCTCGCCGGTGGCGCGCACCAGATAGACGCCGATGCCAGCCTGTCCCAGGTTCTGCGCATATTGGCAGATGCCCAGCGCGGCCACGTATGGGCCATAGGACGCCGGCCCTATGATCCGGGTGATTAGCAGCAACCCGATAAGGCTCAGCCCCATCGACAGCAATTGCCGGCCCATTAACAGGGTGCCACCCTGAAAGACCTTTCCCCGCAGGCCGTGGCGGGCGGGATCGACCGCATTGTCAGCTCTCATCGATTCCCTGTGCGGTCCTTGCTGCAATGCCGCATTTCGGTTCTGGCCGGGCCGGTGGCAAGGGGTTTGACCAGGTGATCCGATCAAAGCCAGTTTAGCGGATCGTCGGGTTGTCCGGGTTCACGATGCTTTTCCTGACCGTCGAGGCGCTGCGTCGGGCCAATGCCGGCGACCCGCAAGGCCAGTGTCTGGCCCGGATCATGGCCCCGCTTATCAAATTCCAAGCATGCCGGGATGCTCGGCAGGTGACTGGCGACGGGTTGGAGGTGCGCGGCGGCGGGGGTTATATCGAGGAATGAAGCGAGCCGCGCCTGCCGCGGGACGCCCGTCCAGGCTCCATCTGGGAGGGCACGTCCAACATCGTGGCGCTGGACGTGATGCGCGCGATCCGGCGGGAGGATGGGCAAAATGACGTAGGGCGGCGGCGTTCGCTGCCACTCGTTAGACGCCGAAGCCGCTGTTGGCCGGGGTGATTTGCTTGGAAGAGCGCGAAGGGCCGCAGAGGGCCGCGAAGCCGGGATGCGGCACCCTTAGCGGCCCTTCCAAGCAAAATGAAGACAGAAGGACCGGCCGCGCTGGCGGTCCCGGCGCACGATCCTCTCCCGGCGCCGGAGGATTTCTCGCCCCGATACTGGCGCCTGATGCCGGATGGGTCCTGGCAGCAGCCGGTGCAAACCCTGTCGCATAAAGCAATGCGCCAGTTGGCGCCGCGCCGCCAGCTTGGGGGCGTGGCCGCGATCCATTTGGTCGCCACGCTCCGTTGGCTCAACTGACGACAGGCCCTAGCCGACCTGCACCCACCATAACCGCGGGAGGCCGCCGGCTTCCGCCAAACCATGCGTCTGTCTCGCAGCCGCCCCAACCGCTACCGAAGCGACACGGCCCCTTCGGTTCGGCCGGGGGGCTATTTAAGCTGGCTGTCCTTGCTGCCCCTGCGGTTGAATCCGAACGTCGCCGGACGGCGATCCCGCGCCGACTGGCACTGGACGCAGGTGCGAACGCCGGGAAGGACACGGCGCCGAGCCTCC